>CALKAJ010000113.1 GCA_937983305.1 uncultured Ignavibacteriota bacterium | reverse complement strand
TTTTTACCGAACATTTTTGGAAACCAGTAATGCAATCCGCCGAAGAAAAGTGTGCCCATTCCTCCGAACATTACATAATGAAAATGTGCAACTACATAATATGTATCTGTAACGTGAATGTCGGTATTAAGAGAGCCTAATACAAGTCCGGTTAAACCTCCGATGGAAAACACAAAAATAAAAACCATAACAAAGATAAGAGGAGTTCTGACTTCGATAGAACCTTTATAAAGTGTTGCTATCCAGTTGAAAATTTTTATACCGGAAGGAATTGCAACAATGAAAGTCAGTAATGAAAAAATTGCTCTTGCAGTATCACTGATTCCGCTTGTAAACATATGGTGACCCCAGACGAGATATCCGACAAAAGCAATCGCTAAGCTTGACATTGCAATAGGACCATATCCAAAAATTGTTTTTTTGGCAAAAGTCGGAATAATTTCCGAAACGAGACCCATAGCAGGTAAAATCATAATATAAACTGCAGGGTGAGAATAAATCCAGAAAAGGTGCTGGAACAAAATCGGATCACCACCTAATGCAGGGTCAAAAACTCCGATTCCAAAAAA
Source organism: uncultured Ignavibacteriota bacterium (assembly GCA_937983305.1). GTDB lineage: Bacteria > Bacteroidota > Ignavibacteria > Tepidaquicellales > Tepidaquicellaceae > DSSM01. Next base: position 13,057 of record CALKAJ010000113.1, on the reverse strand, counting down.
TCTTTCAAATATTACAAGTAACAATGTAATACCAACAACAGGAGTTGCAAGAATCTGAATCCAGGCAGTCGAATACAATCCCCATACAAAAAGGGGCATCTTAAACCATGTCATACCTTTACATCTCATTCTGTGAATTGTAACGATAAAATTCAGACCTGTAACAATCGAAGAAAACCCGAGTATAAAAGCCGCAAAAAGAGCTGTGGAAACGTTTGATGTTGACCTTATGCTGTAAGGCACATAAAAAGTCCAGCCTGTATCGGGCAGTCCTCCGCCTGTAAAGAGAGATACTACGGCTAAAATCGCACCTGCCATATAAAGATACCATGAAAGCAGATTAAGCCTTGGGAATGAAACATCTTTTGCGCCAATCATAATCGGCAGGAAAAAATTTCCAAAGACTGCAGGCAATCCGGGTATAATGAAAAGGAAAATCATAATAACGCCGTGAAGAGTGAAGAGAGCATTATATACTTCAGGCTTCATAATCGTTTGACCGGGTGTCAGCAATTCAAGTCTCATAAAGAAACCGATGAACATTGCAACAACGAAGAATGTTATCATAGCCGCAAGATACATTATACCGATTCGCTTATGATCGGTAGTAAGCAGCCATCCTAAAATTCCTTTATGCTTTCCTTTGTATTGATAAAAATTTTCGTTATTTATTGTAGCTTCCAAATATTTATTAATTTTAATTTATTATTTAATTTAAACTTTCGTCTTTTTTTTCTTTGTTACAAATAAAGCAATTGCAAAAATTGCTATTCCTGTAAACATTACCGCACCGATAACTCTTGTCAGGTTTAATGCATACTTTTTTCCTTCCGGGTCATAGCTGTAACATAATTTTACTATCTTTGCAATTGTTGAACCTGTTTTACCTTCCGATGCTTCAATCAAAGCCATCTTAAAATCAAATGGCAGGAAATCAAGACCGTAAAGATACCTCATTATTTTTCCTTCCGGTGAAAGCATTGTGATAACTCCGCTGTGAACATAATCATTATCTACTTTTATGTACCTGAATCCGACTGCATTTGTTATTGATTTGATTGTATTACTGTCGGCAGTTAAAAATCTCCAGCCGTTTTCGTTTATGATTTTATTTTTAAAAGTTGAGAGATAGTTCTTCTTCTTCTCCGCTGCCATAATATAATCTTCCGTTGGGTCGAAACTCACTGTTATTACGGTATAATCCTGCCCGGGTATTAAATCCACTTTGTCCATCACATCTGCAAGCCCCGTCATTAAAGGACTGCAGATTCCGGGGCATCTGTAATAAACAAGATTTATAACTGCAGGTTTATTGTTTATCAGTTCTCTTAATGTAACGGTTTTTCCGGTCTCGTCAATTAATTTAGCATCGAGAGGAACCTGCAAACCGAGATGTTCGTCAACTCCTTCCTCTTTTTCGGCAGTTGTCTGAGAGAAAGCACTGCCGGAGTCAAAGCTGATTATAAAAACCAATATTGATATAAATATTTTTAGAGTATTCACTTTTGTGTTGTTTTATTTTTTTTTTGTTGAATCGTTTTCGGAAATTAAAATTTCAATTGCCGCTTTCACGGGAATTTGATTCGGAGTTTTTAATCCTGCTGAAAGACTGTACGTCTTATCAAGCTCAAGTAATTCCTCCGGCTTTATATCCGGATATTTTGCAAGCGTTCTTATAAAATGAATTAATGCAAATCTTTCATCGGGCGGAAGATTGGAATAACTCGCCATTCCTTTTTCTGTAATTCCTTCCTGAAGTGTTTTGTATATCATATTGAATTCAGGTCCGTTTGTCCAGCCTTCAAGCGAATGAAAATTTCTTGGTTTCGGATTCAGATTTGCACCTGCTATTCCGTCTCCTTTACCTTCGTTACCGTGACAGCTCGCACACTGAGTGTTAAAAACCGTTTTACCTTTTTCTATTAATTCAGGTGTTGAAACGGCAAACTTATTAACATCTATCGGACCTGTTACGGTACTTCTAATATATGGAAGATCTTCGGGTTGAGTAACGGTATCCTTATTCAAAGCCGGAGGAGTTACTTTATTTTCTGTAATTTTATTGATATTGGAAGTATAAGTATATCCTAATGTTACAATAAATGCAAGTATTAGAATATAAAAGACTCCGTAAAATTTTAAATAGTTTTTCATTTTTTAAAAATTTAGTCAATTGAAATATCCGGATGCAAATGCAATCCGACAGCTTGTTCGAGTTTCGGGTCGCCGATTGGTGTAAGATTAGTTCTGTCAGCTTTGAATTTAAAGACAAGCATAAAGAAACCTGCAATAAACAATAACGAACCTATTTCATTCCAGCTGAAAAATGCTGATTCTTTATTTAAGTTAGGCATAACAAGCCAGTATAAATCGAGGAAATGAGCAAAGAGCAGCCATATTGCCATAGTTTTCAGAGTAAGTCTGTTTTCTTTCATTCTTCCCGGAAGCAGTATTAAAAATGGAATAACAAAATGTATAAACAACAGTGCAAGGGATACCACTCCCCAGCTGCCGTGTATTCTGTGTTGCAGCCAGAAAGTTTCTTCTGGTATATCCGCATACCAGATTAATAAAAACTGTGAAAAAGCAATATATGCCCAGAATACATTCATTCCAAAGAGTAATGTACTCATAGAGTGAAATTGTTTATCTGTAAGCTCGGAAGCGAGGTAACCGTTCTCTTTAAGACTTACCGATAAAAACACCATTGCGGAAAGAGCGGCAACTGCAGAGCCTGCGAAATAATAAACTCCAAAAATTGTCGAGAACCAGTGCGGCTCAAGAGACATAATCAGGTCAATTGCAGTTATTGTCAACGAAATCATTAATACCGGTGCAAACCCTATTGATATTTTTACATTACGGGTGAGAAGTTTATATTCCTTTGTCTCATCCTGCTTTTCGGAGTTTCTGATTATCAAGATATAAAAAATCAGCCATAATACAATCATTGCAAACAACCTTATAATGAAAAATCCTTCATTAAGATAAGGTGCTTTTCCCTGCAATATAGGGTCAGCCTCAACTGCCTCTTTATGAGACCAGTGATATAAATCGTGAATTCCAAATACAATCGGAATTGCCAGCAAAAGCAGGAACGGAATACCAAACGAAAGGAATTCGGAAATTCTTCTGAATGGAGTTGACCATTGTGCATCTGTCATATATTCGAGTGCAACGATTCCAAGCGAGCCAACCGCTATGCTGACTATAAAACTATACATTATTATATAGTTGAAAAATGCTCTCTGCTTATCTGCAAAAAATCCAAGAGCTATCAGCACAACACCGGCTACGAGCAACAGAGCCGCTATAGTTCCAAATTTTCCCGGTAGTTTCTTCATTTTTTATATATTAAAAATTTAATTTTTTTATTTTTTATTTCCATCAACTGGTATATCTGAATCAAGTGCATTCTGTGACCTTTGCAATGCTCTTATATAATGAACAATTGCCCATCTTTCATTTTCATTAATTTGTTTCGCATAACTTGGCATAATATTCTGACCGTTTACAATCACATGATAAATATTGGCATCTTTCCAATTCCTGATTTTATCGGAATGTAATGTAGGCGGATTTGGAAATTGACCGTTCAATCTGCTGTCTGCTTTTCCGTAATTTCCGTGGCACGGAGAGCAATATGTATCATATTTTTTCTTCCCGAGCTCAAATACTTCTTTTGTGAACGGCATCGGATTTGATATAATCCTGATAAGAGAATCAGGTTTACCGTAGGATTCATAAGGTTTAAATCCTCTTGCAACAGTGCCTTCAACTGGAGTTCGCATTCCAAAACCGTCAGCAAAAAGTGTGCTCATTTTCTGAGGATTTAGTTTCGGCTGATTTGTCATCCAATCAAATGGAACTGTATATATTGCATAATTCAAAATTATATAAGTTAATACAGCGGTTAAGACAGCCGTACCCGCAAGTATTCCAAGAAATGCAGGTTTAAAAATCGGTGTTTTAATTTTATCTTCATCAGTTGCAAATTTATAAACCAGATTTACACTGCTGCTGCCCAGAGATTTTAACATTCCGATTACTTCATCGGGATTAAACTTTTTATCTTCGGCAGATATGAATATCCCAAATGCTTCAGATGAAACCCGGCGCATATAATCAGTGTCCATCAAAGGATGATTCATTTTGGGTAATTTATTGAAAACAACAAGCGTAAAAATAATTGTGAATAAAGCTGCCAGAAGTATTGTAAGCTCAAAAGTAATTGGAATCGAAGGAGGCAATGCGAAGAAAGGCTTGCCGCCAATTATGTTTTTATAATCAAATCCCGACATATATGCTATCATTGCAAGTGCGGAAAGTGCTCCAATGGTTCCAAATGTAAATGTAGCGTAACCGAGTTTAGTCGGTTTCAGCTTCATTGCGTCATCCATTCCGTGAATCGGGAAAGGTGTATTAACATCCCATTTTTCATAACCGGAATCTGCGACTTTTTTTGCGGCTTCAATGACGGCGTCAGGAGTTTCGAATACAGCTGTTACGCCGTATATTTCATTTGACCTTTCTTCGAGCCGAAGGTCACCGTCAATTTCAACAAATTTTTCTTTTAACTTTTTTAGCATTATTTTTAAACTTTATTTTATGCTTCTAACTTTCTACAATCGTTCAACTCTCCCGATGAATCGGGATTCTTTTTCCTCCTTCCTAAGCTCCAGCTTAGGAAGGAGATGGAACAATCTATTTCTAAGAACTTTTTCCTCCTTCCCAAGCTGGAGCTTGGGAAGGAGTGGTAAAACTTTATAAACTTAGTACCTTACTCATGATGATGATGCGAAGGCTGAGAGCCGGGCAAAACCGCCTTAAGCTCAGTAAGCGAAATCGAAGGCATCACTCTCACAAAGAGAAGTACCAGGGTGAAGAACATACCAAAGCTGCCGATGAAAATTCCGATATCATACATAGTAGGAGCATACATACCCCAACTTGCAGGAAGAAAATCCCTGTGCAAAGAGGTAACGATAATAACAAATCTTTCAAACCACATACCAACGTTAACAAGAATAACAATAGCCATCATCATCGGAATACTATTTCTGACTTTTTTAAACCAGAACAACTGCGGAAAACCAACATTACAGGCAACCATAATCCAGTAAGACCACGAATAAGGTCCGAAAGCCCTGTTAATAAAAACAAACTGCTCGAATGTATTTCCGCTGTACCATGCCATAAAAAATTCCATTCCATACGCATATCCAACCATAGTACCGGTAGCAAGCAGGATTTTAGCCATTTTATCAAGATGTCCCTTGGTAATTATATGCTCGAGGTCAAATACTTTTCTTAAAATTATCAAAACAGTTGCAACCATTCCGAAGCCGGAAAAAACCGCACCTGCCACAAAGTACGGAGGAAAGATTGTGGTATGCCATCCGGGTAATACAGAAACTGCGAAGTCAAAACTAACAATTGTATGAACCGACAAAACAAGCGGTGTTGACAAACCTGCGAGAATTAAATACGCCTTCTCATAATGCTGCCAGTGTCTGTTGGAATTTCTCCATCCGAAACTCAGAATTGTATAGAAGAATTTCTTTATTCCGCTCGTAGTTCTTTCTCTCAAATTTGCAATATCCGGAATCAGGCCTAATCCCCAGAAGAGGAATGAAACAAGGAAGTAAGTGGAAACTGCAAACACATCCCATAGCAGCGGGGAATTAAAATTCACCCACACATTATGCTGATTGGGATAAGGGAAAAGATAACCGGCAAGCCACGGACGTCCAACGTGAATCAACGGAAAAATACCCGCTGTCATAACGGCAAAAATTGTCATAGCTTCGGCAAACCTTGCAATACCGGTACGCCACTTTTGTCTGAAAAGATAAAGTATTGCTGAAATCAAAGTTCCGGCGTGACCAATACCAATCCAGAAAACAAAATTAATTATATCAAATCCCCAGCCTACGGGATTATTATTACCCCACATTCCGATACCGTAATAGAAAGTATAACCAAGACTTACGACACCTAATGAAAGAGCAAAAAGACTGATACCCATTGATATATACCACTTAATTGTTGGTTTGGATTCAGTCGGTTTAAAAACCACATTATCCAGTTCCTGAAACGAAGTTCGTTCCGTAACCAGAGTCATTTCTTTATGAACGCTCAATGTGACTGTTTATTATATTTTTCAAAATTATTTATTATGCTTTGTTTTTATTTCCGTTGTTGTTTCTGATTTTCGCTATATAAGTTACATTTGGTCTCACCTTAATCTCTTCAAGTACAGTGTATGATAATTTATGCTTTCTGAATTGCTGAAGTGCGTCTTTATCGTCGTTCATATCACCAAAAGAAATTGCATTTGAAGGACAAGCTTCCTGACAGGCAGTCTTCACATCTGAACCTTTTAAAGGTGTGTTTGTTGCAATTGAATTCTGCCTTGCACCCATAACTCTTTGCAGACAGAAAGTACATTTTTCCATTACACCTCTTGATCTTACAGTAACTTCCGGGTTATGAACAAGACTAACTGAATCCTGCTCATAATGTCCGTCTGCGAGATGATTTCTGAAATTGAAATAATTATACCTTCTTACTTTATAAGGACAGTTATTCGAGCAATATCTTGTACCGACACATCTGTTATATGCCATACCGTTAATGCCATCCTCGCTGTGAGTTGTTGCTGCAACAGGACATACATTCTCGCAAGGAGCTAAATCGCAATGCTGACAAAGCATAGGCATAAAAGTTGCTCTCGGCTCGGATGAATTTCCGGAATAATATCTGTCAATTCTAATCCAGTGCATTTCTCTGTTTGCCTTCACCTGATCTTTTCCCACAACGGGAATATTATTCTCAACATTACAGGCAGAAGTACAATCTGCACAACCGATGCATTTATTCAAATCAATTGCCATTGCCCATTTTACGCCCGTATATTGATGGTCTTCGTTTACACTCGGGAATTGGACAATATTCAATCCGTCAATTTTCTTTTCTTTAATAATGCCGCCCGGATTTTTCCTGTATTCGGCAAGCGTAGCTTCTCTTACAATACCTCTTTTAATTGCAATATCCTTGTATTGCTCCTGATCAATCGGATAATGCTCCTGAGTTGAAATAAGCTCGTAAGTTCCTGAGGTTTTTGTAATTGATGCATTATTATAAAGCCACGGTGAAATTGCAGGAGTTTTAGAAATCAGCTCTACAGCATTAAAACCTTTATCAGAGCCGACTTTACCTGCTTTTGTTCTGCCGTATCCAAGTTCAATCGCAATGGTTTTATCTGCCATTCCGGGTTGAACAAATACGGGTACTGAAATTTTATTTCCGTTAATTGCAATCTCTATCATATCATTTGTATCAACGCCGAGCTCTTTTGCCGAGTCACCTGAAATAGCCGCATAATTATCCCACACCATTTTCGAAACGGGGTGAGGCAATTCCTGAAGCCATCCGTTGTTTGCAAACTTTCCGTCACCAAGTGAATAGCTTCTGCAAAGTACAACTGCAAAATCTTTTGATGACTTTACTTTTCCTGAATTTTGAATGAAAGATTCATTTACAAACTGCAGGCTTTCATTTACTTTATCCTGAGTTACGACTATACCATCCTGAAGAGACTTTGTCCAGAAATCACGGAATGAAGTTCCGGAATTCATAGCAGGATAAATATTCTTTTCCCAGTTTTCCTTTAAATAATTTAAAAAATAATCCTGCTTATCCGTTATATCATTTTTCATCCAGTTCAAAAATATTGTTTCTCTCTGTCTCGTATTATACAAAGGATAAATAACGGGCTGCTGCAAAGATATTAAACCGGCTCTGACTTTATAGTCTCCCCATGATTCGAGATTATTATTAACCGGTAAAACATAATTACAAACATCGGCAGTTTCATTCAGAAACTCTGTAAGTAAAACGGAAGTCGGAAGTTTCTTCAATGATTCCGCAAATCCGTATTCCTTAGCATAATGATAAACAGGGTTAGAATCAATTACAACTGCGGCGGCAACATTACCGCTTTTAAGATTTCCGGATAACTTCTGAATTTCTTCGTCAGTTGAATTTTCCTGCAAAACAAAAAATCCGTTTGCAAAATCAAAAAGTTTGCTTGCACCGATAACCTCATTTAAAAGATTTACGGCAATATGAGTTGATTCGGAAAGCATAAAGCCTGCACTTACAAAGGCACTGCCCTGATTCGATTCAAGGTCCTTTACAAGTTCGTTAATGGTTTCGCTGTTTAGTGAATATTTCTTTACAAACTGTGAAAGCTCAAAACCTGAAAGCAGCTGCTCAATACCCGGCTGACCTGCAAACTTTGTTCCGGAAGGTAGTGATTTCTTAACAATGAATTCATTTAAAAGACTTAAAACAAATTCTTCAATAGCATCCGGTTTTAATTTGATTCTGTAATCCGAATTCAACCCGGTAAGTGTAACATTTCCTTCAACCGAATATAATTTATTAAATTTTTCCTTGCTAATGACTTCCCTGTTTTCGGTAAATAGTCTGATATTTTCCTGTCTGTTTTTTCCTGTGTTTAAAAAGTCAGATTCAAGAGCAAGAATAACTTTTGCTTCGCCAAGTTTTACCGAAGGGATTACAAACTCAGTTCCCTGCGGATTATTAATTCCATAAGACTTTTTGAAAGCATTGATAAAATTCTTTTCTCCTGCAAGTTCATAAGTATAGAGATTTGCGGAAGGATATTTAACTTTAAAATCAGCGAGTATTTTTTTGAAAGTAAGAGAGGTGAGTGTATTTGATATTATTGCAATTTCTTTTCCCGTTGAAGAAGCCGAGTTCAGCGCCTGAATTATTTTATCGTCAGCGGATTTCCAGGTAACGGGTGCATAATTTCCTGCTCTGTCTCCTGCAAGCGGCTCTTTAATTCTATCCGGGTCGTAAAGATTGATAATACCTGCTTGTCCGCGTGAACAGATTTTTCCCTTATTTACAGGGTTATCCGGATTCCCGTCAATTTTCACAGGTCTTCCTTCGCGGGTTTTTATAAGCGTACCGCAATTTTCAGCACAACCTGTACAAGTTGAAGCATAATAATTTGGGACTCCAACAGTTATTTCTTCCGGCTTTTTATTATACGGAACTATATCGCCTTTATCCTTATAATTCGAGCAGCCTGCGGCTGTAAGTGCGGCAGATGCAGTCAGGAAAGAAAGAAACTGTCTTCTTGAAATAAGAGACTTGCCTTCTTCTTCGGTTTCAACTTCGTTTTCAAATTCGAGATTAACAGCGTGTTTAAATTTATCGGATTTATTATATTCCGAAAGTCCGCGCCAGTATTTAGTTTCCCGGTTTTTTTCCACTTGTAGTATATTTTATGTTATAAACTTATTTTTATTAAATAATATTTCTTTTTACGGAAAAAGGATTTTCCTTAACCTTAATCTTTCCTGTCGAGTCTGCTATTGCTTCGGATTTCCCCGCTAAAAGCTTAAAGGGATATTTTGTAACGGCAGCTGCAATAGAAACTGCCGCACCTGCAAAAAGAAAAAACTTCTTTCTGCTGATTTTGTTTTCTTTTAAAATTGATTTCGGATTTTTGGACATATTCTATATAAAGTTTTTATACTTTAAAAATAATTCTTATCTGTGACAAGCTGAGCAATACTCGGGACCTTTTTTAATGCTAAATTTTTCCTGCAATTTTGAAAAATCCTTAATGTTTTTTTCCGGGCTCCTGTGACATTCAAGGCAGGCACCCATAGTGAAAGAATGTACCTGTCCAACAACTTCTGTTTTTGTCATATCGCCGTGACAATTTTCGCAATCAATTCCTTTACCAACGTGCACAGCATGACTGAAGTATGCAAAATCGGGGATTTTATGAACTCTCTTCCAGGGAATCGGTTTGTTATAATCGTAGAATTCTTTTAGCTTAATAATTTCCGGCTTATCCGTTCTCGCCGCCGTATGGCAATTCATACAAATATCTGCTGAAGGAATTCCGGCATTTCTGGATTTTTCAACTCCTGTATGGCAATATTGACAATCAATCTTCATATCACCGGCATGGAGTTTATGTGAGTATTTTATGGGCTGCTCGGGTGTATAACCTATTCCGTTTCTTTCCGCATAAGAAACATAGTACGTTATTGCAAATACTATCGCTGCAGTAAATACTATAATTGGAAGCCGGACTTTTAAGTTATAATCAAGTAAAAATTTACTCATATAATAATTTAAAGTTTTCTGTAAATATCAGAAAATTACCTTAAAAATCAATTCAATAAATCAGACAAATTTTATCTTTTAAATGTTGATACTTGAATTATATCCTGCCTTAATTAATGCATTTTGTATCATTTCGGGGGTAATATTTTCTCCTGATACGGTTAATATCTTATCTGCGTCTTCTATGTCAACTTCCCATTTTTCAACGGATTTCAATTCATTGAGAAAAGGAGTAATTGAGGAAATGCAATGTCTGCAATTAACGTTGGTCTTAAATTTTAAGGTAGTCATTTGATTTATTTTAAGAAAAAGTACTATTTGATAAATAGAAAAGTGCACTCTTAAGCGATTAAGAGTGCACTTTTATCAACAAGAAATATTTTTATAAAGTTCTGTTATTTAGTTTCTTTATATCCTTCTTTGTATTTATCAGGATCTTTATTGAATTTTTTTATGCACGGAGCACAGCAGAAGTAATATTTTGTTCCGTTGTATTCAGTGAAACTTTCTTTCGATGCGGCTTCTCCCATAACCGGACAAAGAATTTCTTCTTTGATGTAGTCAAGAGGTTCTTTTTGGAATTTCGCTGCACATCCTTCACAGCAGAAAGTATATTCTTTTCCAAGATAGGAGAGTTTAACTCCCTGTCCCTCTATTTTTTCACCTGCTACCGGACATACTTTTACACTGTCCTGTGTTCCCTGTGAATTTCCGGTTTTATTTTTATCAGAGCAGCAGCTTTTGGAATTGCCTTTATCTGAGCAGGAACTTTTAGATTCACTGCATTTACCGGAGCAAGAGCCCGATTTTGTTTCACATTTTTTTGTTTCACATTTTTTGGTTTCGCAATTTTTGGTTTCAGAGCTTTGGCTGAATGAATAATTTGAGAAAGCAAATATTACTGCGATAATTGCAATAGCAATTGAAAATCCTTTGAATTTCATAATAGTTTTAAGTTTTGTTTTAGAAAAAAATTTTAAAAACGAGGTTTGGGCGTAATGAGCCCTTGTGATTTCTAAATTCTAAAATTAGAATTTTGTATATACAGATTTAGCGGGGCGGTTGAGTTTTTAATTCCGGTTTTGTTAAAATTTGCTTTTTCTTCGGAATTTATTATGCCGGTGTTTTGATTGTTTATTATTGAAAATAATAATTCAAGATTAATATTATTTTGAACAGTTGCATTTATTGGAGCTTCTTCCTGATTTTCGTTTTGATTTTCAATACTGCACTTGCATTTATGTACATCACCTTCGTCTGTATCTGTATTACAGCAGCAGCACCCTTCATTTTTATCGGAACAGCAGCAGCATTTTTCAACAATCTCCTGTTTAGCAATACATTGTGAGCCGTAATTTATTCCCAAAAAACTTATAACCATTCCGGTTGAAAGAGTACTCAACAAAAAAATGTTAATGATAAATAAATATTTTCGAAATGATTTCATATTAATTGATTCATAAGTTGCATTAATAATGTAAATTCATTTTTACTTATTAAAGTTCTTTTTTTTTGAATAATAATTGGAACTTTCTCAATAATTCTTTGTTTATAGATAATGCCTGATAAAAATATTATATTTAGGCTTCAAAAAAGTAGTTTTTTAAAACAAATCAAAAGGAGGATTTAATGAACACAACTACTGTATTAACTGTAATAATGTTATTTTTTTCAGTAACACTAATGGCACAGGATATGCCATTCAAACCAAGCTCAGAAGAGCAAAAAATCACCAACAACACAAAGTTACAAAACACTGCATCACTGACTCAGGAATCAGAGCCGTACGTTCCAAGTCAGAGAGAGATTGATTTAGCAACAGAAATCAGCAATCTCAAAAAAACCGATAATCCTGCAAACATTCAGAGAATTCAGGAATTAACGAACGAGATTAATGCAATCTCAAAGCAATCTGTAACTTCCCCAATGACCCCTTACGATGGCAAATTGGAATTTGCACAAAATTCACCGGTGTTATTGGATAACATCATGACAAATGCAACAAGAGTTTTTACCCACGGCAGTATAAAATGTATGGCTACTTTTACTGAACAGAGGGGAACTAACGTTGGAAAAATCTGGACAGTTGTAGGGTTTCTATCAAATAATTCTGCAGCACCCGATTCAGCAAGGCTTTTCTATTCAACGAATAATGGAACAAGCTGGACATTATATGCAAATATAACATTAGGCGGCACAGACAGATTTAACTCTGACGAAATGGATATGGAAATTATTGAGAGCACTACAGGCGATAAATATATCTGGATAGTTTACGGTCTTACGGCAACAAACGGAACCGGCAGAAAATTTGTAGGCGGTGCAGTAATCAGTACACCTACATTCGGCGGAAGTTTATTTGCATACAGCTGGCCCGGAAATGATGCCGCTAAGAAATATTATTTCCCGAGAATAACATCTGACAACGCTTCATATTTAGGTATAGCTTATACGTACATTGCAATTTCATTTGACTCTGCAAATGTAGTATCACAGAAATTAGCAGTATGCACAAGCCCATACACAGTAACACCTACTTTCAATTACAAAGCCGATAGAGTATTCTGGTATAACAGCAGTACTTACGCCAAAACTCTTCACACAGACATAGCTTATTTCAAAAGCGGCGGAAATGACTCATTAATGTTTGTATTTTCGAATGTTAATGACAGTACAAAACTCTTCTTCTCAAAAACCAACATAGTAGCACCTTACGTTGGAACAAGCGCGGGCGGCTCTGTAGGCGGAACTTCACCAACTGCAAGGAAGTCCTATGCAAAATTATCAACATATGGAATAGATAACGGAAGCATGATTTGGTCATTCAATGAATACGATGGAAGTGACCGCAGAGCAAAATATTTCAGGTCAACAACAT
>CALKAJ010000112.1 GCA_937983305.1 uncultured Ignavibacteriota bacterium | reverse complement strand
TGATATGGCTTTTGATTGCCAGATTTGATCTTGAGTATTTGCAAGTATCTTTGCACCGAGGAACGGATTATTCTGTGCGGGTTTGTATTCCCAACCGTTCTTTCGGGTTTGGATACTATCAGCAGATAAAGTTAAATCAGGAATTACACCAACATTTCCTGTGTAATCTCCGAGAGCTCCGCCGAAAATAAATCTGATTTTCTGAAGGTTCATATAGACACCGTCAATTATTCTCGATGAATCTTCGGTAGTTGATTTATAGTTCAAATATTTTAAACCTCTTTTCAAAGTATCAAAATCAACGGCACCCTGAAGTTTCTTTAAAATATTATATGTAGTATCTGCGTTAAATACTAATCTGTATGTTGCATTTAATAACTCATCCTGATTCTTAATAATCGGAATTAAACCAAGGTCTCTTATCGGGAAATTAACATTAAGAGTATCTCCATTTTTCATTGTGTAAACTGTACCTGATGGAGGGGTAGTAGGTCTTATTTTTATTACCTGCGCAGAGACAGAATTTCGAATTACTTTGAAACCTCTGCGGATACTGTCTGCGGCAGAATAACCATAAGCAACAACCGCAAAATGATATTCCTGTCCGTATATAAAGTTTGTATTTCCGTTGTAATTCTGAGGGAATTTAGTTCCTGTTAAATTAAAACTTCTGGATATACCCTGATTCGGGAAATTCGAAGGTACTACCATTTTATAAGGCGGTACTATCTGATAAGGTGAATATTGTTCATTCGTACCTACAACAATACCGGTTGAGAAAGTATCAACAATGACACCAATATTATTTCTCAGATCAAAAATATCTATTAATGCTACTTCATTGCCAATTGTTTCCGGTTTAGTAAAGTCAGGTAAACTGTTTGCATTTTTATCTATTTCATATATTTCATATCCTTCGAATTTATATCTGTTGTTCACAGATGCGGGATAGAAAATGGTATCTAAATAATTATAGGATTCTGAAATGTCACCCCAGTTTAAAGTAATGTTACATAAACCGTTAGTTAAAGGTGAAATAGAATAGTTCACAACTGGAGGAGGAGGAGGAGGAGTTACGTTAAAGTTATTATCATAGATAATCTGTGCAGTTCTTGATAATCCTTTTAATCTTGTAACTGAATTTAAATTATTCGATCCTCTTGCTACAAACTGTGCGAGAACTATATTTTGTGTATCACCCGGCAGATAGGAGAAATCATATCTTCCTGAATTGAAAATAAATCTTCTGTCGCCTGCTGGGTTTGTTGTTAAAATAGTTCCTGTCGTGCCCCCGCAGTTTTTAACAGATCCTTTAACTTCTGTCCATCCGACATTTGTTTCAGGGTCACCGGGATAAACATATTTTGTTTGAACAGGGGGTGTAACAGTCGGGTCCATAAATGGAGAGCCGTCTTTCTTTAATCCTTGCATCATTAAATATGCAGGAATTGGCTCACCGTTAGGGTCAGATTCGCATTCTGGAGGACTACTACTATTATTAGTAAAGAATACAAACGTAGTTAAACCTAGTGTGTCATTTGGGATTCCCGGTCTGCGTATAATCGGACTTTTAAAATAGTCCATTCCAAATGCAGGAGGTTTTAATCCATAAATCTGGTCATCATTATCACCGTTATAACAGAAACCCATATTTAAATTTCTGTCACAGCCTATATAATCATCTTCTGCATAACCGAGGTCAGGGTCAACAACAACACTCATAAATGTGCTGTCCCATTGCCGATAGCCCTTATTGATAACAACCCAGTTAATGAACTGTAAATCTTCAAGTCCGGGAGTATTATATGCCCAGGCAGTAAAGTGCACTTCGGCATTAAGAAGCGGATAAGGCACACCGCCTCCGAAACCTTCACCGGCATTTTTCTGCTCGATGAATGCATCTGTCATAGTCATAAATAGTGTTTGTGCCGCATTTTTTTGTCCGGGGATGTCAATCAGCGGCTCATAAATTCCGTTGTTATTTTTATCTTCGAATGGAGCACCGAAGGCAACCATCTTGCCCCAGTTTGCCCAATCGGGATTTTTTTCGGCATTATCTCCGAGTTTGACAGTGTAAATCTTAAAGTCTAAACCGGTTATTGGAGTGAGAACTCCATTAACATATGTTACCCAACCCGGCGTATATTCACCGCCGTAAGATGCCATAACCTGTGCATATTGATATGTCTTCAGGTTAGTATCGGGTTGATTGTCAACGGGTGCGAGTATTTTACAACCAAGACTAAGTCCGGCAGTAAAACAGGCAAATTTGCTTTGTCCCTTAGGCCATTCAAGACCGGGAGTATTAGTACTTGCAGTGTTTTGATTAAAAATCCCTGAATTCTGGAATATCGCATTTATGTTGTTTGCTCTAAGGTTAACCCTTTGAATAACAAGCACATCCGGCGACATCGGGGCGAATTTTATGGGATTCTTCTCGTTAATTATAATCCTTGGTTTAGCTAAACCAAAGCCGCTTACAATTACCACAAGTATTAACGAAAGTAATATTATTTTTTTAAAATTCATTTCATTCAACTATTGAATTAATAAAATGTTTTCAATACTGAAAATCAAAAACTTACATTAACACCAAATCTAATCTGACGCGGGGGACCCCAGTTAGAGAAGAATTTAATTCTCTCGGGCCAGAGCTCTCTGAATACAGGGTCATTTGCGTAAGTCGAGGCACCTGTTGGAGTTTGAAGAAAACCGTTATCATCAGGCTTTCCTGTACCTTCAAAGATGCCGTTAATAATTTCAGTATTAAGTAAATTAATTACATACACGTAGAAATTAGCATTAATCTTATTGGCAAATGTAACAGTCTTATCCAATCTCATATCAAGTCTGAAATTCCAGTCTCTGTAAACTTCGTTCTTTGCTGATAATAAAAAGTCACCGGCTGTTCCTGTTGCCGATGTCGAAACATCCCTTTTTGTATAAGGTCTTCCGCTGCTAAAGCTGAACAGCAGGTTAAGTCCCATATTTCTGAGAACCTGTCCTGCAAATCCGGAAGGAACATCAGTATCACCAAATCTGTAATCAAGGTTTACATTTCCTGTATGTCTTTGGTCGTAATCAAGAGCATATACAAAACTTGGTAATTCCTGTGTTGCATCATTTGCAAGTGAGAATTTTGAATATGGGTCCGAACCTGTTCCGCTTGCATAGGAAAGTGTATAAGCAACATCAACTGCAAGTCTGTTTAATCTTCTCATTGACAAATAGAAATCAAGACCTCTCGAAATTGCAAAGTCAAGATTCAAATAAGCGGCAAAGCCTTTTGGAATCTTGGTCGGGTCAACAGATGTTACTCTGCCAACACCGATTAGGTCTGTTGACTCTTTATAAAAAGCAGTTACACCAAGGTTGATATAATCGCCGACTTGCTGTTTGAATCCGATTTCATATTGAGTTAATTTTGTAGGCTTCAGGTCAGAGTTTTCAATTACATCCTGAACATTTGTTTTAAAGAATCTTTGTAATGTACTGTCATTTACATAAAGTAAATTTAACTGCGGCATCTGTACCATTTTACCGTATTGAGCAATAAATATTGTTTTATCGGTAATCGGGAATGAGAAGCCAAGTCTTGGACTAACAAAGAATTCCATCTTACTGTCTCTGAAATCATCATCTGATGCAATTTGACCGTCAGGACCTGTAACGTCAGTGGTTATTGATTTTAATACCTTTGTATTTACATCAAAGAAATCAAGTCTTACACCGCCGTTGAAATTAAAGTCTGCAAAGCTGACTTTATCACGGATATAAATTCCGCCGGTAACAGGATGTTTTGCATCATCACCGGTTGAAACTATTTTACCGGAATTCAAATCACGGATTTCATAACCGTAGGTTTTTAATCTTGCTAAGTTAGTGCCATAATATAAATCCCAAACAGTCGGTGCCGAGCTTGGCTGTGCAACAGAAGCAGGATTCATTTGAATTCTTTTTAAAGTATGGTATTTGAATTCACCGCCGAATTTTATTTCGTGGTCACCATATTTTTTTGACAGAAGAGCCCAGGTAGCATCAAGTTTTGAACCGATATAGCTAACATCGAGCCTGCTGTAATTATCAATTACTCTATCCGGGAAACCGTATAAGAAAGCTGTTGACGGGTCAAGTCCTAATGTTTTGCCCTGACCGGTTCCCTGATAATAAGTGTTTAAATAACGGTTATAGTTTGTATCTCCGTATCTCGTAAATAAATCACCGTGAACCGGGTCATATTGTTCAGAGAATGAACGGAAATAATTTCCCTGCAATTCAAAGAAGAATTTTGAGGAAATATTACCAATAATTCTTCCGAAGAATTGATAGTCTTCACTGATTGCAATAGGATTTTTCCAGGAATTTTGAAGTACGTTAGAGCCGTAAGTAATTCTGCCCTTGCTTGTATTAGCACTTCCGCCAAATCTGAAATTAAACGGAATATTTGTACCTTGCAGTTCCGTTAGGTTGAAATTCAATCTTCCATTCCATGACCATGAACCGTTTTCATTGTCATTGAATTTATAATCAGGAACAATTGTCGGAACTTTATCAAGTATCCAGGAAGCAATTGAAATTCTCTGGAACTGTCTTTCAACACTACCGAAGAA
>CALKAJ010000111.1 GCA_937983305.1 uncultured Ignavibacteriota bacterium | reverse complement strand
CTCCCATTACATCATTCACATCCATTAATATCATAAATGCCTTCGGGTCTTCGTTCTTTACAAGTCTTCTTAAAGTCGCAATTTGTCTTCTGTTTACTACAACGAAAAGTACATCCTGCGGCTCTCTCGAATATCCGCCTTCAGCTTTAAGGATTGTAATTCCGCGGTTTAGCTCGCGAAGAATCCTGAATTTGATTCTGTCCATCTTTGTAGTGATGATATATGCTCCTTTGGTATAGGGCAAGCCTTCTGCGGTAATGTCAACTATCTGAGTGGTTATAAACAGGTTGAGATATCCCCAGATTATAAGATTCAGGTCTTTAAAGAAAAATCCGATTGAAAAAATAATTAATGATTCCACTACCCAATATCCTCCGCCGATTGAAATTCCGAAATACTGTTTCATTAATGCAACCGGAATATCAGTGCCGCCCGTTGAGCCTCTGAATCTGAATATTACACCTAAAGAAATTCCGAGCAGTACTGAGCCTGCAATTGATGCGAGTAAGATATTATCCGTAAATGCCCAAAACTGTGTATTGATGATGGGTTTGAAGAAATCGAAATTGTGATACAGCGTTTCCGGATTGAGTAAGTCCGTAAAAAACGAGCCGCTCATCATTCCAAAGAACGACCTGAAGCCAAACTGTTTACCGAGCATTATCCATCCCAGAACAAAGAGGGGAATGTTAATAGCTATCATAGACATACCGGCAGGGAATCCGAAAAAGTGATGTAAGACTGTTGCAATACCGCCAACTCCGCCCGGTGCTACTTTAAAAGGTATTAGAAACCAGGCGTAAGCAATACCGAAAATAATTGCTCCCACGATTATTCCTGAAAAATCAAATAGATTTGAATAAAAATTTTTTAGTTTTTCCTGCATATTATTATAATAAAATTTTTAGGGTTTGATGCTTAAAATGTGAATGAAATAAGGTAAACAGTTTTTTCAACCCGTAAATATACTAAAAATAAGGAAGTTAAGAAAGTCAGATGTTAATCTTGGAAATGTATTATTCTTTACAAACTTTTTCTCCTTCCTAAGCTCCGGCTTAGGAAGGAGAAAGGTAACTTGATAAACTTTCAAACTTTACAAACTTTCAAACTTTACAAACTTTACAAACTTTATGAACTTTACACTTACTATACGGACATTTGTCCTTATTTAAGAAGTACCATCTTCTTCACATCTGAAAAGTCTTTTCCTTCATTTACAAGTATTCGAAGGAAATACACTCCACTCGAAAGATTACCTGCATCAAATATTTCCTTGTGAATGCCCGCTTGTCTTATCTCGTTTACAAGTATTTTCACTTCTCTGCCAAGTATATCGTAAATAACCAATTTTACTCTTCCCTCATTTATCATTTGAAATTGAACATTTGTCATTGAGTTGAACGGATTCGGATAGTTTTGCCTAAGCTCATAGCTCGTTGGTATTTCGGTTTTATTTCGGGTCAGACTTTCTTTCTCTCTTCTTTTGTGAATTTCTTCTCGTCATAGCCGTCTCTTATTTTTGTCAATTCAATCTTTTTCGAGAAACGTGTTGAATCATTCGTCTCTTGCTCTTTTACTCCATCTTCGTCCTCACTTATTCCTCCCGAACCCATCAATAACTGTGTTGCAGCATAATCCCAGCTTGCTATCAGTCCGAGCATATTATACTGATTATTCTGCATTATATATAGAAATCCTTCGAGCGCACTGCTGTATTGCCCGAGTTTTACCTTGCATTTCTGTATGTAATAAAACAGCCGTTTCGGCAGCTCGGGTTTTCCCTGATTATTCTGTATTGCTGTCTCATAAAATGTCTTTGTTGGAGTTATTTCCCGTGAGTATTATGTTATTTAGTCCTCCAATGAAATAAGAGCCTGAACTATCTATCACCATTTCATTATTATATCCCTCTATACCTATGCCCTATTGTAATATTATGCCCGTTTCCGTAAACAATATCTTTGCAGTCAAAAG
>CALKAJ010000110.1 GCA_937983305.1 uncultured Ignavibacteriota bacterium | reverse complement strand
ATTAAACTCTTGAACTGTTTGTACATCCCCTACAAGAGTGGCTTTTTGTTTCAAGCTGCTTTTATTGCGGAAGACGTTATTATTTTTGAGGGAGTGAATTAATTTCTTCAAGAGAAAGATTTTTGATAATTTCAGAGAGGTTGGTTGAGTTGGTTCTGTTAAGTGAGTTTAATGGGTGTTCGGGTGGTAATTCGGAATCGGAAGCGGGAACCCATTCGAAGAGGTCGTTAGGAGTGCATTTGAGTGCGATGCATAGTTTTTGGAGATGAGCGGTGGAGAAAAATTTGATTCTGTTTCTTGCAATGTTAGAGGCGGCGTCTTTGTTGAAGCCGATTTTCATCAGGAAGCCGACGGGTTTTGTAATTAGTCTTGCTTCGAATACTTTTTGGAAGTTATATTTTAGCATTTCTTTTGTGATAGTTTTTGAAATATTGGTTAATATATTGAGTAAAAACTAAATAAACAAGATAAAAGGACGTATTTTATAGAAGTTTGTATGTATTCCATAGAATATCGTATATATCACATAGAATATCGTATATATCACATAGAATATTATATATATTAATTAGAATATCGTATATATTAATTAGAATATCGTATATATTAATTAGAATATTATATATATCAATTAGAATATCATATATATCAATTAGAATATTTTATATATTCTATAGAATTTTATATATATTATTTAGATGTTCTTCAGGATTTTTAAGGAGGATATGCCGGGAGGGCGGGGAAGAGCGAAACGCTGAGTACACGGATTGGACGGAAAGACGCGGATTGTGTTTTAATTTGTTGGAGGGTGGTTTGTGGGAAGAGCGAAACGCGGAGTACGCGGATTGGGCGGAGGGAGAAGAGGTTTGTTGGGAAGAGGGATACGCGGAGTACGCGGATTGGGCGGAGGGACGCGGATTTCAATTTTTTATAAAAGAGAGGGTGAGACATAGGGATTGCGGAAAGAATAGAGGGAACGCGGATTTTTTATATTTGTGGGAGGTGAAAAGAAAAAGGTCAGGTTTGAGCCTGACCTTTTAGAATTTTAAAATTACTTTGTAAGAAGCAAATTATTTTATGAGAACCATCTTCTTAGTTGAAGTGAAGTTTCCGGCTTGCATAGTGTAGAAATATACACCGCTGGAAAGTTTTGTAGCGTCGAAATCAACATTGTAAGTGCCTGCGTTAAGGTTTTGATTTACAAGTGTTGAAATGAGTTTACCTGTAATGTCATAGACTTTTAAGGTTACAAGGTTATTTTTCGGAACGCTGAATTGAATGTTTGTTGTCGGGTTGAACGGGTTCGGATAGTTTTGTCCGAGTTTGAAATCTGCAACAACTTCAGTTTCGATTTTTTTAATGCCAATCGGGGGTAAGGTGTTAATATCAATTTTTTTGAAAACCATATAAGTGGGTCCGCCAATCGGGGCATTATCTGAGAAGCTGCAGCTTCCGGGGAATTGACTCCAGTTATAAACTACATTGATATCATTACCGATGTTACCGGTTGGTGAAATTGTAGGATAGATTTCGTCTTCCTGAGCAGTTTTGGTAATAGAGAGTGGTCCAATCCAATTAGCACCGCCATTGGTGGAATATGAAAGTGCAATGTCATTGAAGTTAAAGACAGGACCATAATTTATTGTATCTCTTTGTGTAACAGAATAGACGCAATATAATCTGCTTCCGTCTGCTGACCATCCGAGTGACGGGTGAGAGATTGCAGTCATACCAACCTGAATGTCAACCATATTGTTGTTGAAAGAAGTATCAGTTTGGAGGAAAGGAATGTTGCTTCTATCTGCGATAACAACAGGATTTCCGCCGTTGATATTCGGAGCCCAGAATAAAAGTTTATAACCGGTTCTGGTACCGTAGTTAGGAGCACCACCGCTGAAGCCGAGCGTACAGAATGCGGCGGCAGGTGTGTTGTTATTTGGGTTATAAGTTACATCAGCTCCAAACCATACTGCAACAGAATCACCGTTTGCCTGATAACCGTTGAGGCAAACATTTTGTTTTGAGCCAAAGGTAGTGCCGCCGTCAGTAGATTCTTTAAGATACATACCTTGTGAGGCAACACCGCCACTTGCAACCCACCACATAACAGCAATTTTGTTTTGGTCGGGTTTAATGGCTACGTATTGTCTTGTGTTAAAATTAATGTCAGCAGTTGTATTCGCTAATGTAACTTTTCCTGTAAAAGTGTTTGTATTCCAATCAAATTTTGAGAAATAAAGCGAATCTATTATTGGGTCGGCACCTGCGTGTTGATAAGAGCCAACTACATTATTACCTGAGAACTGGAATCCAAAATAATCTTTTCCGGGAGAGGGATTAAGATATCCTGTGCAGACTCCATTTGGGAAAGAAGCTTCTGTGATAGCTCCACCTCTTGTTGTAGATCCTTCCCATTGTCTTCCGGTAAAGATGATAGATCTTGAACCAAAGTAAATTACCGGGCTGATATTGCCATAGGATGCGGGAGCTCCCAGAGTTAGAACGCCTTCAGGAAGCCATGTGAGACCGCCATCTGTACTTACCTGATACCATAATCTTCTGGCGTTTGATGTAATAGCGCTTGCGGAATCAGTTCTATCGAGACAAGCGATAATTGTATCACCAAGTACATACACTCTTTTCATATTATTGCCGTTAGTCATATAATCATAAAAATTAATGGGAAACGGGATTGAGCCGGAAGGCGGGGAAGTGAGTTGTATTGATGGTGTTGAGAAAGAATGGGTTTTAATTGCAACCGCATTCGGGACTTCTTTGGCATCAGTGTGATACTTAACGCTTTTTTGAGCGAAAGTAACAGTGGCAACCATAAGAAGCAAAGCAAGAACGAGTAATTTTGACTTCATATTCTCTCCTTAAAGTTAAGTTTAGTTTTGTAATATTAGTTTAAAAAGAAGCAATAAGCAATATAAAATTTTGTTTATAGTTGTTCTTGTTATACGTTTAAAAGTAAAAAAAGTTATCTTATTAATACCATCTTTTTTACATCGGAAAAATTGCCTGAGGATAATCTATAGAAATATACTCCGCCGGAAAGTTTGGTAGCGTCGAAATTAACATAGTAAGTACCTGCATTGAGGTTTTGATATATAAGTGTGGAAATGAGTTTACCTGTGATATCAAATACTTTAAGAGTTACGAGGTCATTTTTCGGAACGCTGAATTGAATGTTGGTTGTCGGGTTGAACGGGTTCGGATAGTTTTGTTCCAGACTGAAACCTTCAGGAAGAATAGGGTTGTTAGAGACTTTTTGTATGATGTTTCCGTTCTGTAGTACTTTTTGTATAAAGAGGTCGTAATTATTACTGCCATTTCTTGTATCTTCGAAACAAATAAGAGCACCTGAGTTAGTGGGAACAATCTGAGGTTTGTATTGATTGCCTGTTGCGATACTAATTGCAA
>CALKAJ010000109.1 GCA_937983305.1 uncultured Ignavibacteriota bacterium | reverse complement strand
AATGACTTTACACTTGCTTTTACAGAAATGCAAGATGAATCAAATATGCAAGTTGGAATGTATGGAGGAGCTTGGAGCTTTCCATTTATATCAGTCAGGTCACCCGGAGGCTCTAACGACGGCGGAAGCATCACGGTTAGCGGTATTACTGGCTTCTCTTCGTTTACTTCTACAAGAAACGAATCCGCATTGCCAGTTGAACTGACTTCGTTTACTTATAATGTGTTTGATAAGAGGAATGTGAAATTATTATGGGAAACTGCTTCAGAATTAAATAATTCTGGATTTGAAATTGAGAGAAGTCCTGCAAATAAAGATGAATGGACTAAGATTGGATTTAAAGAAGGAAGAGGAACAACAAGCAATACAACGAACTATTCATTCGAAGACAGAAATCTTATAAGCGGAAATTATAATTACAGACTTAAACAAATAGACTATAACGGAAACTATACTTACCTTGCACTTGCAGGTGAAGTTATAGTTTCAACACCTGCTAAATTCGATATTTCACAAAACTATCCGAATCCGTTTAATCCGGTTTCGAAAGTAAATTTTGATTTACCGGAAGATGCGTTTGTGTCAATTCAGATTTATGATATGACAGGCAGGAGTGTGAAAACTATTTACAACCAGTTCACAACTGCAGGTTATCATACGGCAGTTATTGATGCTTCATCGCTTACGAGCGGAGTTTATTTCTATAAGTTTACTACTCCAAAGTTTAGTAAGGTGATGAAAATGGTCGTAGTTAAGTAGAAAGTTCGTAAAGAGCTTAGGAACACAGATGACACAGATTTGACGGATTTGCACAGATTTTTAAAGATATAGGCTATCGCCACAGATGAGAACGGATGGACACAGATGCAATAGTTCATCAAGAGCTTAGGAACACAGATGCGATAGTTTGTAAAGTTTATCAAGTTTATCAAGTTTCCCGACAAGTCGGGATAAACTCCAAGTTTTTCAAGTTTTAAAGTTAAAAAGGCTCCGTACGGAGCCTTTTTTTTGTTGAATTGCTTATTATAGCACAGGAAAGTATTTTTGTAAATGAAAACATTATTAACTGCTATACTGGTTTTTGTTCTTGCGGGGGAAGTCTTACCACAAATATATCCTGTAATTAACGTATCGAGACCGCGAATTATAGTTTCTCAGCAAAGGTTTAACTGGCTTGATTCAAATATAAACCTGCCGCAGGTTTCACCAATATACACCGAATTCAGATACAGATATGAAAACTGGTGGCTCCCTACTCCGGATTTTTATCTTGTCGGCGAGGATTCAACTCAATGGGCTTATAAACTCAGATACTTTTCCGAAAGTGAATCCGGTTATGCTCAGGATATGCTTTATAATGCGGTTTTCTCGGCTTTCCTATGGAAATTTAAACACGAACCTGTTATGCTAAAACGAATCCGGTTTGTTGTTTCAAAATTTAATATTGCAGTTGATACTTCAAATTTCAATACGCTTCCCTCAACAAGTAAAGAAGCAGTTCTCAGGGCATACGGAAATCTCGGCTCAACCCTACTTGACTGGTGCTACGGCGATTTGCCCGATGACCTGAAAGCTCATCTCTCGCAATCGCTATATAAAATCAACAGCAGTTTTATGAGTAACTATTTGTGGAATGCTTCCGGCAACAGTTATGTCTCGAGCCATAATGCTTATAACTGCGTACTTACAATGCAAAATGTTATGGCATTGCACAATGCATACGGATTAATGCCTCATCAGCAGGATTCCGTTACTGCGTGGTATCACTTGATTTATGATAAATGGATAAACGGATTTTTCCCCATTTACTCTTATTACAGAAGCACAACGGGCGGATGGAACTGGGGTGCGGCTTATTCGTTCTGGAGTCTGATAGACCAGTTTTTATTGTTTGATTATTTTTTATTCGGCTCAAATAAAAACTTTTATACCGACCTTCCATACGTTTATAACTCAATTAATCAGTATTTTTATTTTGCAAGACCTGATAACAGGTGCATACACCTTGGCGACGGCGAAACTCTGATAACCAATGACAATGCAATATTCAGACATTCGGCATATTATAATGACCCCCGAAGTAATTTCCTTTCACAAAAATATTCTTCCACTCAGTTTCTAACGGGAACAATCAAATATTTTAATCAGCTTGCATTCAGAAATTTTTTAACACCTGCAACTCAACATCCTGATTTACCTCTGAACTGGTTCAGCGACAAAGTCGGGCTCTCGGTAAGCAGAACAAGCTGGGACTCAAATTCCGTTATGATTTGGTTTTTCAACAGTCCGAGCAAGAAAGCATCGCACGAGCACAGAGATAACAATACGTTTGAAATCTTTTATAAGAAACCATTGCTTGTTGAATCCGGTTATTATGACACATACGGAGGCACGCATTTTAAAAATTATTATTCCCGAACCGTTGCCCATAACGTTGTAACGGTATTTGACCCAAACGAAACAATGTATCACGGAGGTGAAATTGTTTCAAATGACGGCGGACAGATTTTTTCAAATCCCCTCCAAAGTTATTCCGATATTTTTTCACCTGCTTTTCAAAGAGGAAAATGGCTTACATATTCAGCGGGAAATAATTTTTCTTATTCCGCAGGCGATGCATCGCTTTCATATTCAGCCGCAAAGTTAAAGCGATACTACAGAAAACTTTTATACTTAAAACCATTTACTGTTTTAGTACTTGATAATATTATTTTACAGCCCTCTGCATCGCCCGGCAGAGAAGTAAGATGGAACGGCCACAGCCAGACAACGCCACAAATAACCGGACAGTTTTTGCAATCGGAAATTCCCGGACACATCGAAACTTTTAAAAATCAAAGTATTTATATTCAAAACGGAAACGGAAATATTTCGATAAAAACCCTTTCTCCTGACTCGACTAAAGTCAAACGCATCGGCGGTGCGGGTTATGAATATTACGTTAACGGAACAAACTATCCGCCGCTTGTCCAGCCCGACACAAATACTTTTACGAACGGAAAATGGCGTGTGGAAATAATTCCATATTCAATTTCGGATACTATAAATTTCCTCAATGTTATAACCATAGGAAATAATACCACGCCCTCACTTCCTTCCGGCACAAAAATATTATCGCAATACAGTCTCGGAGCAGATTTAGGAAACTTCATCTCACTTTTCAGCCGAACAGGTGATACATCTGCCATAAGACATTTTGCCGACAGCATAACCGGAAACAGAACTTTAAAACTTTATGCATTCGATTTAAAACGAAGCAGAAATTTCAAATTATATATTGATAATATTTTTATCCGTGCAATCAATTCAGATTCAAGCGGAATTGCAATTGACAGTCTTACGCTCGCAACCGGAAATCACAGCATCTCGCTGATGCTCGATACCTTAACAAATATAAAAAGGGAAGAATCAAACTTACCGTTGAAAACCGATTTATATAACAGCTATCCGAATCCGTTTAATTCAATTTCAAATATTAAATTTCAAATTGTAAATTCCGGAATAGTGGAAATTACATTATTCGATTTACTTGGCAGGGAAGTAAAAACTCTTTTGAACGAGAATTTACAGCCCGGAACGTATAAGGTCAGCTTTGATGCGGAAGGATTAAAATCAGGAATTTATTTCTGCAAACTAAATACAAAAGGATATTCAAAAATAATCAAACTTGTTTTAATCAAATAGCAAACGGATTAATTGAAATATCGCTTTCATCATACGAAATGCAATTTAGCTTAACACCGGGATATGCCTTCGCAAAAAGTTTATATTTATTAGGCGAAAATTCTTTACTGCTGAATTTTACTTCGTAAGCATTTCCGTTAAGAAACCTGTCTTCCATAATAAAATCAACTTCGTTACCGTCTGAGGTTCTCCAGAAATACATTGATTCTTTATCGAGCTTATCTTTTAATTTCCGGTAAACATAATTTTCAAACAAAACTCCCTTATCCTGCCTTTCCGAAATATTTCTGAAATCATTAACAAGAGAATTTCTAAAACCTAAATCATTAAAATAAAATTTATTCATTTTCCTCAGACTTTTTCCTGCATTCGAATAGTAAGGCACAACGGTTTCAATATGAAAACATTTCCTTAAGATATAAACATAATTATCAATAGTATGCGGAGATAC
>CALKAJ010000108.1 GCA_937983305.1 uncultured Ignavibacteriota bacterium | reverse complement strand
ATACGAGAGGGTGATTCGTGACGGGAGTTCAGACGTGTGCTCTTCCGATCTACTCCGGGAAAAGATAAGCCGTCTGCAAAAGAAATGGTAAAGGAAGAAATGAAAATCCTGAAAAGTGAGATGGATTTAAGTGAATCGCAGTTGACTTTTATACAGAAGATACTTGAGGATACATATAAAAAAGTTGAGGAGAATTTTACAAGCAAGGAAAAAGTGATGAAGTTATTTGAGGAGAGGGATAGTAACATAAAGTTGTTGTTATCCGATGAGGAGTGGAAAAAGTATGTTAAGATAAGGGAAATTATGGATGTGAAAAGAAACGAGCCGCCGCCAAGAGATAGGTAGAGATAGTTTGTAAAGTTTATCAAGTTTATCAAGTTTATGAAGTAAGAGCAAGAACTTTGAACATCCCGAGTTCTCGGGATAAACGCCTAACACAGATTATACATATTTACACAGATTTTAGAGATATAGGCTATCGCCACAGATTGGGAACGGATTAACACGGATAAACAGTTTGTAAAGTTCATAAAGTTTATCAAGTTTGTAAAGTAAGAGCAAGAAAACAGACAGAGCAAAAGAAAGAGCTGGATTCCGGCGTTCGCCGGAATGACAGAAGGTGCGGGATTATTTTTTTTGAAAAGGATAATAAATCTTGGGATTGAATATTTTTGATTTTTGATGTAAGTTTGTTTTTTAAACAAAAATATCGGAAAGAGGTTTTATTATGAAAAAGTGTTTTACTTGTTTGCTGCTTTTAATAGCTGTTAACAGCTATTCACAAAGCGGATGGATATGGTCGAATCCTTCTCCTCAGGGAAATAATATCTATGCCACTCAGTTCTTTTCATCGGGTTCAGGTTATGCTTCAGCTTATTATTCTCTGATGAAGACAACAAACTTTGGTGCGAACTGGATTATACTTCCGAAATACTTTCACGATGTTATTCAGGATGTTTTTTTTATAAATGAAACCACGGGTTATGTTTCGGGTAATAACGGACTTGTTTATTTCACATCCGATGGCGGCAGTACCTGGCAGAACAGAAGTGCTTCCAACACTTATACTTATTACGGTATTGCTTTTATAAATGCTAACACAGGCATAGGCGTTTGCAATACGGGAAAAATAAAACGAACTACAAACGGGGGAGTTAACTGGCAGCAGGACAGTATTGGGTACAAGGATTTTTTCTGCACAACATTCATTGATGCAAACACGGGATATGCAGCCGGGAACTACGGAGCATTCTTCGTAACAACAAATGCAGGTATCAGCTGGATAAACCGAAGCACTGATTCAACGATGTCTTTTAAAGGGTTTCATTTTCTTGACGTTAATACGGGTTACGCAATAATGAATTATGATTACGTGAAGAAAACGACCAATGGCGGACTAAACTGGACTAACCATCTTGTTTACAGCGGAGGGTTAACTTCGATTAATTTTGTGAATGCTATAACGGGTTTTGTTTGCGGAGGGACAAGAATTTATTCCACAACGAACAGCGGTGTAAACTGGGCATTAAAAATTAACACTACATCATTTGATTTATTTACTATAGCCTTTGCAAATGCAAACACTGGCTTTGCCGGCGGATATCGGGGAATGACGTACCGGACAACAAACGGCGGAGCAAACTGGGATGCAAGAACAAACTTTCTTACTAATCAATATTTGCACGGACTTTCACAGAACGGCAATAATGTGTATGCAGTTGGTGACAGCGGCAAGGTTTTATATTCTTCAAATGGCGGTATTGACTGGGTTACGCGCAATGTTCCCACGGCTGATATGATTTTTTCAGTTGCGAATTCAGGAAGCACTGCTATAGCAGTAGGGCAAAGTTCAAAAGTTTACCGAACAACAAATCAGGGATTAAACTGGAGCATTGCCGTCACTGTTGCGAGTACAAAAGCAAATAATTTCGTTCAAATGCTTGATGCGAATACAGGTTACATTGCCGCAGACAGCGGAAGAGTATTTAAAACCATTAACGGCGGATTAAACTGGACGACATCATATCTCGGAGCAAATCAGGATTTACGCGGAATGTATTTTATTAATGTACAGACGGGTTACGTTTGCGGTTATTCAGGATATCTTCGGAAAACTACTGACGGCGGAGCGAGCTGGCAAACGCAAACTTCAAACACACCATACACGATGAACGCAATTCATTTTTACGATGCAAATAAAGGAGTTGCTGCCTGCAACGGAGGAAAAGTTATTTTTACTACAAACGGCGGGACATTGTGGACAGAAGTATCTGCCGCAGAATACGGATATATATATGATGTACATTTTGCTGATGCGAACAACGTTTATGCGGCGGGCGATAACGGAATAGTATCAAAATCCACGAATGGCGGAGCAAGCTGGATGCTGATGCCGAGTTTCACGTACAAGGGAATTTATTCAATTCACTTTACGGATATTCTTAACGGAATTCTATGCGGAAGCGAAGGTATGATTGCACGCACAACTACAGGCGGGATTACTTTTCTGAATAAAATCAGTAATGAAATGCCAAAGGAATATTTGTTGGAGCAGAACTATCCGAATCCGTTTAATCAATTTTCAATTATCAATTTTAAATGTTCAAT
>CALKAJ010000107.1 GCA_937983305.1 uncultured Ignavibacteriota bacterium | reverse complement strand
CTCTTTTGGAATATTTCTTTTCGCCCATACTCCAGCTCAAAAAATTAATGTCTTTTCTGGAAATAGCAGAAGATGTTTTGTCTGATTTTTTCTTTTTTCTTTCGAGAGAAAGTAATTTATAAATTGCGTCTAAAGAATTTTTTGCGATTATTACTTTGTTATTTTCTGTTATAATTTTATACATATATTTTTTTAAAATTTACAAAATTTTTTAACAAGAAATAATATAAATAATAATGATAATTTGAAGATGGGTATTACGCAACCAATTTAGATGCCTCTATGCTTTCAAGCGGAATATATTTTTACAGAATGGTTTCGGGAAATTTCTCCAAAACTGAAAAGCTGCTGCTGCTTAAGTAAAATTCAATATAAAAGAAGAATAATCATATTGTATTTAATGTCGTTTCAAATCACAAAGATTAGAAAGCATTTTCAGACTGCATTGAAAAAGAAACAAGAAAAAGTTAATTTAGTTTTATGAAAACAAAAACGAGATTTAAAAGAAATACGATAAAAATAAAATATCCTTCGGCATTACCTGATTCAATAAACTCAACTGCAAAAGAATTTGAAAAAGAGGCCGTAATGGCTATGGCTGTAAAGATGTTCGAAATGAATAAAATATCTTCAGGTATAGCAGCAACCATTGCCGGAACTGACAGAGTATCGTTTTTATTAACTTTGCATAAATATAACGTACCATATTTTGAAACGGAGAAAGAAGAAATAATCTCTGACTTAAAAAATGCATAATGAAAAGTAAACTTGTAATTAATACAAGTCCAATAATATCTATTATTGCCGCCACAGGGGGATTAGGTATTCTTGAATATTTATATTCGGATGTGATAATTACAAAAGAGGTTTATGACGAAATATTTTCTTCATCGGAGAAGAGATTTGCTAAAACCGGACACTTTAATCAGAAATTCTTGCATATATTGGAAAAACCGACTGAAATAAATATTCATCTAAACAATGTATTAGATATCGGAGAGGCTTCGGTTATTCAACATGCATTAAATAATAATATAGAGTTAGTTTGCATTGATGAAAAAGTAGGTAGGCGTTATGCAAGGCTTTATAACAGAAAAGTAACAGGAACATTAGGAGTATTACTAAAAATAAAAAATCTTGATAAAAAACTATCAATAAGGCAATGTATTAAAAGAATGCAAAGGCATGGAATATATTTGTCCGAAGATTTAATCAAAGAAATTATTATTTTATCCGGGGAAAGAGAAAAATAAATTTTTCAATTTTTATATTTTGATGATTACTTTAAGTATTGATATAGAGGATATCAGAAATTACGATAAAGAAAATAGCTCCTGTGATTTAAAAGAAGCCATTTTGTTAGAATAATTTAACCTATCCGAAAAATAAGATATTTTCAAGGTGGGGTAATTTCATTTGAAAAGTCCCGTGTTAATGTATTATATATAAGAATATTATTTGCAGTTTATCTTAATTTTAATATTTGTGTTAATTAATTGTAAAATATATACTTAGAGATATGGCTAAGTAATTATACTGAAAATTACTTATATAATTGATTTTATTATATAAAAACAATATTTTTGTATGAATGAATGTATAGTTATTTAGTTTTTATCTCTCAAAACCCGCTGAAATTTTCTCATCTCAAAGTTCTTTAATGTTCTCTTTAACTGTAAGGAAATTATAAACATTATTAAAATCACTTAAAGTATGCAGATATTTTTAAATAGTGCATTGCTGGTGAAATATGTGTAAGCATTGCTTCATTTGCATTGATTGAATATTTAATGTAAAAATAACTTTAAGATTTTCGTTTCTTAACGCGTTATAATTTAAAAATGATTAACTTATATAAAAGTAATTAATTTAACTCTAATAGATTTATAAATTCAAAATTTAAAAAATTAAACTAAAAAAATATAAATTATGAAACATTTTAAACTCTCTTTTTTGATTATAGGCATTGTGTTGATTTTATTCAATGTGGGGTGGGGGCAGATAGCTAGTTGGCCGCTTACTTCGGATGGAAATGCAACAGGAGTAAATATAAATATTTCTGCCGGAACATTTTCTTCTTCAGGAGTTGGGACGCTTAATTTTAGTTCAAATGGTGCTTATGCTGATAATTGGTCAACCGGTGCCATTAATACCGGCAAATATTTTGAAATATCAGTTACCCCTAACTCCGGTTATACAATAAATATCTCGGCATTAAACTTTGGTGAACGCAGATCAAATACCGGAATTCGTGATTACCAAGTAAGATGGTCAGTAAATAATTTTACAAATTCAACTACAATAGCAACAGTTAATGTACCAGATGACGATAATGAAAGAACTGGCAATATTTCAGGCTTAAATATTAATGTAATTTCAGGACAAACTATAAAGATAAGATGGTATGGTTATAATGCAGAAGCAACCACTGGAACTTGGAGAATAAATGACAACACTTTGAACATATTAGGCAGCGTGACATTAATCAATCCTCCTCCATCTGCACCGAGTGCTATTTCAGCGACAAATATTACATCAAGCTCTTTTACGGCAAACTGGAATACTGTTGCTGATGCAACGAGTTACAGATTGGATGTTATGACAAGTTTGGGTACTGCAAATAATTTAATTCAGGAGGGATTTGAAAGTGCTACTTTTGCACCAACAGGATGGATTACTACCGGATGGACAAGAAGTACGGCAACCAACGACATTAAAAATGGAATTGCTGCAACAATATGCGAATCCCAAACTGGAACACTGACAACAAGTGCTGTATCGAATCCAACATCACTTTCTTTTTATTTAGGGCGTTCAAGTAATACTACAGCAAAAACTTTAACGATTGAAGTTTCAACAACAAGTCAGACCACAGGTTTCACTACTGTAGCTACTTTTGATCATTCAAATGTTCCAGAGGCAACCTACAATCAATATACTGTTGATTTGTCTTCATATTCATCAAACAGTACGGTTTATGTAAGGTTTAACAAATCTTCTTCAACAACTTCGCCATGGAGATTAGATGATGTTCTTATAACAAATTATTCCTCACCTGTATATGTTTCCGGTTATGAGAATAAAATAGTAAATGGTACAAATGATAATGTTACGGGATTAAATTCCGGTACTGATTATTATTACAGAGTTCGCGCTGTGAATTCGAATGGTACGAGTTCAAACTCAAACATAATAACAACAACTACTTTAGCAGGTTCAAATATTTCAGTTTCTCCTTCGAGTTTATCAGGGTTTTCATATGTGGTTGGTTCAGGACCATCAGTAAGTCAGTCATTTAATGCGAGTGGAACCGGTTTATCAGGTGATATAACTGTGACAGGTACAACTAATTATGAAGTTTCTTTAACAAACAGTGCTTTCTTTAATTCTGTAACTCTTCAGCAAACAGGAGGAGTAGTTAATTCAACACCGGTTTATGTAAGATTAAAAAGTGGATTATCTATCGGTACTTATAACGGAGAAAATGTTACTCTATCAAGTACGGGAGTTACAACACAAAATGTCTCTTGTAACGGAAGTGTCGTTGCATTGGCGCAGATAGTTTATTGGGATGGCGGAGCAAGTACTTCAAATTGGAACGATGCTGCTAACTGGTCTAATAACACAGTTCCAACAACAACAGACGAAGTTGTTCTCGATAATACTAATGTTTCGGTAAATTATGCTGTTGATATTGGAGTTAACAACGTTGCCATAAAAAAATTATCTATTCTACCCACATCAGGGAACACAATTACACTAACGCTAACTTCTGCTAATACAGGAGAACCCGGATTACAAGTTGGCGATAACACAGCCGGTACAGATGATATAATAATCGGAAATGGTGGAATTCTTAAAAACTCATCAGGCTTGAGCCCATCAGGAGCACCATTAGTAATAAATAGTTCTTCCAATGGAACTTTAAGAATAAATAATGGAGGAAAATATGTTCACAATAACAATAGAGAGCACTCTAATTTAGTTTCAGCTCTTTCAATTGCAGAAGGAACTGAGACAGGAATATTCGAGTTTGATGTTCAAATAACTTCCAGCTATTTTGCAGCGTTGAACGCAAGAACTTTTGGAACTTTGAGATTCAAAAATCAGACTAATAAAAATTATTCTGCAAGCGGTGTTAGTACAGGACCCACAATAAGAGGAAATCTTGAATTTGAAAACTATAATGGTGGAACAGGGAATTTCAGTTCAACAGAAGCATTTACATTTAACATTGCCGGAAATCTTATTAATAACGGTGCAGCATTAACATTCTCAAATCAATCATTCAATTTAAACGGAACATCCGAACAGAATATTTCCGGAACAGGTAATCTTACTTTCAATAATATAACCATTAATAATTCTGCAGGAGTAAATTTAAATAGAAGCATAATTGTAAATACCGGATTATTATCAGTAACAAATGGAGTATTAAACTTTGGAAATTATGTTGTTTCAGGTACAGGCGGCTTTTCTTTGAGCGACGGTTCTTCAGTTAAAACATCAAATACAAACGGATTAAATGGCAGTATTACTTTAAGCGGTACTAAAACTTTTAATCCAAATACAAATTATACTTATAATGGAACATCCGCGCAAGTAACCGGTAGTTTGCTTCCTGCTTCAATAAATAATTTATCAATTGATAATACTGCAGGAGTAACGTTATCGCAGAATGTGACTGTAAATGGAATATTATACCTTACAAATGGAATATTAAATATTGGAAATAATAATATTACTGTCAGCTCCGGATTAGCAGCATCAATTCTTGGTGGTACTGTTGATAATTTTATAAATACAACCGGTACAGGTAAATTAACAGTCAACAATTTAGTTCGAAATACAAATTTTAATTTTCCGATTGGACATACAACATATTCACCATTGAAAATTAATTACTCTGGTACTATAGATAATTTCACTGTTAGCGTGAAAAATTCTTTTGATAATCCTCCGTATAATGCAAATTATGTTAATAAACAATGGACAATTACTGAAGGGACTACCGGTGATATTAATGCTAATTTAACTTTCCAATGGAATATTTCTGATGAGAATCTGGGCTTTAACAGAGTAAGCGATATATACATCGGTAGGTATAACGGTACTATTTATGAATCGAAGTTAGCTGCATTAGGAGGTCCGGGAGCAGGTCCATTTACTGCTTATGCGACAGGTTTTACTGCATTTTCTCCATTTGGAATTGGCAATGAAGGCGCTTTGCCCGTAAAGCTTGCATCTTTCAACAGCTCAGTAAAAGTCAGAGAAATAAAATTATCTTGGTCAACCGCTGATGAGCTCAACAATTCAGGTTTTGATATTGAAAGAAAAAATGAAAATAGTGATTGGGTGAAAGTTGGATTTGTGAACGGAAAGAATTCTCCGTCGAGTTATGAATATACTGACAAAAACCTTACGACAGGGAAGTATCAATATCGTTTGAAGCAGATTGATTATAACGGAAACTTTGAATATCATACTCTTGATGGAATGGTTGAAGTTGGAGTTCCGGCGAAGTTTGATTTATCGCAGAACTATCCGAATCCGTTTAACCCTGTTACAAAGATAAATTTTGATTTGCCGAAGGCAGGTCAGGTATCGTTGAAAGTTTTTGATATTCTTGGAAAAGAAGTAAAGACACTTGTGAACGAATTTAAAGATGCGGGATATTATAATATCACATTTGATGCAAGCGGACTTCCGAGCGGAGTTTATTTTTACAGAATATCGGCAGGTGAATTTACGAGTGTGAAGAAACTTGTGTTGCTGAAATAGGATTTGGATTTTTTTAGATTCGCGGATGACGCGGATTTAGAAGAGAAATTCACAGAGAAAAAATAAATTATATCAACGGATTAGTAACAGAATTTCACAAATAAAAGAAAGCTCATAGAGATATGGGCTTTCTTCATTAGCAAGGATTTTAATATTTTTTTTAGATACGCAGAATACGCGGATTTAGCGCGGAAACTGGCGGATAAGTTATTTCTACAAACGTGCGACTCCTCCGGAGTCGTTTTTTTTATTATAATTTTTCTACAAACATGCGACTCCTCCGGAGTCGTTTTTTTTATTATAATTTTTCTACAAAAGTGCGACCCCTCCGGAGTCGTTTTATTTTAAAAGAAATATTCCTTGATATATAACTGTAAAGAGGGTTTTCTAAAGGATAAGTTAAACAATCGTTTGTAATAAACTTATATATAAGGTAAATAGGGAAATATTTATAATTTGACTTTTAATTAATAAGTTTTTACTTTGCATTCAGTATATAATTTAGAAATTAGTTCTTTTAGTGGTTAGTGTAAAAATAGTTCTTTGAAATTATTTTTTGTAAGGTGAGGCGGTTTTACTGCAGTGTTGGATGATTAAGGGTAAAATAATCATTTGGGTTAACACGTTTGTTGGAACGCTTCAGTATTGAATTCGGGTTCTCTTTAACAATCTCGGGTTTATCTTTCACAAGAATAATTTAAGGTCTATAATTTATTTTTAAATTGTCTTTTAAAAATACGCTCAAACAGTTAGTGCTATTTCTGTTGGGAGCAATTATTAAACTTTAAATATATCAGTTATGAAAAAATCTCTTGCTATTTTTTTCATTCTTTTCTTCTCTTTTATTTTCGTGCAAATTGCGGAGTCGCAATCTATTGGTGATTTTAGAACTCGACCAGATGCTACTGGAATCTGGTCGGGTAATAACGTCTGGCAAATATGTACAAGTTTATCACCGGAGACTTGGACAAATACCACCAGTAATCCAGGTAGTACGTTAAGCTACAATGTTACAATAAGAAGTAATTCTACGATTACATGGTCTTCCTATGATATTACTTTGAATTCCGGTAAAGTTTTAGAAATTGAAAGCGGTTCAACATTTAACATCGCTTCAACAGCCGGAACATTTACCTCAAGTGGAACAACGAATATTTACGGGACCCTTCAATACAGAAAAACAACTTCAGATGCTTATCCCAATAGAACCGGAGCAAATACTTACGTAAATGAAAGAACAAGTTATGGAACTTCCGGGACATGTGAGTTATATGTTGAGCCTGATAATACCAATAATTACCATAATTTCATGTACGGTAATGAATCAACAGCAGGTGAAACTTTCAATAATATTTCATATATCGTCGATAATCCAGATCTATTTTTTTGTCCTGCAAAAGCGAGATGTATTATTAACGGTATTTTCACTGTGAATATTACTAACCCTAATTCAAATGGGCAATCTTTCGTTGTTTTTGCGTCTAGCTATATTCCACATCCAGAATATAAGGGGATATTAATCGAAAATGGAAATGCAGTAGTACGTCATTCTGCAGCTGATGCAGTAAGAGAATTAACAGTAACAGAGGAAATTAATATTAACAACGGAAAGTTGATAATTAGTGATAACGAAACTCATACAGCAAATATTTATCTCAAAGGTAATTTAAATATTGCTGGTGGTGAATTTACTAACAAAACACCTGGAGCTGACGGAAATTTAATTTTGAACGGTACTAATACTCAGACAATTAATCAAACAGTGGGGAGACTTTTTACTAATATTGATGTTACAGTAGATAATTCTTCCGGAATAACTCTACAAAGTGATTTTACAGTTCCGGGGACGTTGACAATTACGAACGGGCTTTTTAAAACAGGAGCAAATACATTGACCTTGGATGGTGGATTTGTAATTAATTCTCCTGATGCTACAAAAATGATTGTATTGGATGATGGAACAAACTTGGGAACTCTGAAAAGGAAAGTAACTTCAAATATTGCATATCTCTTTTATGCTGGGGATTCTCGTGGAACAACAGAATTCTCTCCGGTCACTCTAACTTTTACGGGGACAACATTTTCAGATGCTTATGTTAAATTAAAATTAAAAAATGAGAAACACGTAAATAATTCGAGTAATATTGACTTTATTGATAGATATTGGGAAATCACTACTGAAGGCACTTTAAATTCATTAAACTATTATATTAAATTACAATATGCAGTTTTAGATAGACATGGTACGGAAGCAAATATGATTTTAGGTAAGCTGAATGGCTCAACCTGGGAACCCTTTGGTAGTCCAAATACCACATTGCATTATTTCGAAAAATCAGGATTAACTTCATTTAGTACATTCACCGGTGGAGAGGAAGGTGCACTTCCTATTTCACTTTCAGCTTTCAACTATTCGGTAATTGGAAAAGACATTAAGCTGAGCTGGTCAACATCGGAAGAGATAAACAATTCCGGATTTGATGTTGAGAGAAAATCAGTTTCAAGTGATTGGCAGAAGGTTGGATTTGTGCAGGGAAATAATAAGCCGTCACAGTATGAGTTTACGGAAAGGAATCTGACAACAGGGAAGTATCAATATCGTTTGAAGCAGATTGATTATAACGGAAACTTTGAGTATCATAATCTTGACGGATATGTTGAAGTTGGAATCCCTGCGAAGTTTGATTTGTCACAGAACTATCCGAATCCGTTTAATCCGGTTACGAATATAAGTTATCAGGTTGCTTCTTCGGGAGTAGTTAAAATAACTGTTTATGATATGCTCGGAAAAGAAGTGAAAACTCTGGTGAATGAATTTAAAGAGCCGGGTTATTATAATATGAATTTTGATGCCGGGAATTTAAACAGCGGTGTTTATTTTTACAGGATGAATGCGGGTGAATATTCGAGTGTGAAGAAACTTGTGTTGATGAAATAAGATTTAGATTTTTAATAGATACGCAGAGGACACGGATTGAAAGCAGATTATCGCAGTAAAAAGAAAGCTCATAGAAATATGGGCTTTCTTAATTAAACAAATATTTGAATAATTGAGGAAAT
>CALKAJ010000106.1 GCA_937983305.1 uncultured Ignavibacteriota bacterium | reverse complement strand
TAATAACGGTACTGAAAATTCTTTTTTGGCATCCAATAAAATTGAGAGTGCCTTATCAATTCCAATTCCGCGGAATGATTCTCCCGATGTACGATTTGCCTTAACGTATGAAGATTTGAATATAAAGGGAATGTTTAGTTTTTCCGATATTTCTTTTAGTTTTTCGCAGGTTCTGAAAATAACAGATTTATTTTCCACCACACAAGGACCTGCAATCAGCAGAAAGCTATTGAGGTTTTTTAAGCCAATACTTTTAAAATATTCCGGTAATTTCATTTCGTTGCTTTTTTAATATAATAATTAAGTTTTTCATTTAATTCAAGTTTAGAATATGCGGATTTAGCATAGAGGCCTTTTTCTTCCCTTTGCCGCAGTGCCTCGTAAAGACAAACAGCCGCAGATACTGAAACGTTGAGCGATTGCACCATTCCTTTCATTGGAATGAGCATATTTTTATCTGAAAGATTTTTAACTTCATCAGAAACTCCTCTGTGTTCGTTTCCGAAAACAATAGCTGTTTTTTTAGTTAGATCAAAATCATACAGGGAATAATTTTTCCCGGTTTCGTTTATATGTGTGGATATAATGTTATATTTAAGCTGTTTTAATTTTTCAAAACATTCTTTTACGTTATCATATTTTTCAACATCAATCCACTTTTTTGCACTCGCAGAAGAAACTACGCTAATCTTCGGAAATTTTTCCTCAGTATAGATAAGATAAATTTTATCAATCCCGACAGAATCCGCAGTCCGGAAAATAGCACTTACGTTATGCGGGTCGTGTACATTTTCAATAACAACGGTAAGGAATTTCTGTCTGTTGTTTACAACTTCTTTAATTCTGTTTAACCTTTTTTCTGTCACTTTTTTATATAATATTTCCGTAAACTAATTATTAACCATTGATTATACAATTGAGAAAAATATCATTAATAATGTTGGCTGTTATCTCTCTTTTTGCGGGAAATTCTTTTTCGCAGGATACCAATAAATTAAAAAAATCAAATGTACCTGAATATGAAATGAGAAACAGCTGGAATCTGGCTGTTGTATATGGAGAAAGAGGTTTCGGACTAAACGGAGGAATATTTAAACAACTTGGAAATACTGTTGACATTTTCGCAAATCTCAGCATTTCCGGAGTAACCGATACTCGCGAATTCGACCAGTATGATATTTATGGTAATCCTATTACATTTAATAAAGTAAACAGGGTTTATCTTATTCCTTTAAGCATTGGAATTCAGAGGCATATGTTTAAAGAAGAACTCGACGCTTCGTTGAAGCCAATTCTCACTGCCGGAGTTACAACAGGTTTAATAGTGACCACTCCATACGACAAAGGTTTTTTTGAGTCTTTTAAATATGCTCAGTCATCATATACTTTCGGAGGTTTTCTTGGACTTGCCCTGGAGTTTGAACAGAATAAAACAATTTCGTTTGTGCTTGGCGTAAAATATTATTACTTACCTGTTCTTGGAAGAGAAATTAGCAGTATAAGAGATCAGAATATAAAAGATGTAGGCGGTATAGTTTTAAATTTTGGCGTAAATTTTTTAAGGAAAGCTAAGCTCTAACCATAGTTTCAAAATCATCTTCGGATATAATTTTTATTCCAAGTGATTTTGCTTTTTCAAGTTTACTTCCGGCATCCTCGCCGGCAAGAACAAAGTCGGTTTTTTTGCTTACCGAAGAACTTGTTCTTCCTCCGTAATTTTCAATTAAATCAGCAGCTTCGGTACGTGTATATTTTAATAGTGTTCCGGTTAAAACAAATGATTTCCCTTTGAACGAATCTTTAATTAATGTTTGTGAGGATTTATCAATTTCTAACTTTAAACCTGCCGATTTTAGTTTTGAAATAAGTACTTTACTTTGGGGCTCTAAAAAGAAATTTCTCAGGCTGGAAGCTATCTTCGGTCCGATTTCGTGAACATTGATAAATTCTTCCTCTCCTGAAGAAATAATTGATTCAACAGATTTAAATTGTTTTGCAATAATTTTCGCCGTTTTTTCTCCAATGTGCCTGATACCAATTGCGAATAGAACTTTTTCAAAAGGTTTTTCTTTTGCGATTTCAATAGATTGCAAAAGGTTATCAATGCTTTTTTTTCCGAACCGTTCGATTTTTAATAGTTCGGCTCTTTTCTCTTTTAACAGAAAAATATCCGTATAATCTTTGAGAAATTTCTTATC
Organism: uncultured Ignavibacteriota bacterium; assembly: GCA_937983305.1. Lineage (GTDB taxonomy): Bacteria > Bacteroidota > Ignavibacteria > Tepidaquicellales > Tepidaquicellaceae > DSSM01. The sequence continues at coordinate 45,469 of CALKAJ010000106.1, read as the reverse complement.
AATCAATACCTGAATGATGCTTTCGCCGAGTCCGCGAATATCCAGAGCATCCCTTCCGACAAAATGTTCTATGCGTCCCTGAATCTGTGCGGGACAGAAATAGTTTACACAATAATAGTTTACTTCGTCTTCAGGCTTTTCAAGAATAGAATTGCAGACAGGACATTTTGATGCAGGCTGAAATTCTTTCGTCCCGGGTTTTCTTTTATCAAGAATTACTTCAACAACCTTTGGAATTACATCGCCGCCTTTTTCAATTATAACAGTATCACCTTCGCGGATATCTTTTCTTTTTATTTCATCAAAATTATGAAGAGTTGCTCTTGAAATAGTTGAACCGGCAAGATTAACAGGTTCGAGTTCGGCAACAGGGGTTATCGTCCCAACTCTTCCAACCTGCAAAGTAATGCTTTTAATAATTGTTGATTTTTGTTTTGCCTTATATTTATATGCGATTGCCCAGCGAGGCGACTTAGCAGTGTAACCCGCAATTTCTTGTTGTACCAATGAGTTGACCTTTACTACAATGCCGTCAATTTCGTACGGCAATGTATCACGCTTTTCTTCTATTTCGTTAATAAATTTTTTAACTTCATCAATATCTGAAACTTTCCGATAAAATTTATTTACGGAAAATTTTAATTTTTCCAGAATCTTCAAATTTTCAAAGTGGCTTGTAAGCCTCAGGTCATCGGTGCTGAGATAATACACAAATATGTTTAACGGCCTTGCAGTAACTTCTTTGGAATCCTTTAATTTCAGTGTACCCGCCGCTGTATTTCTGGGATTTGCAAAAAGTTTTTCTCCTCTTATTTCCTGTTCGCGGTTAATTTTTTCAAAATCATCTTTTCTGATAAATACTTCTCCCCTTACTTCGAAATTTTTAAGTTCGTTTGATTTAACTGATAATGGTATTGATTTGATGGTTTTAAGGTTTTGAGTTACGTCGTCACCTGTTACCCCGTCTCCGCGTGTCGCACCTCTGATAAATTTTCCGTTTTCATATCTGAGAGAAACAGCTAATCCGTCAAATTTAAGTTCACAAACATATTCGAAATTTTCTTCTCCGAGAATGTTTTTAATTCTCAAATCAAAATCTTTCAAATCATCAAAGTTATAAGAATTGGAGAGAGAAAGCATGGGAACACTGTGTGTTACGGTATTGAATTTATTTACCGGTTTACCCGATACTCTTTTGGTAGGTGAAAAATCCGAATCAAATTCCGGATATTTTTTTTCAAGAGTTTCGAGCTCTTTGAGCATTAAGTCATAATCGTAATCTTCAATATCAGGCTCTGCCAGGACATAATACTTGTAATCGGCTTCGAAAATCTGCTCTCTCAGCTGTTCAATTTTAAATTGAATATCCTTTTTATTTTCCGCCAAAAATTATTCTTCTAATTGAACTTTATTATCTTTATCAAGGAAAATTTTTGCTCTTCGCACCTCTCTTTTGTCAAATCGTAGCTTCTTTTCGTTCACAGACAAAGTGAAAGCGTTAGAATTTCCCGAAGAAACCATAAATTTACTTTTCGCTTTAAATTCAATTTCGTCGCCCTTTTTAAATTCCCGCGTTTTGATATCTTTAGTGGTTTGGTCATCAGGAATTACGGTTATTTTTCCGTCGTCTTTTGCAACTATTTTCATTGTAAGCTTATATTCGCTGTCAACTTCGCCTGCAATCTGTTTATCTTTTGCATTTTTGATAGAATCAATTCTTTTCTGATCTGGGCTTGATGAAATATTCTTTTCATTTTCCTTGACGATTGAATCAAAATTTGTCTGCCTTACTATTTCCTGATTAGGACCTTTATCGAGTAACAGCAAATCTATTGAAAAATAAATTCCTGCGGCAATTGCAAGTATTAAAAGAACGATACCGATATATTTGAAGTAAGAATTATCGGAGCTATTGAATGACTTAAGAAAATCCCCTTTCTTTTCCTTAGGTTGTTCAATAAAACTTTCTTTTTCTACCTGGATTTTTTTAGGACCTGAATACTCGGGCCTGGAATCAGAGGTTTGTGAAATTGGTTTAACAGTAATTTCTTCTTTGGCAATAAATACTTCCTCTATTGTTTCGGTCACCGGATCTTCGGGAAAACTTTTTGTTACTTCCTTTGGTTTTTCTTCGATAGGTTTTTCAATTTGTTTTTGAACCGGTTTCTCGGCAGGCTTTTCTACAACTTTGGGTATATACTTACCTGCTCGAGCGAGGTCGTAATCCTTTAAAACCTGAACCGGGTCAAGCTTTATAACTTTTGCATACTGTTTTAGAAAAGCTTTTATGTATGTCTGCGGCTGGAAATTAAAATCACCGCTTTCAAGCTTTTCAAATATTGACGAATGAAGTTTGGTTTCATTGGCAATATCCAGAAGCGAAACCCCTTGTTTCTCCCTGAAATTTTTTAAATCTTCTGCAAATTTATTGAGCATATTTAGGGTAATTAATATTATCCTGTAAGTTATGAGAAATTTTAAAAAATTAAAAGTTATTTTTTTTAACAAAACTTTATGTGAAAACAACATTTTTAAGCTTGTTTTTTCAATAGCTTTAATAAATTGAATTAACCATTTAATAAATATATATTTCTTGTTAGTATGAGCAGTTATATTGTAAAAAATCTTAACAGTTTAAAGACGCAGATTGATAGTGCGTGTGAAGCTTGTGGGAGAAGGGCTGAGGATATTACTTTGGTTGCAGTCAGTAAAACATTTCCCGACTCCGATGTTCTCGAAGCGTTTAATGCAGGTCAGTTCAATTTCGGAGAAAACAAGGTACAGGAAATGATAAAAAAACATGATATTCTTTCACAACACAAAATAAAATGGCATTTAATTGGACATTTACAGACAAATAAAGTAAAATATATTGCGGATTTTGTTCATTTAATTCATTCGGTTGACACCTTTAAACTTGCTCTTGAAATTGACAAACAGGCAGCAAAGGCAAAGAGACGAATTGATATCCTTGTTCAGGTAAATACAAGTGATGAAATGCAAAAATCGGGTGTTGAGGTTGATGAAACAAAAAAGTTGTGTAATGATATTAAGCAGCTTGAAAATATTAATTTGTGCGGATTAATGACGATTGGAAAATTTACAGATGAGACTGATATAATCAGAGATAATTTTCGCACATTAAAAAACCTGTATGATGAAATCAAACCGGATTTCAGTAATTTTAATTACTTATCTATGGGAATGACATCGGATTTTGAGATAGCAATTGAGGAAGGTGCAAATATGTTAAGAATTGGAAGCGCTGTTTTTGGCTATAGAAATTATACTAATGAAACTACAAAATAATTCAAAATTATGAATATTACTTCAAAAGACATCAAAAAAAGAGACTTTAAAAAAGGGCTTCGCGGATATGACGCAAATGAAGTTGACGCCTTTTTAGATACCGTAAGTTCTCATTATGAAAAGTTACTTGTAGAAAACAGAACACTATCCGATAAAATTAAATCATTAATGTCGGATGTAGAAATTTACAAAGAGAATGAGGCAAACCTTCAGAAAGCAATAATAAAATCTCAGGATATTGCCGAAGAAATAATTAATAACTCCAAGAACAAAGCCGATATAATAATAAAAGAAGCAGAGCTTGATGCGAGAAAAGTCAGACAGGATTTTGAAAACGAAATAATGAACAAGAAACAAGAGCTTGATGAAGTTAAGCTTCGTAACGATAAAATAATAGAAGACTTAAAATTATTTCTGAATGATAAACTCGCAGAAATAGAAGACTTCGTCAGGGTAAAAAAGATTTTCAAGATGGAACTTTCTACTCTTCAGAATGTCAATGAAATTAAGGAAGAAGAAAAAGAAGAAGAGGAAGAAAAAAGAGTTGTAAAAAAAGTTTATATTAACAATAACGATAATTACAACTCACAGGCAAAATCTTTTGATGACAGTTTTGAAGTAAAATAGATTTTATGAAAATTAAGATTGATGAAGCAATAAGACATATCCGGCAAAAGACTAAAAAGAATTTCCCTGTAGGCATTATCCTTGGTACCGGATTGGGCGGATTGGTAAAATATATTAAGCACGACTTTATAATTGATTACGACGAGATTCCGCATTTCCCGGTTTCTACGGTTGAATCACACAGCGGAAAACTTATTTTTGGAAATCTATCAGGTATTGATGTTGTTGCAATGTCGGGCAGGTTTCATTTTTATGAAGGATATTCCCAGAGAAAAATAACGTTTCCGGTTTATGTAATGAAAAAGCTCGGAGTAAAAGTTTTAATTGTTTCAAATGCCTGCGGAGCATTAAATCCTCAGTTTAGAAAAACAGAGCTGATGCTGATTACCTCACATATTAATCTTCATTTTGCATCACCATTGTCGGGAATTATGAACAAGTTTTATTCGGAAAGAAATAACTTTTATTCAAAGAGACTAACCGAAATAGCCGAAAAGGTTGCTATAGAAAGCGGGATTATGGTTCAGAAGGGCTGTTATGCAACAGTACAGGGACCCTGCCTTGAAACAAGGGCTGAATACAGAGCTATAAGGAAATTTGGTGCTGATGTGGTTGGTATGTCAACAGTGCCGGAAATATTAGTTGCAAAAAAACTTGGAATGGAAACGCTTGGAGTTTCAATTATTACAGATGAAGGATTTCCGGATACATTAAAATTAGCAAAACTTGAACATATACTTGAATCAGCCGCAATTGCAGAACCAAATATGACTAATTTAATAAAACTGTTTGTTGAAAAATTAAACGAAAGAAACAAAAAATGACCGAACAAAGAAAACTTATACTGGAATCTTCAAACTATATAAAGAAAATTTCACCGAAAAATTTTAAACCGTCAATTGCATTAATTACAGATATAAATTTTAAATTGCCGAAATATTTCAAGGTGATTCAAAAAATTAATCTTGCCGAAATTCCTCCTTTTATCAGTTTACCGGAAGAAGATCCGAACGGAAAAATTATTTTCGCAAAGATTGGATATAAGGATATTATTATAATACACGGGAGAATTCATTTTTATGAGGGTTATTCAATGAGGAATATCGGACACTTTATTTATATGCTCAGATATCTCGGGATAAAAAAAATAATCGGCACAGATGAGGCGGGTACGTTAAATCCCCGCTACGCACCCGGAGATATTGCTTTGATTTATGACCACATAAATCTTATGGGCGATAATCCATTAATAGGAGAAAATGACGAAGAACTTGGAATAAGGTTTCCGGATATGAGCGACGCATACAACAAAGAGCTTTTTGACATTGCGTTTAAAGTATTTCAGAAACATCAATACAAAATAAATGAATCAGTATATATAGGAGTTATTGGTCCGGAAACAGAGACAGATGCTGAGGCAGGGTTTTACAGAGAAATTGGTTCAGATGTTTGCGGTTATTCTCTCGTACCGGAAAATATCACGGCAGTACACGCGAAAATGAAATACCTTGGGATTTCATTGCTTTGCAGGGAGCTAATACCCGACAAAATGAGGGAAGATAAATCGAGTACGGCAGATAAGAATAAATTGAAAGAGGGTTATGTAAAATCTTCTTACGAGAAATTAAATAAAATTTTGAAAGATATTATTGATGCCGTCTAAAGAATGGAATAAATATTCTCCGGAAGAAATCAGGAATTGCTTATTAGAGTTATCATTTAATTTTTTAAACTACAGCGGCAGTGCCTTTTCAAAAAAAGAAAGTAAGGCTGTTTCCGATATAGTGTTATATTATGCAGGCATGACAGATAAATGGCTCGAAATTTCCGGGCATAGTAATAATATCTTTAAAAGACGATTTGTAAAAAAACTACCAATAGGAAATATAAATATCAAATCAGCCGGCGGCGGGTTGCGGGTTTTTATGGAAGCAATTCTTCCTGCATTAGTAATCGGAAATACTGTAACTGTTACAAATTTTTCACTTAACAGAAAAAAAACAGCAGAGTTTTATGACTTATTAAATAAAAGTCGTATTCCCGGCGGAACTATAAATATAATCGGAGAGTTAGATATTTTAAGTTTGAAATGGAGTTCGCCGGAAATCCCCGGAAATATTGAAAAATATACAATAACTAAAGAAATTTTATATTAAGTTTTAAAAACCAACATATATAAGCTAAATGAAAAAATTATTATTTATAACATTGTTCCTGGTTTTAGCCGGATTGAATGCAAATGCGTTTACAGGCAGAGATTCTATAATAGTAGGAAATAAAGTAATAGAAACGGAGATTTTATCAGTAGATGCCGGAACATCAGACGAAGCAGATGAATCAATTAAAGAGTATATAACAGACAGGTATGCAATTATTTCCGATAAATGGCTTGAAAGAATAATTTCCACACGGAATGCAAAGATTTCTTCTGTTTCCGATACATCGGGAAATACGGAAAATATTTTTATAGGTGCTTCATATCAGGTTCCGGAAGGTTTTTTGGTTGATACCGCAAAAATTCTTTGGGAACTAAATATTCCGGAATTCAAATCAAGACTTTACTCGCTTCATAAATCAGATACAATATATATAGATACCTGGAATAACGTAATTGGAACAAGTAAAGATAAAACTTATGCAGGGAATTTCGAAGGATACAGGGTAAGAAACTATCCGTCGTGGAAAGATCCGGAGAAACCTGAATCTGTTGCTACTCCTCCGGGACCTAAAAATCCACTTGGATTGTTTGTTGTACACTATGACGAAAATTCTTTAAGATATTTTCACGGAACAAATAAACCGAACCTTATATATTCGCCTAACAGAAGTCTTTCACACGGATGCGTAAGAAACGATAATAATAATATCGCAAAGATGAAAGATTTTTTAATTAAAAGAGTTATTAAATCAGCAGATTTAAGCAGTTGGATGTCAAGTAAAAAATCGCTTTCTTATGATTTTAAGAAAACGGACAGGTTTCCCGTAAGAATTATATACAGAACTTTTACGGTATTTGATGAGGGAGATGGAGCATTTATTGAGTTCTACAAAGATATTTATAATTACAGAAAAGGAAATTATTCTTCAAAATACAACAACCCCGATAACGTAATATTATCTACAAAAGAAAATATTATAAGCGAATACAGAAAGTATATTAAAGGCGGATTATCAGATGAAAAACTAAGTAAAATAGTTGAATATGCAATTGAGCATTTCGATTTTTATGAAAGGTATTATTTCAAAGATCTGGAAAAAATTGTAGAATAATCAGAAACTTTCATCACGCCATTTCTTAATTCGCCACTTTTCATCCAACGGCGAACGAACGAGTGTCATATCTGCAAAGCCGTTTAATCTTATGATATCGCTTGGATTGAATGTTATTGCAAGATTAAAACTTCTTTTGAGATTAATTGTTGATGAGTCTCCCGTCTGTACAATTATATTATTCCAAATAACTTCCAGTTTTTGTGCGTTTGTAAAAAGCCCGTTTGTAGTACGGACTTCGGTTGGCTTATCCCACGAAACATCATATCCCGAAACATAATCTCTGTATGTAAAAATAAAATCATCAGTAAGTAAATTACTGTAAACCGAAGTATCTTTAAAGGTGTATGAATACTTAAAATTTTTAAATACTCCGTCAATAGTTTTTTGATCGGTAATAATATTCGTCGGAGGTGTATTATCAATTTTTGGTGAAAAAATATTATCGCAGGAATACAGACTCCCTGCTATAAGAAATATTAATATTAATCTACTGATTTTTATCAAAGTTCTCCGATATCCTCTTTCCAGAGTGTCTGATTATTTTCAATAAAAGTTTTCATCATTTCTTTGCACTCTTCCAGGTCAAGGTTAATAACCTCTACTCCGTGTTCCTCCATAAACTCAGGTCCTCCGGGAAATGTTTCGTTTTCACCTGCATAAACTTTTTTAATGCCAAACTGAACAATTGCGCCCGAGCAAAGGTAGCAAGGCATAAGAGTTGAATATAAAATTGTATCTTTGTAAGTACCAATCCTTCCGGCATTTTGCAGACAATCTATTTCGGCATGAAGAATAGGGTTCTTCTCCTGCACTCTTTTGTTGTGTCCCCTTCCAATAATTTCACCGTCTTTAACTAAAACAGACCCTATTGGAATTCCTCCTTCGGAAATTCCTTTTTTTGCTTCTTCAATAGCCGCTTGCATAAATTTATCCATAGTATTTTTTTTTAATTTAAGACATTGGAAAAGAAAAATCTATATAAAATTTATTGATAATTTTATTCTATTCTGCAAATTTCTTTGAAGTTAACAATTTCCAGAACTTTAAGAATAACTGCGTTTACATTTTTAATTATAATTCTTTCTTTTCCGACTTCTTTTGATATTTTGGCAATAATGCCGAGGAATGAAGACGAAACATATATTACGTCTTTCATATCAAATACAATAACCGGAAATAAAGCAAGAGTAAATTTATCAAGCTCTCCGGTAATTTTTTCCGAAGCAAGGAGGTCTATTTTTCCCTGTAGAATGCAGGTTAGAGATTCGGGGGTTTGCTTATATTCAAACATAATAAATTAATAATTTTTGTTGTAATTTTTTATAATATCCTTCGATGTTTTATTTTCATCATAGAATATTGACGAATCGGTTTTAAAAAATCTTTCATTCGCTCTTCTGTAAGTTATTCGCTGAATGTTTAGTAAGTGCCTTGCGGTTACATTATCTGTTGTGATATTCTTTCCTCCGGTTCCACATCCGAGCGTAAGTGATGGGCTTATATTATTGAATATACCGCCAACCGCTCCCTGCGAAGATGGGGTATTAACAACTATTCTGCCTGCATTCATATTTCGTGCAAAGTATTTTATCTTCTCGTCGTCATTGCTGTATATACTCGCAGAGTGTCCTATCCCACCGTGATAATTGAGTTTAATACATTGTTTTATTGCTTCCTCAAAGTTGTCAACTGCATAAAAGGCAAGAATTGGAGCAAGTACCTCGCTTGACAGCGGATGCTCTTTGCCCACTCCTTTCAATTTTGCAATTAATACGCTTGTATCGGACGGGACATTAAAACCTGCTTTCTCTGCAATTACAACAGGGCTTTTTCCAACAATAAACGGATTCATATTGCCTGAATTAGGGTCTATGGCAATTTTACTGAGTTTTTCAATTTCCTCATCGTTCAGGAAATATGCTTTTCTTTTTTTAAACTCTTTCTCTACTTCCGGTTCAATTGATTTTTCAACAACAATCGCTTGTTCACTTGAACAAATCGTCCCATTATCAAATGTTTTTGAAATAAGAATTTGTTCGACTGCAAACGGGACATCGGCACTTTTTTAAATATAAACGGGAACATTTCCTGCGCCGACTCCAATTGTTGGAGTTCCACTGCTATATGCTGATTTTACAAGACCCCCTCCCCCTGTTGCGAGAATCAATGCGAGTTTTTTGTGCGACATTAATGCATGTGTTCTGTCGCGTGTAACCTTATCGAGCCATTGTATGCAGTATTCGGGGGCACCTGCTTCAAGAGCCGCCTCATAGCATATTCTTGCGGCTTCAGAAGAGCTTTTGATAGCGTTGCGAGACGGACAAATTATTACGGGGTTGCGGCTTTTAAGTGAAATTAATATTTTAAATATTGTGGTTGATGTCGGATTTGTAACCGGTATAATTGCCAATACAGGACCCATAGGTTGTGCGATTTCAACGACTCCAAGCTTTTTATCTTCGCTGATTATACCGACAGTTTTTAAATCTTTTATATCTTCGTAAACCAGTAACGAAGCAACTACATTTTTAATAACCTTGTCTTCCCATTTTCCTATGCCTGTTTCTTCGGTTGCCATTTTCGCAAGGGAAATCCGGTTATCGTAAGCCGCTCTGAAAACGCTTTCAACGATTTTATCGGTTTGCTCCTGATTTAATTGAGTAAATTCTGCTCCGGCAAGAGAAGCAAACTGCATCACCTCTTCAACTTTTGGGATAATAATTTCTTCATTTTCCATAATAAAAAAATTTTAATTATTAAATACTTTATTGCCGCCGAATTATTATGAATATAAGTTATTAAAAAAATGATTTCAACATTAAATATTTGTCTTAAGCAACTCTCTTTAATGATAAAAATATTTTGATTATTATAAGGTAAATCAATTTAAAAATAAATGAGAACAGAGCTTAAACCACAGGAAAAAATAGTATTAATCACAAGACCGCATTGGCTGACAATTATTTTTCCTTTTTTAATTGGGGTGATTGGTCTAGCAGGAGGAATTGCTATTTCAGTATTTGGTTTATTTTTTGTAGGAATACCCTTTGCAATTATATTGCTTGGTTATACTTCGTATAAAGTTTTTGAAAGACAACGGAATATTTGGGCAGTTACAAATTTGCGCGTTATTGATGAAGAAGGAATATTTTCTATTGATACTAAAGAGAGCCCGCTTGATAAAATTAATAATGTTTCATATTCTCAGTCTTTCTGGGGAAAAATATTTAAATACGGAAAAGTTGAAATTCAAACTGCAGCGGAAATTGGCGACACAGTTTATGAAAATGTAGAAAGACCAGGGGAACTTAAAGATGCAATAACAACAATGCAGGAAGAATATAAAACAACACAGATGAAAAAACAGGCAAAGGAATTTGCCGACGCAATAGGAAATGCAAACGATAACGATATTGGAACCGAATTGGAAAAATTAAATCAATTAAGAGAAAAGGGAGTAATTTCCGAAGAAGAATTTCAAGCCGGAAAGAAAAAGTTATTGGAATAAAATTAATATAAAAATATTTTATCCGCCACGGTAATGAATTCACTCTTTGTCATAATGCTGTCGCATCCTGCAGAAAAGATACCCTCTCTTTTCTGTTGAGAATCAGAAGAGATTAATGCAATAATCTTTATCGAACAAAGATTTTTATCGTTTCTGATTTCTTTAATATAATCAATCATAATATCAAATTTCTCATCCAGATCAACAATAATATAATTTGTGTTTGAAGGAATATCGTTTGAAGGAACTGTTAAATTGTCAAGGGATATTTCCTTGAAATGAATTTGCTTATTTAATTTCGTAAGAGTCAGCGCTGTTGTTCTGGTATGCGCAACAATATTTAAATCGTTGGATATAATGACTACGTTAGAAAACATTTATTAATCCTTAGATGTTTATTTTTTGCTTACTTAAAAAAACTTTAAACTTATTTATAATATTTTCTTTTAGTTCGTATGGGTCTTGCGGCGGAAGCGAAGCTCCGGAAGCATTTTTATGACCGCCGCCGCCAAACTCTGCCGCAAAGCTTCTCATATTAATATTACCTTTAGAACGGAATGACAGTTTTATTCCGTCGTTACGCTCAACTATCACTATACCTGCTTTTATGTTTTTTACCGACATTATAAATGATGAAAACCCGTCAACATCCTGAACATCGGAGTGATAATCCTTAAAATCCTGCATTGTTACAATACCTAAAATTAATTTTCCTTTTAAATGATATGTCAGGCTGTTAATAAATCTTCCAAGTAATTTTATTTTCCCTGTGTTAAGCTGCCCATAAACCATATCGTAAATATAAACAGGGTCTGCCCCGCGTGAAATCAAATCCGCACAGATTAAAAAAGTTTTCTGTGTTGTTCTCGGATATCTGAAAGAGCCGGTATCGGTTAAAATTCCAACATAAAGATTTACTGCTATAAATTTATTGATAAATTTTTTATTGTCGAAAGAAAAATAATCATATAGTAATTCGCCGGTTGCGGGATAATTTGTATCGTTAACAACAACATCAAACAGATCAAACTGTGTGCCAAGGTGATGGTCAATCACTGCTTTTTTTGCGGGTGAATTTTTCAAAACAGCTTCCATACTTTTTGTACGGGAATATTCGTTTGTATCTAATATTATAATTAAATCGGCATTGTTGATTAGTTTAGTATATTTATCCGGATTCTCTCTGAAAACTTTTATTATTCCTTTTTTATCCTGCCATTGATAACTGTCCGGCGTATAAGAGTGATTAATTATGCTGACTTTTTTTCCTTTTTTAAGAAGGTAATTATACATTGCAAATTCACTTCCAATAGCGTCTCCATCGGGAATAAGATGAGTTGTAAGAATTATTTTTTTACTTTCGCTAATAATTTTTTTTAGCGACTTAAACGAAGATATAATTTTTTTATTGTGCAAATGTTTTTACTCTTTAACTTTTTAACTTTTTAACTTGATAAACTTGATAAACTTGATAAACTTGATAAACTTGATAAACTTAGTAGCTCTCTTCTTTGGTAGGAAATTTTTTATTTCTTATGTCAAGAATATACTCCCTGAAAGCCTGTTTCATATCTTTTGCAAGGGACATATATTTTCTGACAAACCTTGGTTGAAACTCTTCAACCATACCAAGCATATCATGTGTAACCAATACCTGTCCATCGCATCCCGGACCTGCACCAATTCCAATAGTTGGAATTTCAAGTTCGCGTGATATTTTTGTACCGAGCGAAGCAGGAATTTTTTCAAGCACAATTGCAAAACAACCTGCTTTCTCAAGTAGTTTTGAATCTTTATAAATCTGCAGTGCTTCACCTTTTTCAATTCCGCGTGTTTTGTAACTTCCAAATTTATTAATAGACTGAGGAAGAAGTCCAAGATGACCCATCACGGGTATTCCGATTTCTACAAGTCTCCTTACCGTCTCTGCTATGAAAGCCCCGCCTTCCATTTTGATAGCATCGCAACCGGTTTCTTTCATTACTCGTCCGCAATTTATAATTGCTTCCGTAACCCCAACCTGATAACTCATAAAAGTCATATCCGCTACAACAAGAGCTTTCTTAACTGCTTTTCGAACTATTTTAGTGTGATATATCATTTCATCAAGCGTCACAGGAAGTGTGGTCTCATTTCCCTGAATTACATTACTCAACGAATCTCCAACAAGTATTATATCAATTCCGGCGTCATCAAGAAATTTTGCCGTAAGATAATCGTATGCCGTAAGCATTGCAATTTTGATTTTCTTCTTTTTCATTGCAAGAAGAACTTTTGTTGTGATGTTTCTTATATCCTGTGATTTTTTTGCGGTTGACATTGGTTTAGTTTGTAAAGTTTATCAAGTTTATCAAGTTTATCAAGTTTATCAAGTAAAGAGCGGATTTATTTACTTAAACAAAAAAATTTATTTAATTATTCCCCGGCTGCTTGATTCGATAAAATCAACAATTAGATTTACGTCATCATCGGTTTCAAAACTATCTTTAATTTTTTTCAAGGCATCAGAAACGTTGTACTGTGAACGATAAATTACATCATATACTGATTTAATTTTTTCAATTCTTTCCGATGTAAAGCCTCTCCTTTTAAGACCGATAATATTTAATCCTTCATATTGAAGCGGTTTTTTCCCTGCGACAATAAACGGAGGAACATCTTTATTAACATACGACAGTGCTGATACCATAGCATGTGCACCGATTTTCGAAAACTGGTGTACCCCGGATAACCCGCCTAAGATAACAAAGTCTCCGATTTCAACATGTCCTCCAAGAGCACAGGAGTTCGCCATAATTACATTATTCCCAACAATGCAATCGTGGGCAACGTGTGCATTTGCCATTATAAAACAATTCTCGCCTATAACTGTTTCCGGTCTTACACCGGTACTTCTATTTAAAGAGGCAAATTCTCTGACGACAGTTCCTTTACCTATTTTCAATAATGTATATTCGTTTTTAAATTTTAAATCCTGCGGTATAGTTGAAACAACCGCTCCGTGATGGATTTTAACATCATCGGCAATACGTGCTCCATTATCTATTTTAACACAGGATCCTATTACGACATTATTTCCAATTTCTACATCATCTCGAATAATTGCATATTCTTCGATTGTAACATTGCTTCCTATTTTTGCTTTTTTACTAATCACAATAGTTATATTATTTCTTGAATTATTATATCTTCTTCAGTATGGGACGATTTTGTTATCATCTCACCTATTAAACCAAGAGAGAAAGATTGAACTCCCAGAATTATGAACATAATACCGATAAGTAATAATGGTCTGTTGCTTAAAGATTCATTAAAAAATAATTTTAAAATTGTAAGATACAGAGTAACACCAAATCCGGCTATAAAAGACATCAACCCAAGCGTTCCAAATAAATGAAGAGGTCTTTTAATAAAACGTGTAGTAAATAAAACTGTCATTAAGTCAAAAAATCCGTTAAAAAATCTGCTTGCACCAAACTTTGTAACTCCATATTTTCTTGATCTGTGCTTTACCACCTTCTCGGTAACCTTATATCCCGAAAGATGTGCTAAAGCAGGGATATATCTGTGAAGTTCACCGTAAACTTTAATATTTTTTATCACGTCTTTTTTGTAAGCTTTTAATCCGCAATTAAAATCATGGAGTCTTATTCCTGAAACTTTAGATGTAACATAATTGAAGAACTTTGATGTATGCCTTTTTATAAAAGGATCATATCTGACTTTTTTCCACCCTGAAACCAAATCATATCCGCTGTTTATCATCTGAACAAGTTCAGGTATTTCCTCGGGGTCATCCTGAAGATCTGCATCCATTGTTATAATAATATCCCCTTTGGCGTATTTAAAGCCGGTTGATAAAGCAGAAGATTTTCCGTAATTTCTTCTGAGTTTGATGCTGTGAAATCTTGAGTTTTTTTGATGTATTTCTTTGATTTTCCGGAATGAGTCGTCGGTACTTCCGTCGTCAATAAGTAAAACTTCATATTGACATCTCATGCTATCAAACATACGTTTTATAGATAAAGACAATTCTGTCAAAGAATCCGCTTCGTTATAAAGTGGAATCACTACAGAAATCATCTGATTGCTGTGAACCGGTGACGGTTTTTGTTCTCTCGTTTCCGGATCTGCCTGTACTCCCTTAGAAGGATTTTGAACCTGTGCTCCCGGTTTGTTCAAATTATCTTTACGGTAGTATTTTTTCTTTTTTCCAAAAAACTTGAATTTTTGTACCGGTTTTCCTTGTCCTTGCATATTTTTTCTTTTCTAAATATATTATTATTGATAAAAATAAACATTTATAGTTCAATGTTCAATGTTTTAAGGTTTACTATGCTAATTTGTAATTGACTTTTTTAGATAAATAACCAATATTGAGTATAAATTAAGAAAAAAATAACACTATGAAAAATACAATTAGAATAACAGCAATATTTATTGTTTTGCTTTTAAGTTTTAACACTGTTTATTCATCCGGTATTGGCGATACCAAACTCAATTCATACGCCGGAAAATGGGAAATTTTTACGGATATGAAAGATGTTGTAGCCGTTACTGAAAGCAGGAATTCAAATATTGTTTTTTGTGCCTCGCTTGGGGGCTTATACACGGTTGATGTAAGCAAGGGTCAAATTATAAATAAGTTTACTACTCTTAACGGATTAATCAGCAATGAGTTAACGGCAATAATAACAGATACTTTGAACAGAGTCTGGATTGGTGCTTCCGACGGCTCAATAACAATTTACGACATTGCAACAGGAAAGTTTTCTTATATTTACGACATAAAAAATTCAAACGAATCCAATAAATCTATTAATGGATTTGCAATTTACAAGAGTTTTATTTTTGTAGCTACTTCTTACGGAATTCAAAAAATATCTTTTCTTAATTTTAATTTTGTTGATGCTCCTTATTATCAACTCGGTACTTTTTCAACAAAGACAAAGGTTAACGCTTTAACAGCCAACGGGAGTCAGCTCTTTGCGGCAACTGCTTCGGGAATCGCATACGCTCCTTTAAACGGTAATCTCAACAATCCCTCTACCTGGATTAATTATAACATTAATCCGTTTGATGTGAACGTTACTGCTATTGAAAAATTTGACGATAAGATATTTGCCGCTTCATCAAAAGGTATGTGGTATTTTCAAAACGGATGGTTTCCATACCCAAATCCACTTGTTGCTACTGCATCAATTAAAGCTATTAAAGGAATAGGCGATAAACTATATTTCATAACAACAGGGCAAATATTATTTTCAAATAAGAACAACTTATCACAATTCGAACAATATTATATTGATGGAAATTATACTGCTATATCAGGAGATAATAACAGCAAGCCGCTCGTAGGTATTTCCGGATACGGTGTTTTGGCTGACGTTAACGGACAATTAAACTCGTATTTTCCAAACGGACCCAACAAAAATCTTTTCACCTATCTCGCTGAAGATTATGACGGTACTTTATGGGTTGCCGGAGGCTCAAGCACTTCAGGTATTTATAAATTCGACGGAAAACTCTGGACATCTTATAACACAGGAAACGAACCCTCGATAGGTGCTTCCAACGATTTCAGAATGATTCAGGCTCGCAATGGAGTTGTATGGGCTGTTGCTTTTGGGGGAGGTGCTACAATAATTAACGGGACCACAATAAAAAACTATAACACATATAACTCAAATCTTCCCGGTACTCAGCAATACCCAAATTTTTGTGTCCCGACAGGATGCGTTTATGATAATTACGGAGTTATGTGGGTAGGTATGTATGAAACAAACTCACAGAGATCTCTCTATGCGTTTAGAGGAGATTCCATATTCACCGGAATTTACAACAGAACTACTGACCCAAACTACGGCAGGATGGCTGTTGACGGATATAATACAAAATGGATTTGCTCTATTGTTACTAATCCGGGATTATACTACTTCAATGAAAATGGGACAGTTGACACTACTTATGACGATGTTTACGAAAGATATGCCTCAAGTGAATATTTTGGAAGCGCTGATGTTACAGACGTAACGGTTGATAAAAACAATGAAGTCTGGATTGCAACTACAAACGGTGTTTTTATTATTTCCAATCCACTGCAGGCAATAAGAGATCCACAGAATAAACCTATACCTCAGAAGCTTGGAATTATTTCAGGCGGATTTAAGGTTCCTTTTACGGAGAACTGTGTTTCAATAACCTCTGATGTTTTAAATCAAAAATGGATTGGCACGGCTTCGAGCGGAGTATTTCATCTCTCGGATGACGGTACGACCTTAATTGAACAGTTCAATACTTCCAACAGTCCGATTGCTGATAATAAAATCACCACAATATTAGTAAGCCCGAATACGGGAAAAGCCTATTTCGGAACGCTTAAAGGACTCTCTGCATTACAAACAAATTCAATTAAACCCGTTGCAGAATTTGATAAAGTTATCTGTGCCCCAAATCCTTACCTTATTCCTTCAAATGTTAAATTAAGGATTGACGGTTTGGTCGAAGCATCCAGTATAAAAATAATTACATTAAGCGGTGAAGTTGTTGCGGAGTTTGATTCACCCGGCGGTAGGATTGCCGAATGGAACGGATTAGATAAAAAAGGGAATCTTGTGCCATCCGGAATATATATCGTTGTTGGATTTAATAAAGATGCAAGTAAGGTTGGAAAAGGAAAAGTTGCAATTGTTAGAAGATAATGAAGTATAAAAAGAAATAATTAATATATTTAATTTCACTAACTGAAAATGCTTGTAATACCCGTAATTGACATAAAAGATGGACGCTGTGTAAGGATATTTGAAGGACTGCTCGATAAGACGGAGTATTATGTAGAATCTCCGGTAAAAGTTGCGAAACTTTTTAGAAAAGAGAACTTCAAATGTATTCACATTACTGACCTTGACGGAGCAGTTCAGGGTGAAATGAAGAACTATAACATTATAAAAGAAATTGCATTATCTGTTGATATACCTATTCAGCTTGGAGGTGGTATTCGCGATGTGGAAACGGCGGAAAAAATGTTCAGAGAGCTTGGAGTTTATCGCCTTGTAATAGGAACTGCCGCAATTGAAAGACCTGAGTTTATAAAAGAATTACTGCAACGATTTTCCCCTTCAAAAATTGTGATTGGTATTGACGAAAAACTGAATAACGTAGTTACAAACGGATGGATAAATTATGCCAATATTACTCCTCTTGATTTTGCCAAAAAGGTTGACGAGATGGGCGTAAAAAGAATTATTTACCAGGATGTTACAAGAGTGGGAAATTGCAGTGGTCCGTTTCTTGAAAGATTGACGGAGATAGCAAAGAATACAAAACTCAAAATAACATCTGCGGGAGGTATTGGCTCTTATGCTGATTTAAAATCATTGATGGATTTAAAAATTCCTGCAATAGATTCCGTTATGTTATCAAAATCTCTGTACGAAAATAAATTTCCCTGTATGCATTTATGGCGGGACGTTGAAAGAATAGATACATCTCTTGACCTGCCAAAGGTTTAATCTTCCCAGATATATTTAAATACGAGTATAGAAACAGTTATAATAACAACCGAATAAGATGCCAGAATCTGAAAATCATTTATTAGTTCATCGGTTGAAGCTCCGGCGGCAGCTAATTTTGTTGCATCAATCACAGTTAGTAACAGCGGTAACATAATTGGAAAAGCCAGAACCGGATACAGAGTGCCCTTTGAATTAGCTTTCGCAATTATACCTGCAATAATTGTTGATGAAGCAACCATCCCGATATTTCCCAATAAAAGCGTAATAATAAAACCGGAAAGATTTAAAATTTCAAAACCGGTAATAGCAATAAAAAGCAAGAATATGAAAATATTAAGAGTAAATATTAATATTAAATTGAAAAACAGCTTACCAAGAAATATCTGCGTGGGTTCTGCGCTTAGCTTCAGAGCAAAAGAGGTTTCTTTTTCTTCTTCTTTTATAAACACTCTCGCAAGTCCGCTTATAGCCGCAAAAAATATTGCAATCCACAATAGTCCGGAAAGAATTTCGGGTGATGCTTTCTCATCGCCGAGAGAAAATCTCAGAATTGAAATAGTAACCACAACGAACATTAGAAGAGAGTTTATTACATACCTGTTTCTTAGTTCGGATTGTAAGTCTTTTTTCAGAATTTGAAATACTGCATTAAACATATTTTATAATTATCCTCGAAATAATATTATAAACTGCCTATGACAGAAACAACTTTCGGCGAACCTTTGGAGGGTTTAATTATCGGAACCGGTGCAGGTACACCCGCAACTCCGTCTTTTTTTGCAATCCAGATTTTGTATCTCGTGCCTTCAAAAAGTGTTTCCTGAAATCCGTCATAATCGTTCTTTGTTCTCGATATCCTTGTAATATCAACCGGGTATTGATAGAATTTTGCATTATTAAAATCTTTTTTAAGACTAAAATAGTAAACATCTTTATCAACTTCACCTTCTGAGTTCAACAGATGCCCTGCAAATATCTTCTTAACTTTTGATGCTGCATCGTCAAGATCTGTTGCGTTTTGAAGAATTTTAATATATTCGTTCAATACCTCTTTGACATCGTCAGGAAGTTTTGATTCCGAAATATCCTTCGTTTGTGAGAAAAGACTTCCGCCAAGCATAATAAATGCCGCAATGAAAACAAAAATTCTTTTTTGCATTATAATATTTTAGTTTAGTTGAGACTAAAATAACAAGTGTTTATTAGAAATTCAAGTTTAAATTTTCTTATTCAGCTCTTTATTATTACAATGAGGAAACGTTCCTAAGCCGGAGCTTAGGAACGAGAGAGGTGCACACCTACCTGTATTATTTCAAAGAGGAAACGTTCATAAACCGGAGCTTAGGAACGCGAGAGATGGTTCAGCTTTTTCCACTGAATTTATTTTATAATTAAGGTATCTTTTAAAGATTTTAAAATTTTTTATTACTAATGGAAGAAAATAACATAAAACCGACAGCGGCAAGCAATTTTATCCGTGATTTTATCAACGAGGATTTAAAGCAAAACAAAAACAACGGAAAAGTTCATACAAGATTCCCTCCGGAGCCTAACGGATATTTACATATTGGTCACGCAAAATCTATTTGTCTGAACTTCGGAATTGCCCGGGATTATGACGGTTTATGTAATTTGAGATTTGATGATACGAATCCGGAAAAAGAAGATGTTGAATATGTTGATTCAATAATTGAAGATGTCAGGTGGCTCGGATTTGATTGGGACGACAGGATGTTTTATGCCTCCGATTATTTTCAACAGCTTTACGATTTTGCGGTTCAGTTAATTAAAGAGGGAAGAGCGTATATTGATTCTTCTACTCCTGAAGAAATCAAAAATCAAAAGGGAACTCCAACCGAACCCGGAACTAATTCGCCGTACAGGGAAAGAGCAATTGAAGAAAACCTGAAACTTTTTACGGAAATGAAAGACGGCAAGCACGAAGATGGCACACATATTCTCCGGGCTAAAATAGATATGGCTTCTCCTAATATGCATATGAGAGACCCTGTAGTTTACAGAATAAAAAAAGCAACACATCATAATACAGGCGACAAATGGTGTATTTATCCGATGTATGATTATGCACACCCCTTATCTGATTGGTTTGAAGGGATTACCCATTCCCTTTGTACGCTTGAATTTGAAATACATCGCCCTTTATATGATTGGTTTCTTGAAGCTCTGCATCTTGAAAACAGACCTCGACAGATTGAATTTGCACGTTTAAATCTTACATATACAGTTATGAGCAAAAGAAAACTTCTTGAGCTTGTGCAGGAAAAATATGTCTCAGGCTGGGATGACCCGCGTATGCCCACAATATGCGGTCTTCGCAGAAGAGGATATACGCCGGAATCAATTAGAAATTTTGCGGACAAGGTTGGCGTTGCGAAACGCGATGCAATGACCGATGTTGCTTTGCTTGAACACAGTATCAGAGAAGATCTTAATAAAAATGCCAAACGGGTAATGGCTGTATTAAATCCTTTGAAAGTAATTATAACAAATTACCCCAAGGGTAAGAGAGAAGAAATGGAAACTATTAACAACCCGGAAGACGAAACAATGGGTTCAAGAAAAATTCCTTTCACAAGAGAGCTGTATATTGAAAATGATGATTTTCAGGAAGTACCTCATAAGAAATTTCACAGACTCTCACCGGGAAACGAAGTAAGGTTAAAATCTGCTTACATTATTAAGTGCAACGAGGTAATAAAAAACGACACCGGAGAAATAATAGAATTAAGATGTACCTATGACCCTGAAACTAAAAGCGGAAGCGGAAGCACAAGGAGCGTAAAAGGAACAATACACTGGGTTTCTGCACCCGATGCGGTAAAAGCAGAAGTCAGACTTTACGAAAGACTATTTACTGTGGAAGACCCTGCCGGAGACGAAGAGCCGGATTTTAAAAAGCTGATAAATCCGCACTCCCTTGAGATACTCGAAAATTGTTTTATTGAACCCGAATTATCAAAAGCAAAACCCGGAGATAAATTTCAATTTGTAAGACAGGGTTATTTTTGCGTTGACCCGCTTTCAACAGGAGAAAAACTTGTTTTCAACAGAACGGTACCTTTGAAAGATTCTTGGTCGAAAATTGAGAAAAAATAATTTATAATTTCTTAATACCTTTCTCAATATTATTTTAAATACAAAATCGTTAATTTGCATATTAATTTAGTTTTTAATTATGCGATAAAGTGTTGATATTTCAATGCTTTGCAGAGTCAAGAGCTAAATAAATAAAAATATTTTTGTGAAAAAAAATAAATTAACGACAAATATAACAACTAATAAGAGTGAGCAGGTTAAAAACACCTATTATGTAGGAATTTTTCTTGTGGCTTTGTCAACTCTTTTACTTGAGTTTACGCTTACGAGGGTCTTATCTGTTTCGTTATGGTATAATTTCGCTTTTATGATTATCAGCGTAGCGTTACTCGGATTCGGTATCAGCGGAGTGCTGTTATCCGTAAGTAAGAAATTACAAACTATACCTGCAGATAAACTTCTTACTATCCTTTCTATGATATATGGAGTCAGCGTGATAATAAGTTTTATTCTAATAAATAAAATTCCATTTGACCCGTTTAGTTTACTCTCTCAATCCATACAATTATTATATTTACCCGTATTTTATATTTTAATTACGATTCCTTTTCTTTTTGCCGGACTCATAATTTCAGTTATACTTACAAGATTTAAAAAGAGTGTTTCTAAATTATATTTTGCGGATTTACTCGGAGCAGGTTTATCTGTTTTTGTTTTTATTTTTCTAATGCCGCTGTTTGGAGGAAACGGTACTATTGTTTTTGTATCGGTTCTTGGATTGTTTGCCGCTGTAATATTTTCATTTGCCAATCATAAAGTACTTTCAATTATATCTTTTGTTTTAATTGCTGTTTCATTATCCTTCCTTATATCCAAAGACGAACAGCTCCCTATCGGGGTTTCTCCGAACAAACAATTTGTTAACCTGATGTCTGAAAGACCGGATCTTGTTTTGCTTTCAGAATGGAATTCATTTTCAAAGGTTGATGTGTTAATTGACGAAGACGAACCTGCAGACGGCTATAAATTATACATCGCAGTTATTGATGCAGGAAATGCAACTACTAATATACCGAATGTTAAAACACTTCCTCCGGCAATAAAACCTGCCGATGCATCAAACTTAGCTTTTGCAAATTCGGATACAGTAAATAATGTTTTTATAATCGGTTCTGCGGGAGGCGGAGAGATACTTACAAGTTTATATTATGGGGCTAAAAAAGTAGTTGGCGTTGAAATAAACGGAATATTAAACAAATTAATTTCAAGCACGCTTTCATATTGGACAGGACCATTAATAAAAAATAATCCCAAAGTAGAAATAATTACTGATGATGCAAGGTCGGTTATAAACAGAAAAGATACAAAATACGATGTAATAATTTCCGCGCATACAATTTCCGCCTCTGCTGTATCAAGCGGAGCAATGAGTATGGTCGAAAATTATATTCTAACAAAAGAAGCTGTATCGGAATATCTCAGTAAACTGACAAACGGAGGAACGCTTTATATTTCAAGACCTGAAACTCAATTACCGAAATTAATCACAACATTAAGAACTGTTGATGAAGAACTATATGGAAAAGATTCTGAGTTTTCAAAAAAGATATCGGTATTCAGAAGACAGCACAGAGAAAATACGCTTGAAAGCAGTAAAACGTATCTTGCCGGAGTGGTTTACAGAAATACACCAATGTCAGAAATAGAGAGAATGAAAATCCGATACGAGGGTAATTTGCTTGGACTTGAAAACCTGTACGATTATGACAACCTCCCGCAAACTGAAAGTGTATATAAAACCCTTGCGGAAACACCGGACCTGCAATCAGAAATCAAGAAATCTAATCTTAATATTGCACCTGCAACAGACGACAAACCTTTCTTTGATAACAACATAGGATTTGGAAACCTAACGTTTCAGAATATGTCTGAAGTTTTCTCGCAAAACGAACTTGCAATTATGGCTTTAAAAGATAAGCCCGTTTCAGAAACAACTTTAATTGCACTTTTAATTCAGATTTTTATTATTGCCGGAATATTTTTACTTATGCCTTTTGTTTTTATGAAATCAAAAATTGAATCCGGAGCTGATAAAAAGTTTTTATTATATTTTGCGTTGCTGGGACTTGGATATATAACGCTTCAGATTTCGATGATGCAGAAATTCACAATGTTTCTCGGTCAGCCGGTTTATACAATGCTGACAGTTATTTCAACAATGTTAGTTGCTTCCGGAATCGGGAGCTATTTTTCGGCAGGGTTTTTAATCGGAAAGAAAAAGAGGAATGTTATAATATTTGGAATAATTGCAGCGATGGCTTTGTTTATAGCATTCATAGCTCCTCCGGTTTTTTATTCTGCGGCAAAGTTTGAATTGCCTGTCCGGATTTTGATCTCTGTAATTCTAATATTCCCTCTCGGGTTTTTTCTTGGAATGCCCTTTCCCATCGGTATTTCATCAATAAAAGAAGAATATAAAAATTTTACTGCTTTAAGCTGGTCAATAAACGGATTCTTCTCTGTAACTGGAACAGTTATTGCAATGATGCTTGGAATGATTACCGGTTTTAAAATTGTTTTTATTTTATCCGCTTTATTATATTTATCTGCTTATTTAGTTTTTACAAAAATAGAAAAAAACATTTAATTTTACGAACTTAATAAATTAATAAACAAAATGTCAAAAGAACATTATAGAAAAAAATCGCTCGGAATACTTGTAGGAGGCGGGCCCGCTCCCGGTATTAACGGAGTTATCAGGTCTGTAACAATTGAAGCTATTAACTCCGGATTGAACGTAATCGGAATATATGACGGATTTAGTTATTTATCAAAAGGTGATTCAAGTCATACAAAAGAACTAAGAATAGAAGACGTTTCAAGAATACACTTTGAGGGCGGAAGTATATTAAGAACTTCAAGGGTAAATCCAAGCAAGAGCAAGGAAATGCTCGACGCTACTATAAAAGCTCTTACAGAACTTCAAATTGATTTTCTTGTTACAATCGGTGGAGACGATACTGCTACGAGTGCATATAAAATTGAATGTTTAACAAAAGGGCAAATTGAGGTTGCACACGTCCCAAAAACAATTGATAATGATTTACCGCTTTCAAGCAATATGCCGACATTTGGATATCAGACCGCAAGGCATACCGGAGTAAATATTGTTCAATCGTTAATGATGGATGCAACGACAACTAAAAGATGGTATTACGTTGTAACTATGGGACGCTCGGCAGGACACCTTGCTCTTGGAATTGGAAAGGCATCGGGCGCAACTTTAACAATTATCGGAGAAGAATTCAGGGACAGAAAAATAAAATTTGAAACTGTTTGCGATATTCTTGAAGCCTCAATTATAAAAAGAATGGCGAGTGGTCATCCTTACGGTGTTGCGGTACTTGCCGAAGGAATTATACATAAAATTGATACCGAAGAACTAAAAAACCATCCTTATGTAAACCTTGAGAAAGATTTACACGGACACATCAGGCTTTCTGAAATAGACCTTGGAAGAATTGCCAAAGATGAAGTCAGACGCAGATTACGCGAAAGGGGAATTGATGTAACTATTGTGAACAAAGATATCGGCTATGAGCTCAGATGTGCAGACCCAATTCCATTTGATTGTGAATATACGCAGGACCTTGGATATGCGGCTGTAAGATATTTATTAAGCGGAAACAGCGGTGCAATTGTAACAGTTGATAAAGGAAAATTAATTCCGATTAAATTTAATGATATTATCGGCTCGAACGGAAAAATCAAAGTAAGAGAAGTTGATATAGATTCTGACAGTTACAAAGTAGCAAGAAAATATATGATACGCATTGAACCTTCAGATTTTGACGAGATTAAAAATGTTGCAAGACTCGCATTAATAGGAAATCTAAAGACACAGGAATTTATTGACAGGTTTAAATATTTAATAAATGACCCGCCTGCGAAGGACACAGAAAAGAAATATCAATATACAACAACGGCAGATCTGCCTCATGAATCAAAGAAGGTAAACAATGCCGAACTAAAAAAAGAAAAAACTAAGAAGGCATTAAAGCCAAAGAAAAAAATATAAAAAATGAAAATCGGAATCTTAACCAGCGGCGGTGATTGCCCGGGATTGAACGCAGTCATCAGAGCAATAGCCCGGAAATGCGACAGTGAAAAAATTGAAGCGGTTGGAATAATGAACGGATGGAGAGGTATAATGGATGAAAGCTATAAACCTTTAAATCTCAACTCTGTTGCGGGTATTATAAATCGCGGCGGTACCATACTTGGTACATCCCGTTACAGTCCGTTTGAAGAAAAAGGCGGAGAAGAAAAACTGCTGAATAAGGTAAACAGAGAAGGTTTTGATGCTATTATCTGTATTGGCGGAGAAGGTTCGATGCACATTGCACATATGGCTCATAAACTTGGCATCAATGTAGTTGGTGTTCCGAAAACAATTGATAACGATATCAGCGGAACAGATTTCACATTTGGATTTGATACTGCGGCTAATATTGCAACGGAAGCGATTGACAGGCTTCATACAACCGCAGAATCACATCATAGAATTATGGTTCTTGAAGTAATGGGAAGACACGCCGGATGGATTGCAATGTATTCGGGTATTGCCGGAGGAGCCGATTATATTTTAATTCCGGAAAAGAAAGTTAAGATTGACGATGTTGTAAAAGTTATAATGAACAGGTACAAAAGAGGAAAATTATTTTCAATAATTGTAGTTTCCGAAGGTGCAACTTATGTTGAAGATGAAATTGTAAAGAAAAACAAAAAATTAAAAGAAAACAAGAAACTTGATTCTTTTGGAAGAGAAAGGCTTGGAGGCGTGGGACATTTACTTGCAAATGAAATTGAACTAAGAACAGGGTTTGAAACCAGGGCAACGATTCTCGGTTATGTTCAGCGAGGAGGCGTTCCATCCACTTTTGACAGAATGCTTGGCTCGTTATACGGAATACACTCTGTAGATATGGTAAAAAATAAAAGGTTTGGAAGAATGTGTTCTTACAGATCGGGAAAGATGACCGATGTTTCTATTAAAGAAGCAATTGGTAAACTTAAAACTGTTGATGTTGAATTTTTCGATAAAATGCAGGTCTTCTTCAGGTAAAAAATGCTATTAAAAATACATCCGGACAATCCCGAGTTAAGAAAAATTATGATGGCTGTTGACTGCCTGAAAAAAGGCGGCGTGATTATATATCCTACAGATACAGTTTATGGACTCGGATGTGATATTTATAATTCTAATGCAGTTGAGAGAATATGCAAAATAAAAGGTATGAATCCCAAAAAAGCAAACCTTTCAATTTTGTGTTCTGATTTTAGTCATCTGTCCGATTTTACTTCACCAATAGAAACTTCGACATTCCGGGTAATGAAAAAAGCATTACCCGGACCGTTTACCTTTATTTTAAAGGCAAACAGTAACGTTCCAAAAATATTTAAACATAAAAAAAACACTGTTGGAATCAGGATTCCCGAAAGTAACATAGCAAGAGAAATTGTAAAAGAGCTTGGAAGCCCTATTGTAACAACAACAATACATGATACCGATGAAATAATCGCTTACACAACCGACCCGGAAATAATTTTCG
Source organism: uncultured Ignavibacteriota bacterium (assembly GCA_937983305.1). Classification (GTDB taxonomy): domain Bacteria; phylum Bacteroidota; class Ignavibacteria; order Tepidaquicellales; family Tepidaquicellaceae; genus DSSM01. Next base: position 18,569 of record CALKAJ010000106.1, on the reverse strand, counting down.
ATAGATATAAAAATATTGTAGATATAGTTATTGACGGGGGCTTTGGAAATAACATGCCTTCAACAATTGTTGATTGTTCAGATGGTGATTTTGAAGTTGTAAGACAGGGTTTGGGAGACCTTGAACAATTTCTATGATTTTAATCTATAGGGTTAAGGTGAGAGTATTTATCCTCAAAAATATTCATATCGTCTAAAACTTTCATAAGTGATTTAACTTCTTTTGCTGAATTTTTTACTAAAATCATTTCTTCGTCGTTAAGTTTTAGTTCTATAACTCTTTCAATCCCGTTTCTGCCAAGAACAACAGGAACTCCGAGATGCAAATCCCTCAAACCATATTCGCCGTTTAAACTTGCACAAACGGGAAATACTCTCCTTTGGTTTTTTACAACCGATTCAACCATTTGAGCTGCTGCAGCTCCCGGAGCATACCATGCAGAAGTACCCATTAAATTTACAAGTTCTCCGCCGCCGGTTTTTGTTCTTTGAATTATTTTTTCGATAGTTTCTTTATCAAGAAGTTCACTGATTGGAATCCCGGATATCGTTGTATATCTGACAAGGGGAACCATTGAGTCACCGTGGCCTCCCATAAGAATTGCATGAATACTTTTAGGAGAAATATTCAGTTCATCTGAAATAAAAGACTTAAATCTTGCCGTATCAAGAATACCCGCCATACCAAAGATTTTGGAAGATTTTACTTTCTTTTTGGTTGCAAGAAAAGCGGCATAAGTCATAACATCAAGCGGATTAGAAACAACTATAACAACTGCATCCGGAGAATATTTAATTACATTCTCGGTAACCTCTTTTACTATTAAAGCATTGGTATTGATTAAATCATCTCTGCTCATTCCGGGTTTTCGCGGAATCCCTGAGGTTATCACAACAACTTCGGAATCTTTTGTTTGTTCATAATTATCAAGTGCTGCTGTAATTTTTGTATCAAAACTAAGTATGGGGGATGTCTGCCACATATCAAGTGCCTTGCCTTTCGTCAAGCCTTCATTAATATCAACAAGAACAAGTTCGTCTGCAAGTTCTTTTATTGCTATTTCGTTAGCGCAGGTTGCTCCAACATTTCCGGCTCCAATTACTGTAATTTTCATATTTGTGCTTTTTTATTAATCATATATAATTTATTTCAAAATATAAACGCAAAAGTAATATTTTATTTTTCATTTGTTTAATAAATATAGTTATGTAATTTATACAACAGCATTTGATAAAACATTAATAATAATTTATAAACTTTTTTTGTTAATATACGTATTTAATTATGAAACAAATTTATTTAATCTTATTGGTACTTTTTACCGCAATATCTTCGCAGGCATTCAGTTTTGATACTTTGACTACCGAAAGCGGTTTAAGATATTTTTTGCTTGAAAAGGGAGCAGGTCCCAAAGCAGAATCGGGCAAGTATGTTGAAGTTCATTACACTCTTAAACTTACAAACGGCGTTACGCTTGAATCATCAAGAGATGGAGACCCGTTTGATTTTATTCCGGGAAAAGGAATGGTCATAAAGGGATGGGACGAAGGTATTCCGCTTTTTTATCAGGGAGACAAAGCTGTTTTAATTATTCCGTCAGAGCTTGGATATGGTTCAAAGGGTGCGGGAGATTTAATTCCGCCGAATACTACCCTGGTTTTCGAAATAGAAATTATGAGTGTTACGGAGCCTAAGCTTTCACTTGTTGAATTGCTTCTGCCTATCTGTTCCGAAGGAAAGACAGATGAAGCGATTGCAAAATACAAAGAAATAAAAGAAAATGAATTTGAGTTATATAACTTCCGCGAGAGCCAGCTAAATTTTGTCGGATATAAACTTATGCGTCTGGAAAAATATGCAGACGCAATAAAAATACTTGAGTTTAACGCAACAGAATATCCGAATTCCTATGCTGTTTATGATGCTCTCGGAGATGCATACAACAGAGCAGGAATTAAAGAAGATGCTATTAAAAATTATAAAAAATCTCTTGAATTAAACCGCAAGAACAAGAATGCAATTGAGAGCATAAAAAAACTGGAGGGCAAAGAATAATGAAAAAATACTATTTAATTATCAGCATATTTCTTGCCGTAAATATTTTAAATGCGCAGCCGATAAAAAACTTTTCAACTATACTTTCTAAAGAATATAAAGATAAGTCAGGTAATACCCTTACCGGCAAAGGCATTGTTATAGGTGATATAGATTCGGGTATTGATATCTTTCATCCGATGTTTTTCTTTGCCGATGGCGGTGAGTATAACTGGATTGATGTTAACAACAACGGAATATTTGATGCCGGAATAGATGCAGTTGATTTAAACAGAAACGGAAATGCAGAAGATAACGAAAAGCTAAACTATGTTGAGATAAAAGATTTAACTAAAATGCTTGATAATGATTCTCTGACATATCAACCGGATCTGGATTTTCTGTATGCGGATATTAACAGTAACGGTAAAAGAGATTTCGGCGAGAAAGACGGATTTACTGAAACTTCGCCGACATACGGAGAGCAGTTTTTTATATCCATTGATAAAAATAAAGATAATAAACTTGATATTGGTGAAAAGCTTATTGCTTTGAAAACCTCTAAGGTCAAAGCCATACGCGAAAAGAGCGGTACAATAAGAAGGCGCGGAGTTGATTTAATAAAGGCAGAACCCGATGACGGCGGACACGGCACCGGCGTATGCGGACTTATGCTTGGCGGACATTACGGAGTTCAGAAGATTCACGGAATTGCGCCTGACGCAGAGGTTATTCTTGCAAACATAAAATATAATTACACTCCGAGATTTGTAAGGTCGTTTACGGATTATATAAAATTTTTAAGAGATGAAAACGTAAATACAATTTTATTCGAAGATGGCGAATGGATGTGGGAATTTATGGACGGCTCAACGGAAGAAGAGCAGCTTGTTGACGAGCTGACAAGGCAGGGAATTCCAATAATTGCGGCGGCAGGAAATCTTGCAACAGGAAATATGCATATTAAAGATACGATTAAAGCCGGAGTCAACAACGAATATATGTTTACCTGCAACAATAATAAAAACGAACCCGATATTGATGGTGCGTTTCTTTCTTTTATCTGGAGTAAACCGGATGTTGAACCGGAATTTATTTTAACAACTCCCTCAGGTAACAAAACCGCTTCATTCAAGAGCGGAACTGAAGTTTTTGTTTTTGACGGATATGAAATATATTTTGCAAAAGAAATTTCACCGCGTGGAAATGTAATGATGAAGATGTCTCTTTCAAAAGGTATAAATTCAAATGCCGGCGGAAGATGGAGTGTTGAAGTAAAATCACCGGATGATATTATTATTGACGGATATCTTGCCGATGTTTCACAGGCGTGGGGAAGAGTTTCTCACTGGAACAGCGAGAAGCTTACGGATTACTGTACAATTACTTTTCCCTGTACATCAGACAGTGTAATTTCCGTTGCGGCTTATGTTGTGATAAAACCGCGAAAAGATGAAGAGAACGGAATGCTTGCCAAATACAGCGGCAGAGGTCCGTTACTAAACGGAAAAATCGGTATAGACATTACAGCACCTGCACATACAACTTTTACAACTTCTCCGAAATTCAGATATATGACTTTTGGCGGAACAAGCGCTTCTGCGCCTCACGTTGTCGGCACGGTTGCTTTGCTTCTGCAATACAACACGGCATTAACACATTCACAGATTAGAAATATTTTAAGAAAGACTGCAATAACAGATTCATATACGGGTTCCGTGCCAAATGTAATGTGGGGTTACGGAAAACTGAATATTGAAGGTGCTATTGAAGAAGTAATTAAAAACTATTAAACTAAAATAAAATTATATGCAAAACACTTTTAGAAAATTTATTGCAATATTTATTATTACTTTGCTGCCTGCGGGATTTTTATTCGCACAGGTTAAAGCTGATAAAATCTGGATTACAACAAAGCTCTCCGAAAAGTTTTATGACAAAGACGGCAACCCGCTTACAGGAAAAGGCATTGTTGTCGGTGATGTTGATTCTGGTATAGATGTTTTTCATCCGATGTTTTTCTTTGCAGACGGCGGAGACTTTAACTGGATTGATGTTAACGGAAACGGAATATTCGAACCGGGAAAAGATGCCGTGGATTTAAACAGTAACGGAAAAGCCGATGCAGGCGAAACACTGAACTACGTTGATTTGAAGAACGACACATACATCATTAAAAGCGACCCGAAAGTTTATGAGCCGGATATGGATTTTCTTTTTATAGATAAAAACGGAAACGGCAAAAGAGATTTCGGCGAGAAAGACGGATTCACAGAAGCTGACCCGACATACGGCGAGCAGTATTTAATTACAAGAGATGCAAACAATAATAACAAGCTCGACGTTGGTGAAAAGTTAACAGCTTTGCAAACATCAAAGGTTAAAGCAGTAAGAGAAAAAAGCGGAAACATAAGAAGACGCGGAGTTGATTTGATTAAAACAGAATTCGACAGCATAGGTCACGGAACAGGCGTAAGCGGTATTTTGCTTGGCGGACATTATGGAGTACAAAAACTTCACGGCATAGCACCTGATGCGGAAATTGTTATGGCAAATATAAAATATAATTACACTCCAAGATTTGTAACAACTTTTCCTGAGATGCTTACATTTCTAAGAACCGAAGGTATCAACGTTTTACTTTTTGAAGACGGCGAATGGATGTATGAATATATGGACGGCTCAACAGAAGAAGAAGAGCTTACAAACGAAATGGCAAGAAGCGGAATTACCATAATCGGCGGCGGCGGAAATCTTGCAGACGGCAATATGCATATAAAGGATACAATACCGGCAAATGTTGTTCGTACTTACAATTTCTCGTCTCCGAAAGAGGCAGAAGGAAAAAAGAATGACGGAGCTTTTGTTTCATTTTTATGGAGACAACCGGAAGTAAATATTTCTTTTAAAATTAAAACTCCTGACGGTACGGTTACATCGGGTTTAAAAGACGGAAGCGAAATTTTAAAATCAGGAAAATATAATATTTATTATGAAAGAAGCGTTTCTCCAAAAGGAACTGTAATGTTTCAATTCGGAATTTCCGAAAAAGATTCGGGAACAGTTGACGGCGATTGGAGCGTAGAAGTTGTATCTCCGGAAAATGTTATACTCGACGGATTTATAGTTGATGTAACTCAATCGTGGGGCGGCTCGACAAGATGGAAGTCAGATAAAATCACGGGCGACGGAACTGTTACTTTCCCTTGCACTGCGGATAGCTGTATTGCCGTTGGCGCTTATACGGTTAACTACGAGTGGCCCGGATATGGAAAGCTCGATGACCTTTGCTCATACAGCGGAAGAGGCTTTAACATAAACGGAAAAATGGGAATAGATATTTGTGCTCCGGGACATACGACATTCACAACATCTACTAATAATGGTTACGGAATCTTTAGCGGAACAAGTTCTGCCGCACCGCACGTTGTTGGTGCTGTTGTGCTGATGCTTCAGTATGACAAAACACTTACTCATTCGCAAATAAGAAACATACTTAATTCAACTGCAACTCAGGACAGCTTTACCGGAAGCGTTCCCAATACAAACTGGGGCTTCGGAAAACTCAACACTGAAGCGGCAATCAAGTACTTAATGAAATAAAAAAACATTAGTTCGATTTTTAAAAGGGCTGAAGAATTTCTTCAGCCTTTTTTATAATGATTTATTCTTTAAGATTGTTTAATTTTGAGTGTTTGTTTAATCTAACCAATAATTATATGAAAAAATTTATCCTGCTTTTATCTTTCTTAGCCGTCTCTTATTTTTCAAATGATTGTTTTTCGCAATGGTCGCAGCTTAATGTTGGTCCTTCGAGTTTATATGTCGGGGCAGTTACATCAAACTCAAATTATGTATATGCCGCATCTCTTGCTATGGGAGGCGGAGTTTACAGGTCTTCTGACGGCGGAGCGAACTGGTCTGCCTGCAACACCGGATTTTATGCACCTTTCACCACATTCCTGATTTCCCGCAATGATACTTTGTTTGCAGGTCAGTCGGGCTCTTCTTCAAGAGTTTATTACTCGGCAAATAATGGAAATAACTGGCAGATGTTTGGACTCTCGGGATGGAATCATTACCAGATTTATCTTGAAACAAACGATATTTATGTTGCTACTTCTTACGGCGTTTATAAAACTACAAACTTAGGAAACAACTGGGATTTATTAATTCAGATTCCTTATGCATATACTTTTGCAAAGTCTTCATCGGCAATGTATGTCGGGACTCAAGGCGTGGGAATGCGTTACTCTACAAACAACGGCGTTAACTGGCTTTCCACTTCTAATCATTCAAATGCAAATATTAAATCATTAATTAATTACGATAACAATCTCTATGGTGCAATTTTCGGAGTAGGGTTTGGTGTTTTTAATACTGCTTCGGGAAGCTGGACTTTGCAAAATAACGGTTTAACAAATTTAAATTTAAATTTGATTTACAGAATCGGGAATACATTATTTGCATTAACTCAGGGCGGCGGTATTTTCAAATCAAACATTGGTGCCTGGAACTGGACACAGGTTAACGAGGGTTTAACAAATCAAAATATTTACGCAATGGGGGAAAAAGATGATTACGTTTATGCAACTTCAGATAGCGGAAAAGTTTTCAAACGGCTGAAATCGCAGATTGTAAATATTAAGCCGATTACTTCTTATGTTCCTTCGGAATTTTCGCTTAAACAAAATTATCCAAATCCGTTTAATCCAACTACAATAATTCAGTTTCAGGTTCCGGAGTCAAAGTTTGTAAAGTTAGTTGTATTTGATTTATCGGGAAGAGAAGTGAAAACACTTGTTAATGAATTTTTACAGCCGGGAGAGTATCAGGTGAATTTTGATGCGGAAGAAATTTCAAGCGGTGTATATTTTTATAAAATGACTGCCGGAAATTATTCCGAAACAAAAAGAATGATTCTGGTTAGATAAGTTTAGAGTTTTTCCGAAGAGCGGAACTATTTCAATCTTGTAAAGTGGTTTGTCAAAATCCCTTTTGCCTGAAAAATTGCAGAAGGGATTTTTTTTTCGGGGAAATTTGCCATTTTTAGCGTTCCGGAAGCAACCTGCTCGAGCAATACACCAATCTGAACGTTAATATTGCCTTACCTCCCGAGCAAATCTGCATTTTGAGCGTCACGGAGGCAACCTGCGCGAGCAATATACCAATCTGAACGTTAATATTGCCTTACCTCCCGAGCAACACTGCTCCGTGAGCGTCACGGAGGTGTACCTCTCGAGCAAGTCTGCTCCGTGACCCCTGTTTTTGCGGTTTTCGCGGTCAAGGGTGAATTATTACGCTTAAAATTCAATTTTGGTATTTATTGTAATGCTCTCAACCGGTAAAAAATTTGCCCGGTATTTCCGTTAAATTCCCGTTTTTTATCGGTTTTGATTTATTGTAATGCTCTCAACCGGTAAAGAATTTGCCCAGGATTTCCTTTAAAATCCCGTTTTTTATCGGTTTTGATATATGGTCGTTACAGCCGGCTTCAATTGCTTTTTCTTTGTCGCCGGTCAGTCCGTGAGCTGTTTGTGCAATGATAATAACATCGCGGTTAAATTGGCGGATTTGGCGGGTTGCTTCATATCCGTCCATTACCGGCATTTTGATGTCCATCATTACTAAATCTATATCCGGGTTGCTTTGGCAAATATTCACTGCATTTTTCCCGTTATTTGTATGAAGTATTTCCCTGCAATATTTTGCAAGCTTTATATTAATCAGTAAGTCAGATGTTTCATCGTCTTCGACAATTAATAATTTAAGTTTTTTTATCGGGATTTCTTTTTTAAAAGATATCTGTTTGTTGTTATATTTTTCCTGCGGTTGTTTCATATTATAAGGAATTGTAAAATAAAAAACAGAGCCCTTTCCTTCTTCGCTTTCAACACGAATTTCACCGCCAAGCATTTCAACATAAGCTTTTGTGATTGATAAACCTAATCCCGCTCCCTGCTTCGCCATTCTATCTATAATATCCGCCTGAATAAATCTTTCAAAAATAGCTTTTTGTCTGTCTTTTGGAATTCCGATGCCTGTATCTCTCACAAAAAATTCAATGAAATTATCTTTTGCCGCATAACCAAATTCTATTGAGCCTTTGTCTGTATATTTAACCGCGTTTTTAATAAGATTAGAAAGTATAGCGTATAATTTCTCCGGGTCCGTTTTGATAATCGCTTTATTATTTTGCAAAACGGTTTTAAATGAAAGCTCAATTTCTTTTTCTTCTGCCGCAGACTTGAAAAAAGTATAAACGTATTCCAGCTGCTTATTAATATCCACATTTTCAAACTTTACATCAACTATTCCCGATTCTATTTTTGAAATATCAACAATATCGTTAATGATATTCAGCATTCTGTTTCCGCTTTTTAATATTACCTCAATATATTTTTCCTGTTCATCGCCGGTTAAGTTCGGCTCTTTTAATAATTCCGCAAACCCTAATATTCCATTCATTGGAGTTCTGATTTCGTGCGACATATTTGCAAGAAAAGCCGATTTTAGCCGGTCTGATTCTTCCGCACGGATTTTAGCTCTTAATAATTCCTTCTCTGCATTCTTCCGCTCCGTGATATCTGTCGCAATGCTAAGAACTGCCGGCTCACCTTGCCACTCAACCGTTTTAGCATATATTTCTAAAGGGAATGTGGATCCGTCTTTGCGAAAATGCCTGACTTCGAACGATGCGTATCCACGCTCTGCAATTTGCTTAAATCGTTCCGCAAGCAGAGCTTCGCTTTCGGGCACATCAATTCGTGCAGATTAATTGCCATAAATTCAGCTTCGGTATATCCGTGTAGTTCAAAGTTTTTTTTGTTTGCATATAAAAACTCGCCGTCAACATTATGAACTGTAATTGCACTTGGGGCTGTATCGAGCATTTCCGCCATCGTAAGTTTTAACTTCTCTGCTTTTCTGCGCTCGGTAACATCGCGAATAGCCGATACGCGCCACTTTTCATCTTTATATTTAAAGTTCTTGGATTCGATTTCTACAAAAAATATTTCTCCGCTTTTTTTAATTGCCCTTATTTGATACGGCTGTGTGATTTCTTTAATTATATTTTCCCGAACAATGGATTTATCATCCCCGTGTACCAATTCCATAAAATCTTTATTAAGCAGCTCTTCTTTTTCATACCCAAAGATTCTTGCCAGAGATTGATTCAGGTCAATCGAAACCGCATTTTTATGAATAAGAATTCCTTCAATTGTAACATCGGTTAACAAACGATTGCGCTCTTCGCTTATACGTAGTGCTTCTTCTGTTAATTTCATTTCGGTAATATCCTTGATGATTCCTACTCTTTTAATAACTTTTCCGTTGTTATCAAATACCGGTAACGATTTGGCGTTTATCCATCTTGTTTCATTATTTTCTTTTATTATCCGGTATTCATAATCAAAGAGTGTTTTTTCCTGAAAATATTTTGTTTCAAAAAGATTTAATACAAAAAGTTTGTCTTCCGGATGGATGCTGTCAGTAAAGAGTTTTGGATTATTATATAACTCCTTCGAAGAATATCCCCATATTTTTTCAAATGCAGGGCTTACATAAATCATTTTCTCTTCTGCTCTTATCCAGAAGACCTCGTCTATATTTTCAACAAGTTTTCCAAACTGACTGTTTATTTCTTCCGAAAGGAATACATCATCTTTTTGTGTGTCTTCATTTTGATTTGAAAGGTGGAACCCCTTTTCAGCGTTCTTTGACGCAGATAAAGAATCATATTTCAGCCGCAAGCTCTGCAGCTCTTCTATGAGTTCTTCTTTTGATCTATCTGTATCTCCCATATTAAACTAAATTTAAATAACAAAAAATATTTAATCCCTAAAAAAGCTATCGCTCCTAATGGAAAATACAAATTATAAATATAAAATCAAATAATAAATTTTTTGACGCAGAGAAATAAAGAAATATAACTCTATTCGAAATTTTTAATTATTTCATTTCCGAAATCCGAACAGCTAAGTTCGATTGCGCCCTTCATCTGGTCGGCAAAATCGAATGTAACATGCTTGCTTTCGATTGCCCTTCTTAATCCTTTTTCAATTAGTTCTGCGGCTTCATTCCATCCTAAATACTCAAACATCATTTTTCCGGAAAGTATAAGCGATGAAGGATTTGCTTTGTTTGTACCTGCAAATGTCGGTGCCGTTCCGTGTGTTGCTTCAAATATTGCATTACCTTTTACATAATTTATATTTGCTCCCGGTGCAATCCCTATTCCTCCAACCTGTGCGGCTATTGCATCCGAAAGATAATCTCCGTTCAGATTTGCAGTTGCTATAATTTCAAATTTTTCCGGTGCAATCAATACCTGCTGCAGGGCGTTATCTGCTATCACATCATTAATAATTATTTTGCCTTCGGATACTGCTTTTTTTCTTGCGGCGTTTGCAGCTTCTTTGCCTTCTCTATCAATTATTTTCGCAAATTGCTTCATAGTAAATACTTTGTCTGCAAACAGCTTTTCTGCAATATCATATCCCCAGTTCATAAATGAGCCGGAAGTATATTTCATTATATTTCCTTTGTGAACTATGGATACTGTTTTTTTATTGTGTGCAATTGCATAATTAATGGCGGCAATAACAAGCCGTTCTGTTCCCGGGCGTGAAATTACCTTTATTCCAAGACCGATTTCCAGCTCGTCATAATTATCTCTTCCTGATTCATTCTGAAATTCATTCGCCTTTTCAACAGAGTCAAAACGGATTTTTTTATATTGTTCCGGAAATTCCGTTTTAAGAAACTCAAGCATCTTTATGTTATCCGGTGTGTTTGATTGAAATTCTATTCCGGTGTAAATATCTTCTGTGTTTTCCCGGAACACCACCATATCAACATTCTGCGGATTTCTTGTGGGGGTGTCAATTCCTCCGTAATATTTTATAGGTCTGAGACAGACATACAAATCAAGCATCTGCCTTAATGCGACATTCAATGAGCGAATTCCTCCGCCTACGGGTGTAGCCAGAGGTCCGTTAATCCCCACAAGATCTTCGTTAAAAGCAGACAAAGTCTAATCCGGAACACATTTATAAAAATTATCAAATGCCTTTTCCCCTGCATAAACTTCAAGCCATTGGATTTTCCTTTTGCCTTTATATGCTTTTTTAACTGCCTTATTAAATACAGGCATAGCGGCTTTCCAAATGTCCGCGCCGATTCCGTCTCCTTCAATAAAAGGAATTACGGGATTATCGGGAACAGCTAAAACATCATTTACAATTTTAATTTTTTCCATATATTTGAAATAACAAAGAATTACTCATTAATATTACAAAGTTTATAAATATCTTTAAAAAAATTAAGCAAACCGGGGTTATTTAAATTGGGTTTGAAAAATGCCCTTATTTTGCTTATTTTTGTTACATTGAATAAATTAATTGAAGTAAATGCCTTTAAGACATAAATCAGCTCAAAAAAGAGCAAGACAAACTGTAAAGAAAACAGAGAGAAACAAGCTAAAAAAAGTTATGCTGAAAAGTTCAATAAAGAAACTTACAGCTATCAGCGAAAAACCGGCTGCCGAAACAGAATTGAAAAAAACAGTTAAATTAATTGATAGAGCCGCAGCAAAAAGAGTCATCCATAAAAATAAAGCTGCCAGACAAAAATCACAATTAGCTAAAAAAGTCAATAAGTTAGCTTAATATCTGATTACAGATTTTCAATTAACAATCTCGCTTTTTTAAGCGGGATTGTTTTTTTTATTTAGGATTATTTGTAAGCTATTGCTTCTATTTCCACCTTCGCATCTTTGGGCAATCTTGCAACCTCAATTGCACTGCGGGCAGGCAAGGATGTACCAAAATATTCTCCGTAAACAGAATTCATATCCGCAAATTCATTCATATCTTTTAGAAACACTGTTACTTTAATAACATTTTCAAGGCTGCTTCCTGCGGCTTCTAAAACTGCTTTTACGTTTTCTATAACGTGCTTTGTCTGGATTTTTACGTCATCTGAAATAATTTGTCCGTCTTTTAAAGCCAGCTGTCCGGACGTAAATATCAGATTTCCAAATTCAACTCCTTGTGAATAAGGTCCAATTGGTGCGGGGGCTTTCTCTGTTAATATAAATTTTTTCATAATAATATAAGTTTTTGATTTAAATACATTTGTCAAGAATTCTGTCAATATCGTCTTCCGAATAAAACTCGATTATAATTTCTCCTTTGGAATCTCCTTTGGAAACAATTCTTACCTTCGTTCCAAAGAAACGAATCAATGTGTTTGAAACTTCTTCGTAATATCTCTCCGTATCAGTTTCTTCATTTTTCCGGGAAGTTGATTTACTCTTTTTCTTGTGTTTAACATATTGCTTTGTAATTTTATCAAGCTCTCTTACGGTATAATTTTCTTCAAGAATTTTTTTCCACAAGACTATTTGTGCTTCAACATTATCTACTCTCAATATCATCCTTGCGTGAGCTTCGGAAATTTCATTTTTTCTTAATGACATTTTTATCTCCGGCGGGAGTTTCTGCAGACGCATAAAGTTTGCAACCGTTGACCTTTGCTTTGATACCTTTTCCGCAATTTGTTCCTGAGTGTATCCGAATTCATCGGAAAACATTTGGTATGCGTTTGAAAGCTCCATTGGGTTTAAATCTTCTCTTTGAAGATTTTCGATTAAGGCAAGTTCAAGCATTAAAGCTTTTTCCTTATCGGCTTTGCGGTAAATAAAAACAGGTACCTTCTTCAAGCCTGCAATTGAAGCGGCTCTCAACCTTCTTTCTCCTGAAATAAGTTCGTATTCACCTTTTTCGTTTGCAGGTTTCACCGTAATCGGTTGAATTATTCCGTTTTGTTTTATTGAATCGGATAATTCTTTCAGATGTTTTTCGTTAAAATCTGTTCTCGGCTGAAAAGGATTTATTGCTATTTTTTCGATTTCAACCTCAAGCTGAATAACCTTTCCGCCTTTGCTTCCCTCTTCGGGAATTCTGTTAACGGCTTCAAGGTCAACTTTATTTTCTCCGAATAATGCGGATAAACCTTTTCCGAGACTTGATTTTTTTTCTGTCATTAAAATTATATTTTTATATTCAGTTCGTTTCTTGTAAGAAACTCCCTGCCAAGCTCCATATAGTTCAATGCCCCGGATGATATCGGGTCGTACATTATTACCGGTTTACCGTAACTTGGAGCTTCTCCGATTTTTACATTCCTTTGAATTTTTATGGTGAATACTTTCTCTCCGAAATATTTTCTGAGCTCTCCTTCAACCTGATTTGCAAGCCGTAAACGCGAATCAAACATTGTCAGTAAATATCCTTCAATGCTAAGCATTGGGTTATAAGTGTTTTTTACCATCCTGATTGTATTAAGTAATTGCGATAATCCTTCAAGTGCATAATATTCGCATTGAACAGGTATTAGTACCGAGTTTGCCGCAGTTAATGCATTTATTGTTATCAGAGAAAGAGACGGCGGACAATCCACAAATACATAATCATATCCTGCGCCGGAATATGTTGTTTCTCTTAAGAATTCATCTAATTTGTTTTTAAATCTGTTTTCTCTTGAGGGTAGTTCAATCAATTCTATTTCAGCCGCAACAAAATTTATGTTCGATGAAACAATGTCAAAATTATCGAAAACTGTTTTTTTGACAACATCTCCTATTTTTTTATCGGTGACAAGTACTTCGTAAATTGTATTTCCGTCATCTTTTGCCTCAATCCCAACACCTGTTGTTGCATTTGCCTGCGGGTCAGCATCAATAAGCAATACGCGTTTCCCAAGCGAAGCAACTGCTGCTGAGATATTTACTGCGGTAGTGGTTTTTCCCACTCCGCCTTTCTGATTCGATATAGATACTATTTTAGTCAATTATTAGTGTTTTTAAATATCAATGCCGTTGCCGGGTTTCATAATAATGCATTTTTTTCCGATTGATTCAACCTTCTTTGAAAACTCTTCTACATCTGCTTTAATCATATCAAATGTATCAAAGTGAATAGGAATAATGTTTTCGGCTTTAAGATATTCGGATGCCTTTACGGCATCGTCAATTCCCATAGTGTAATTATCTCCTATCGGCAGTAATGCATAGTTTATTTTATTTGTGTCTCCGATTATTTTCATATCCTCAAACAGACCTGTATCTCCTGCGTGAAAAATTGTTTTCCCTTCCGACGAAATTAATACTCCTGCCGGATCTCCGGCGTAATTACCGTCGGGTGTGGAAGACGAGTGGTGCGCCAGTGTAAGCTTCACTCTGCCAAACGGAAAATTAAATCCGCCTCCAAGGTTTAACTGATGAGTTTTATGACCTTGTTTTTCCGCATATACTGCAAGTTCAAAAGTAGCAAGTACGGTAGCTCCAAATTTATTTGCAAGAAAATCAGTATCGCCATAATGGTCTCCGTGTCCGTGTGTTAGAATAATGTAGTCGCATTTTTTAACATCTTCTTTTTTTATATCACAGGAAGGATTTCCGCTGATGAAAGGATCAACGAAAATTGTATATTTACCTGTGTCAATTTCAATATTTGAATGTCCGTGAAATATAAGTTTCATTTTTGTTAGGATTTATTTATAATGTGAAAATAAATTAAACATAAAAATAACACTTATAAGAGTTTAATTCAAATAAGAAAGAAGTTCTAACTCAATTTTTCTCTTGTTATTTTGTAAAATGAATATAAAATTGTTGCTATTGCTTTTTAAAGATTATTTGATTCTCATTCAAAAAGAAAAAATATTATATTTAATAACTTCATAAATAATAAACAATGATACTTAAAGAAAAACTTGCGGAAATCATCCCTAAAAAAAGGGAACTCGCAAAAAAGATACTCGAAAAACACGGAAATTCAGCTGTTGGAAATGTAACGGTTGAACAGATTTTCGGAGGTATGCGGGGAATAAAATCATTAATTTGTGATACTTCTGAGGTTGCTCTTGATACAGGTTTAATAATCAGAGATTATCCGATTCTTGATTTGGTAGATAAACTCCCGGAAGAGATATTCTATCTTTTATTAACAGGAGAACTGCCGTCTCAGGAAGCTCTAAAGGAATTAACGGAAGAACTTCACCGGAGAAACGAAGTGCCGTTTTATGTCTGGAATGTATTGAATGCATTGCCATCTGAAACACATCCGATGGTAATGATGGGCACGGCTGTTTTAGTAATGGAAAATGAATCTTTTTTCAAAAAGAGATACGAAGAAGGTTTGAGCAAGGACAAACTTTGGGAACCGATGTTTTTTGATTCATTAAACCTGATTGCAAGAATACCTGCAATTGCGGCTTATATTTACAGAAAGAAATTTAATAAAGGTCCAAGAATAAAAGAAGACAATAAACTTGACTGGGCTTCAAATTTTGCGCACATGCTTGGCGTAAAAACCGAAGCAGAATCATTTGCGGAACTTATGAAGCTATATATGGTATTGCACAGCGACCACGAAGGCGGAAACGTAAGTACACTTGTCTGTCAGACAATCGGGTCTGCTTTGTCCGATATTTATTTTTCCGTAACAGGCGGTTTAAACGGACTTGCCGGACCTTTGCACGGGCTTGCTAATCAGGAATGTTTAAGATTCATAATAAAACTAAGAGACGATATTGGACATACACCTTCAGATGAAGAAATTAAAAGTTATAGTGAAAATTTATTAAATTCCGGAAGAGTTATTCCCGGCTATGGACACGCCATATTGAGAGTTACAGATCCACGGTTTACTGCTTTTCAGAATTTCGGAAATAAATATATGGCTGACGACCCATTGTTTAAAATTACTAAACAGCTGTATGATGTAGTTCCGAAACTTTTGATTGAGAAAGGTAAAGCAAAAAGTCCGTGGCCAAATGTAGATGCCGCAAGCGGAGTTCTTTTGCACCATTTTGGAATAACCGAATATGAATATTATACAGTCCTTTTCGCAGTCTCCCGCGTTCTTGGATTGGCGGCACAATCAATATGGGCAAGAGCTATGCAGTCCCCGCTAATCAGACCTAAATCTGTTACAATGGATTGGGTTAAGAAAACAATGGATGCATCATCGAAACCGGAGGCGAAACCTGTAGCGAAACCGGAAGCTAAGCCGGAAGCAAAAAAATAGATTTATTTTATTTCTGCATAAAGAGAACATTTTTCTCGAAGCCGGGTAAAATATTTTCCGTATCTTCGAAAGAATCTTCCGAAAGAATATGCAGCTTAGATTTACAACTTATAGAAGCCCTGCTTAATATCATTTTGATATATGCGGGGCTTTTTAATTTTGATACGGAAAAGAATGGAATAATTACGGTATCAAAAACAAATAAATCCGAATAATCATAAGGTAATATAGTAATTCCGTCTTTTTTGTTATTTTTATTTCCTTTAATAGAAGGGAAATAATTAAAAACATCTCTTTTCAAATCAATCAGTTTTTTTTCTAACATCTCTGACTCTGCAGATGTAAGTACATATATACCAACAGACGTTCTGCTGTTCGAAATAATTTTTAATATTGCCGATAATTGATTTTCTTTTCCTACTTGAAAGAAAACAGGTTTAGTTCTTTCGGGATTTGTTTTTACCTCAAATATTTTGCGGTCTTTAAGAAAGTTTACAAAATTGCAAATACCCGGTTTTCTTCTCAGGTTTTTTTCAATTGAGATTATTGTCGGATAGGAGCTGCCAAATATCTGCTTAATATCTTCAGGAATGGAAGTATCTTCCGTTGCCTGAGGGTTAAGATAAATTGCAAATTTATTTGAGTAAAATTTAATTACTTTAAACAAATCATCTTTGATATCAGTATCGCTGAAACCCTCTACAATTAACCAGTTGAGACGATTAGTTTCCACTCCGTTATTTAGTTTTGAAAGAATTTTTTTATAAACCTCATCAATATCCGCAACAAGAGAGCTATTTTTATAAGGAAAATTTTCTGCAACCAATTTTTTATATTCCTCGAAAAGCCAGTTTTTCCAGAAAAATATTTTATTGCTAATTTCTAATTCAGGGAAAAATAATTTTATATAATCAGTCATTGCCGTAACGGTACCCTTGCTCCCGGTAATGAGCATAACGTTCTCTCCGTCTTTAAGACGTTGAATGAAAAACTTAATTGCTAAAGCATTTTTGCCTGATCCTTGATGCCCTTTAACGACAAAGGATACTCCCGGAAATATAAATTCTTTCAATAATATGGTTTTATCTTATTAGAACCATTTTTTTCACAATAGAATTTCTTTCTTTTACCTATTATTACACTTGTAGGTGCACCGCCTCCATCAAGAACATCAATAGCTTTCACAGTTCTATTTTTTTCATTTTAAACAACTTATTGTTAAAAAATAAATTGTTGCAAGTATTAAAAAAATATTTCTTTTCATAATCCTTTTCCTTTTCATCCCGGCTTGTCGGGACAGGAATTCAGCTCTTCACTCTGATTCCCAAGCTCCGGCTTGGGAATCCCTCTCTTACTTTACAAACTTTATGAACTTTCATACTGCCTTCCCAAACTGGAGTTTGGGAAGGAGGAAAAATCTGTCTAATCTGTGTCATCTGTGTTCCAAAGTTCTTGTTCTTACTTGATAAACTTTATGAACTTGATAAACTTTACAAACTATTTCACTCTAACTATTTCCGGTATAAAAAACGAAGAAGAGTTAATAGAATTTTCCTTTGAAATATGAGTAACGGCTGATAGAATAATTGCATTGGAAAAATTAGAAATAATCCCGCTTTGAATATGCTTTAAAGGAAAGTTAATGTTAAAATATTGCTCTAACGAAGGAAGCAGAAATGAAAACTCAACAGCAAAAAAAGGAGTTTTATAAATAAAATCAGGAGAGATTGGATTTAAAAGCTGAAAGAGAAAAATCAAATTAAAAGATTTACCAATATAATCAGGAGAAATATTACTAACTTTTATATCCGATGATATATGATTGTTGGAGATACGAAAATTCAAGCAAGAGAAAGAAAATCCCGGCGGAGATATTTCGGTCAGGTTTGAAATTTGTTTGTTATGGAAAGACTTGATATTATGTTTTAATATTTTCGTGTAAGAGTTTTCGCCTTTGAATTTAGAATTAATCCAGAAAGGTTTAAGCGAAGAAACTGAGTTAACTGCCGATGAAAATTTAACGGCTACAGAAAAAGCAGAACGATTATTAACACAATCGGGTGAGTCAGAAATCTTATTAGTGCCGCAATGAGAGTAAACGTGAGTTTTACTATTGCGTTTTCTGAAAATGATATTACCAATTTTCCCGTTTGGAGAGCCAAGTATGCCGGGTTTAAAGTGTGCCATATTTTGTCAATTTGCATATTATATCCAAATTAATGACTAAATTCAAGTAAAATATAACATAGTTAGAACGTACTTTAAACGCACTATAAATGTACTATTAATACAAATAATACCATATAATATAAATTATTTGATTTAACATAATAATTTTTTCTCTCTTATATTTTTCGTGTTATTTTTTTAGAAGTTTTAATTTATTTTAAATTTTGAAGCACATAAAAATGAATTTCCACGCCAGTCTTGAGCTGTTAG
>CALKAJ010000105.1 GCA_937983305.1 uncultured Ignavibacteriota bacterium | reverse complement strand
GATATGTTCCGGGTTGTTTGTATTCGTTGACAAGAGTTTTTACTTCTCTGCCGAGTAAATCATATACAACAATACTGACAAATGGATTCCGGCCTACGCCGGAATAACAGAGCGGAACTTGAAACCGAATATTCGTAACCGGATTAAACGGATTCGGATAATTCTGTCCAAGAGAAAATGATGAAGGTATTTCCGTTGATATATTTTTTACGGATATATCTGTTGAAAATACGAATACCATATTAGGTCTTGCCGCCTGCAGGCTTCCGCCCGTCAGGTCAATACATCCGCTGCCCGTTGTTAAATCCTGATGTTGATGCCATACCTTGTTTGGATAGTTTGTTGAAAGCACACTTGAATTCTGTCCGTATGTGCTGTTATCAAAACATATTTCCACCAGAAGGTTATCTGTTCCGTTCCAGCTATAAGGAGTTGTGAGATTTATCATTTGAATTCCCGTTCCGGGTACGGTATAATTCCCGCTGTATGCAGTTGTCCAGCCCGTGCTTGTAAATCCCGTTACAACAGTATCGGAAACACTTTTTATTTTCACGTTCAGATTATTCAATGTAATGGGAGAGGCAGAAACAAAATCGAAACCTACCTTTACAAGAAATCCCGGAAATCCAAATGCTTCCGTTATCTCCGATGCCTTGTAAAGCATATCGGTTCTTGAATCAGTATAAAATGAAAAGAAAGGATAGCTCGCCTGAATATTTCCGCTGCCAACTATTGCAAAGGCAAATGGTTTCAGATATGTCTGGAACAATTGAGAGGAATCCACATTATGCGATGATGAATTATCCATTGCATAAATTTTATAAAATATTGTATTGCCGTAGTTGACAAAAACGTTGTTAAATATTCCCGTATATTCATCTCCGTTGCCCGTTAACCTGAAATGATTTACTCCACCCACAGGCGGATTGTTTCTGTACCATCTTACCCATACAGAGTCAATTCCGTAATTATCGGTAACGTTTGCAGTAAGCGTAAATGGAAAATATGTTTTCGGTGTATCGGGTATTTGAGTGTGAATTATTACCGGCTTCGATGTATCAGGTCCTGCCCTGAACGAAAAGAATTCCGAAGGAGCATTTGCAGGCAGTTTTGATTCCCTTCCAAGTGCATCTATTGTTCTGATATAATACCTGTATTCCGCAGGGGTTCCGCTTCCCGTAATAGAGCCGCTCCAGTTATTTCCCGAGGAATTTGTCATTACAATTTCATTTGTCGGTGATGTATTTCCCCAGAAAATTTTTGTTTGCCCGCTCTGAAGATTGCTTCCAAAAGGAATAATCGTTGCATTGATAGCATAAGGTCCGGAAGTATTTTCGGTATCTTTTAGCTTTGTATGTGTTATAACAGGTCCTGCTGTTACCTTTGCCGTATAAACCTGTGCGGGTCCGCTTCTGTTATCCATCCAGAAAGGATATACAATATTATTATGTGCTGATATTCCGAGATTATCGCCGTAATATCCTTCTGCATAGCCCTGCAATGGAAGAGGCTTTTGTGCGGCACTGCTGATTTTAAAATTAATCCAGCTTGAGCCGCCATCCTGCGACATTGCAAGATATGTATTGCAGGAATCCTGTCCCGCAATATCTCTTGTATCATAAAAAACAATTGAAATTATTCCGTTGGTTTTATCAATTGCCATTCTCGGATGAAATTGCTGTTTGCCGTTATTGAGTGCATCATCATTTACCCTTACAGGTGTGCTGAATGATGTACCGCCGTTTGAAGAATATGAAAAAATAATATCGGCATCGCTTCCGGCAGGTGATAAATTTCTCTGTGCCCAGGTTAAATATATATAGCCGTTTCTTGCTCCGCCGCTGCGGTCAACTGCCATTGAAGGGAATGAGTTAACGCGGATATTTGATGAAAGCAAAGTGCCTCTGATTCCGGAAATTGTATGAGGATATGTAACGCCTGACCAGGTTACTCCGCCGTTCAAAGATTTCGTAAAGCCGATTTTATCTTCTACATTATTGGTGAGTTGAGGAGTTGCCCATACTGCATATACCTCGCCGCCGGGACCTGTTTGCAAATTAACTCCCTGCTCGTAGTGACCGGAAAGCGGAGAGCCTGCCTGAATTTCCGGCGAATAGCTAACTCCGTTATTTGTTGAATAAGAAATTACAATCGGATAATTTCCCGACCATTTTGTGTAACCCACATATATTCTTCCGAAATAAACGCTTGAAGTATCTAAATCAACCGCATTATGATTTTTATCAAAATTATTATTTAAAGCAATTGTATATCTCCCGAGCCAGTTTGTTCCGAGATTTGTTGTCCTGTCGGATACCATATTATAATCATAATAATTATAATGTGCCGTACCTGTGCCCGTAAAAACCAGAGCCGGATTTGTTGAAACCGCTAAAGAGCCGGGTAAGATATTTGTCCCTGACCAGTTCAGACCGCCGTTTGTTGTATAATAAAAGCCCTGTCCGTTATCGGTGTTAGCTCCGACAATAATTATATTCGGATTGGCAGGATTAACAGCAGAAGAAATTTCTGTTTGATTAACACTGCCGGGAAATATTGCAATATTCGGAAATACCGAATAGACTCCGTATTTCGTATAGACATATTTCATTCCCCCGGAAGGAATAAAATTTAAAACCGAAGGAGCCGGTGATTGTGAAAACCGGAATCCGGATATTTTAGACTGCATTTTTTCCTGTGCATTAAGTGCAAAGGATATTGAAAGTATCAATACTAAAGCCAATACAAGTCTTTTCATAGAGTTTATAATTTTAATTTCTGTAATCTAAATAAAATTTTAACATTTATCAATCAATATACATTGCATTAAAACTTAAAGAAAATTAATTTGAGTTTTCAAATAATGAATAAAATAATTAATGAAAAAAGAAATTCTCGATAAAGGATTTATTGAAGTTGTGGATAAACTCGGCAGCGACCTTACTGTTGTCAATTCCGCACGCGTATCGTTTGGGAAAAGAAAAACGAAATTTGAAGAAAAAGATAAAATACTTGTTCAATATTTAGCCGAAAATAAGCACTGGTCTCCGTTCAGACATATAATTGTTCAGTTTCACGTTAAAGCTCCGGAATTTGTAATGAGGCAATGGTATAAACATGTTGTGGGTATTGAAACAAGTTCAAGCTATCCGACAAAAGACCACGCATGGAATGAGATTAGCGGAAGATATGTACCCGTTCAGGATTTCTACTATCCCGCAAAATGGAGAAAACAATCGGAAGATAATAAGCAGGCATCGGAAGGTGAAATTCCGGAACAGGAAACCGCACATAAAATATTAAACGATACAATGGATTATCTGAATTTGCAATATAATAAGCTCCTTGAACTTGGAATTGCAAAGGAGCAGGCAAGAATAATTTTACCGCTGAATCAATTCACTGAAGTTTACTGGACTGCATCGTTTCAGGCAGTTATGAATTTTATTTCTTTACGAGACGATTCTCACGCACAGTGGGAAATCCGCGAGTATGCAATCGCAATGAAAGAATTTATGCTTGAACTTTTCCCCGAGACAACTAAAATCTGGCTGGAGACTATAGGAAAATAGCTATCTTACAAATAAGCTCTTAACCACCTGAGCCGCAACGTTAGGATTTTCTTTAAAACGTCTTATTGAATATTCATACCATCTCATTCCGAAAGGTACATAAATCCTCATTTTATATCCGTCTCTTACAATTTTATCTCTGAGCGATTCCCTCACACCGAGGAGCATCTGAAATTCGAATTCCGAACCGGTAAGATTTTTTTCTTTAACTATTTTCTGACATTCTTCAATTAAATAATCGTCGTGTGTTGCTATTGCAGTATATGCTTTTCGCTCGAGCATAAGTCTTATCAGCTTTAAATAATTAGTCCTGATTTCATCGCGCCTTTTAAATGCAATATTTTCCGGCTCTACATATATTCCTTTACACAATCTGAAATTCGATTTCTCTTCCGTTAATTTTATTACGTCTTTTTCGGTTCTTCTTAAATATGCCTGCAAAACCAATCCGACATTGTCAAATTTTTTCCTCGTTTCCTCGTAAATCTTAATTGTCAAATCAGTAACCGATGAATCCTCCATATCTATTCTAACGAAATTATTATATTCCTTTGCTTTTTCAAGTATCTCGGTGAAAAGTCCAAGGCATAAATCGTAATCTATCGTAAGCCCAAGCATAGTCAGCTTGACCGATAAATTTGAATTCAGATTATTATTCTTAATCGCTTCAAGCACTTCAAGAGATTCGTTCTTGGATATTACGGCTTCGTTTTTATCTCTTATACTTTCACCAAGCACATCCATTGTTGCAATGATATTCTTTGAATTCAAATCTCTGACTTTCTTTACGGCTTCTTCTATTCTATCGCCTGCAATATACCTGTTCGCAAAAACTCTTACGAATTTTCGCGGCATAAACTCAATAGATTTTATAAGCATTGTATTAATCGGATTCATATCTCTTAATTTTTCAAATAAGATACTTTCAAACTCCGATTTTTAAAAGTCAGAAATTACGCAATTTTTTTCTTGTTATTAAATCCCGCAATTCCGTTAAGGAATAAATCTGAAATTGTATCCGCAAACTTTTTGTAATATTTTGAATCAATATCCTGATGCAAAATATTTGAAAAGAAGCAATGTGAAAACAGAAGATTGTAAAAAGCAGGACCAACAATCAATTGAACAGATTCATCTCTTATGTTATACTTCTCTTTGAAAATATCCAGTATCATTTTGATATTTTCTTTGAAAAGCTGTTCTTTAAATTCGCTCACTTCAGGAATATCAAACGGCATTTCAAATATCGAAACTCTGCAAATATTCTGATTTGCCAGCATCATTTCCATTAGCCGCTTTACAAGCTCACGGATTTTTTGATCGGCAGGTATATTCAATCCTGATACTTCTTTGATTATATCGCCCGATTTCATAAAGAATTCCGTTAATATTGCTTTTAACAATCCGGACTTGCCTCCGTAATAATAAGATGTCATTGAGACATTTACGCCTGCCTTGTCAGTCACTTCTCTGACCCCTACAGCCGAAAAACCTTTTTGTGCAAATAGTTCTGCCCCATTTTGAAGGATTCTTTCCCTCGGAGGAACCTCGACTCTCCCTTTCATATTTTTATATTTTTTAAGTTAATAAACGTTCGTTTGTTAATCTATTTTTTTTAAAATTATTTATCAAGTGATATTTACACTCAGGATTACTATTTTTACCTTATATATATGATTAAAGAAATTATAATACTGTTTTTCATTTTCATAAACACGGGAATACTTTTTTCACAGCCGGTTAATACTACAGGTAAGTTAAGGCTTGTGCGGCTGCAATATTCCGGCGGCGGTGACTGGTATAACGACCCTTCCGCTGAAGTTAATATGATGGACTATCTGAAAAAAAATACTTCAATTGTAACAGATGAATCAAAATTTTATTCCGTAAATATTTCTTCCGATGAAATTTACAACTATCCTTTCTTAATAATTACGGGACACGGAAATATTGAATTCTCCGATGCGGAAATAGTAAGGCTGAGAAAATATCTTGATTCGGGAGGATTCCTTTTTGCTGATGACGATTACGGAATGGATGATGCTTTCAGACGCGAGATGAAGAAAGTTTTTCCGGAAGAGGATTTTAAAGAATTGCCTTTCGACCATCCGATTTATAATTCGCATTTTTCATTCCCTAACGGATTGCCAAAGATTCATCAACACGATGAAAAACCTCCGCAGGGATTCGGCATTTACCGCAGCGGAAGACTTTGCGTTTTCTATACGCTTGAAACCAACATAACAGACGGATGGGCTGACCCTAAAGAGCACGAAGACCCTATCGAAAAAAGAGAAGAAGCATTTAAGATGGGGACAAACATAATTGTTTATGTTTTGAAGAACTAAAAATTACTTATATCCCTTCCAAAAATAAAAGTTTTAATCCAGTCAAAAATTACAAGAACCTTATTTTTAAGGCTTACAAGTTTTGTAAGATAAGCACTTCTCCACAATATGAAAGTTTTAAATCCTGTTCCCTTATATTGTGAAGTGTCGGCTAAAGCTTTATTATCGCCAACGTAGGCAAGCATTCCGAGACTTTTAAATTCAAACTCATCGGTTTGTTTCATACCTTCGTTGAAATATTTTGCGAGATAAACACCCTGTTGCTGTGCTACCTGAGCAGTTGCAGGAAGATTTTTGTTTTCGATTCCGGCACAATCTCCGATTGCGAATATATTCTGATGGCTTTTAACTCTGAAAAAATTATCTGTTACAAGTTTACCCTGTTTATTAACTTCAAATCCGGAATTTCTTACAAGAGCAGTTGACGTATTTCCGGTTGCCCAAACCAATAAGCCGTATTCGATTTCTTCTCCGCTGCTAAGAAAAATTTTGCTTTCGTTTAAAGATGTAATGTAAGTATTCATAAGCAGTTTAATGCTCTGCCTTTCGAAAATCTTCATTGTATATCCGCTGAGTTTTTCGTCGAACGATGCAAGCAATTTGTTTTTAGATTCAACAAGAATTATTTCCACATCTTTTGAAATTTCAGGATATTTTTTCTTTACATCTTCAATAAAGTCATGTAACTCAGCCGCAAACTCAACACCGGTGGGACCGCCGCCGCAAACAACAAATCTGAGATACTGTTTTCTCTTTTCGATACTATTACCCGGAAGAGATGCGTTTTCGAAACAGTCAACAACTTTCGTTCTGATTTTCCTGGCATCGGATAATTCCTTTAAAAACAAAGCATACTTATCAACCCCTTCTACATTGAAAGTATTTGTTACTTCTCCGACTGCAATTACCAAATAATCATATTCGAGTTCAAATTTCGTTTCAGTATCTGTATCAGTACAAATAATTTTGTTGTTCTCTTTATCAATTCCGGAACAGTTTGACTGATAAAAAATTATATTATCAATGTTCCTGATAGGTTCGATTATACTGCGGAATTCAATTGTACCTACGGTTGTGCTGGGAAGCAAAGGAGTGAATAAAAAGTGATTTCGCGGGCTTACAACAGTTACTTCGAATTTGGAAATATCAATTTTCTTCAGAAATCTAAAAGCTGCAAATCCGGTTCCTAAGATTATAATTCTCTTCTTCATAATTTTCAGAAATACTTTAAGTTAAATTTAGCTTGTACTAAATAAAACAAATTATAAAGAATAAAAAATCCGTTTTTTAACTTTCGTTGCTAAGTAACTTTACAAACTTGACAAACTTTATGAACTTTTCACTTAATCAGCAACATTTTTTTTGTTTCGGCGAAGTTGTTTGCTTCGAGACGGTAATAATAAACACCGGAAGCAAATGTGCCTGCGTTCCAATAAAATTCGTATTCGCCCGGATTCAGTTTTGAATCTATAAGAGTTGCAACTTCTTTTCCCATTACATCAAAAATTTTCAATGTTACTTTATTAGTTATACTTTCAGGAACTGAAATTTTAATAGTTGTAAAAGGATTAAAAGGGTTTGGAAAATTCTGATGAAGTATAAATTTTTCCGGAATAATTGAATTATTATTACCGGCAGATGTTAAAAGCCATTGGTTAAACTTAACCTGCAATGAGTCAATCGGGTCTTTTGAATTAGGTGTGTTGTTCACATTCAAATCGCACCAGTAAGGTCCACTCTGCGGATCATTAGGCTTTGCGACTCTGATAAATGCTGAAATAGTTGATTTTCCGTAACTCGCACATCTTGTATCGGCACCGGGCATTTTTCCGCCCTGCAATGCTGCCATCAATTTGAATGCAAGGTTGCCGGGAGTGTTTAAAAATCTTGCCTTCATTGAATCTAATACTTTCTGTCCTAATAATATATTTCCCTGTATCGCATAAATATATCCGGTTGTATGCCCTTTCCAGTTCGTACAGTTAGAGCCTGTATATGCAGAGTATAAGCCGCCGCTGTCAAGTGATACAATTCCATATTGTCTTATGCCGGGATTTCCCTGTGCGTCATTTGCGACCAGCCAGTCAATAATCTGCTGCGGCGACCAGCCCTGATTCATTCTGGTTTTTGCATTGTTTTGATTTGTTGAGTTCCAGTATGCCTGAGTATGTATTACTCCGATACCGGGATGAACATCACTCAATATTATGCACCCCGAAATGCACGAAGCACCTGCACCGCCGACTTCACCGGTTGAAAGATCAACGGCACAAATCGAAAACGTATCCTGTGAATATCCGGAAACGTAAGATGAAAAAACAACCACCAACAGGGTTAGAAGTTTTTTCATTAATAAATTTTAATTTTTTATATTCGGAAATTAGAGTTGAGCTTTTAACTTATCTACAATCATTCCTTTAGGAACTGCACCTACTATCTGGTCAACTACTTTTCCGCCTTTGAAAATCAATAAGGTTGGAATACTGCGGATGCCAAATTTGCTTGCAATCATCGGATTGTTATCAACATCAACTTTTCCGATTTTTGCTTTTCCCTCATATTCATTTGCAAGTTCTTCTATTATCGGTGCAATCATTCTGCAGGGTCCGCACCATACCGCCCAAAAATCAATTACTACCGGTAAATCTGATTGTTCTACTTCTGTCGCAAAATTTGAATCTGTAAATTCTAACGGGTGCATTTATTTCTCCTTTGTTTATTTGTTTGTAATATTTCAGGTAATTTAATTCATTTTTATATTATTTTCCCCTACTAAATTTTTCAATATTTCAATTACTTCATTTGTAGGTTTTATTTTATCATCTTTTAATTTAAAAAGTCTTGAAGTTCCATTATTCACTATAAAGAAAAACACATTACAATTTCCGGGATTATCTTCTATAATTTTCTTTAGTTCTATCTCCTTTCCCGGTTCAAAATCTTTCTCGAATATATTTAATGTAATATTTGTTGCAAGTTTTTCCTGAAAACTTTCTATAGGCATTATATCTTCAACTATCAATTTTATTTTATCGCCGTTTTCTTCCGCCTTTCCCTGAACAAATACGAGGTTGTCATCTTTAAAAAATGATTCCTTGCTTTCGAGCAAACTTGAAAATGCAACACACTCACCAGAGCTGTAAAAATCAATCAGATTAAAGACTGCAAACCTTTTCCCTGCTTTTGATAACTTAAACTCCATTCCGTTTATTACTCCGCACATTTTTACAGTTCCAAGCCGTTCAAATTCTATTTCCGTTACATCGTCTCCGAATGACAGTGTTACAAAATTTTTAATGCTGTCTCTGTATTTTTCCAGAGGATGACCTGTTAAATAAAAACCGACTGCGGATTTTTCATAGTTGAATTTTTCAGCTTCTGTAAAGTCTTCGTAATCGGATAACTTAACCTCTTCCATAACTCTTCCGCCCTGCACCACAGAGAACAAACCTTCCTGACCGTGTGCTTCAGGTTTCTCTTTATATTTTTGAGCATACATTGTTGCACGCTCAAGATTAAGAAAGAGTTTTCTTCTGTTCGGTTCAATCGAATCAAATGCTCCGGAAAATATTAATGCTTCAACTGTCTTTTTGTTTACTAATCTTAAATCAACCCTTTTCAGAAAATCCAGAAATCCCGTAAACTTGCCGTTTTCTTCTCTTTCTTTAACTATGGAATCAACTGCTTTTTCGCCGACATTTTTTATGGCACTCAATCCGAATAAAATTTCTCCGGAATTTTTTCCGTAATCTACTTTAAAATCCAGATAGCCGAGATTTATATCGGGCGGAACAAGTTTAATTCCCATTTTCTTACACTCATCTGCAAAGAGAATTAAATCGCTTTCGTTGTCTTTTCTGCATTCCATAGATACTGCAAGAAATTCAAGCGGAAAATGTGTTTTCAGATATGCAGTGTAAAATGCCAGAATTGAATATGCAACTGCGTGTGATTTATTAAATCCGTAGTCGGCAAAATCTAAAATTAAATTGTAAATTTCTTTTGCAAGTTCTTTTTTAACTCCGTTATTTACCGCTCCCTCAATAAACTCGCCTTTTATCTGCTCCATCTTTTCCTTGATTTTCTTGCCCATCGCCTTTCTCATATTATCCGCCTGAGCCATTGAAAATCCTGCGATGTCTCTTGCAATCTGCATTACCTGTTCCTGATAAATAATAATTCCGTATGTTTCCTTTAATGCATTTTCCATTAACGGATGCATATACGATACGGGTTTTCTGCCGAATCTTCTGTCAATAACTTCAGGTATTAACTTCATCGGTCCGGGTCTGTAAAGTGCATTCATAGCCGCAAGGTCATTGATGTTCTTTGGCTTCAGTTTTGAAAGGTATTCCCTCATCTTACTTTTTGAAAACTGAAAAATTCCTATAGTCGAGCCTGCTGAAAAAAGCTCGTAGGTTTTTTCATCATCAAGAGGTATTGTTTCGGGTGTGAGATTCAGATTATATTTTTCATTCACGAGATCTATTGTCTGCCCTATTACTTTCAACTCCTTCAATCCGAGAAAATCAATTTTTATCAATCCCGCATCTTCAAGAGAATTCATATCATATTGCGTACAATATACATTGTCAACTCCGGTAACTTTTGAAAGCGGTACATAATCCGTTACATCTGAAGGTGCTATTACAATACCTGAAGCGTGAATGGAGGAATTCTTATTCAGATTTTCGAGTACGGAGGAATATTCAAATAAATTTCTTTTGTCAAGTTTTTTATCCGCAGTACCGTCTTTAAAGTATTTGCTGAAATCGGGAACCTCTTTCATACATTCCGATAACGGTTTCACCTTACCAAATAGTATCGGCACTACTTTAGTCAAATCGTTAATCTCGTTGTACGGGAAATTCAAAACTCTTCCAACGTCTTTTAAAACTCCTCTCGGTGCAAGTTTATTGAATGTTACTATCTGTGCTACTGAATTCTCGCCATATTTTTCCTTTGCATATTGAATAACCTCATCTCTTCTGTCGTCCTGAAAATCAATATCTATATCGGGCATTGAAACTCTCTCGGGATTTAAAAATCTTTCAAACAGTAAATTATATTCAAGCGGATTCACATTTGTAATCCCGATTGCATAGCAGACCAAAGAGCCTGCAGCACTGCCCCTGCCGGGACCGACAAGTATTCCCCTGCTTCTTGCAGTATTAATAAAATCCTGTACAATTAAAAAATATCCCGAAAACTTCATCTTGGAAATTACGGTAAGCTCGTATTCCAGTCTTTCAACAGCTTCTTTTGAAACATCTTTTAATCTTTTCTTAAGACCTGTATGTGCAAGCTCGTCAAGATATTTATCAAGATTATAAAAAACATTTTCATCTCTGCTTGCAATTTTTACTTTCGGCTTTTCAAGTTTGGAAATAAAATCATCCGGCACGGGAAACTCGGGCATAAAATGCTTAGATGTATCAAGAGTCAGATTACATTTTTCCGTTACTTCGAGAGTTGACTTTATTGCTTCCGGATAATCTTTAAATAACTCGCACATTTCTTTTGTTGACTTGAAATAAATCTGGTCAGTTCCGTATCTCAGTTGATTTGTAATCGAATACGTATCAATATTTTTATTCTTTCTTGCGGAAATATGCAGATAGATATTATGTGCAACTGCATGCTCTTTCTTTATGTAGTGCACATCGTTTGTTGCGATTAGTTTAAGTCCGTGATGCCTTGCAATCTTTGGCATTTCCCGCATTACCATTTTTTCGCTTTCAAGTGTTGCGTGGTCCTGAATCTCGCAATAGAAATCTTCTCCGAAAATATCCTTATATTTCCCCGCCATTTCGTATGCTTTCTCAATGTTGTTCCTTACAATATAACACGAGATTACACCTCCTGCACAGGCAGATAATGCAACAATTCCCTCGCTGTGTTTACTTAATACTTCAAGGTCAACTCTCGGCTTGTAATAATAGCCTTCCGTGAAACCAATCGAATTAAGTTTAATCAGATTTTTATAACCTGTTTCATTCTTCGCAAGCAGTATAAGGTGAGCGTAGTTAATATTTGTTACCGAGAGACCGTCTGTGTTATCGGTACCGATTTCTTCGCCGTCTGATATCTGAACTTTTTCGTTTCTTTTTGTCTTATCGAATCTTGAACTGCCCTGTGCTATATAAGCTTCAAAACCTATAATCGGTTTAATACCTTTTTTTACACACTTTTTATAAAATTCCATTATACCGAACATAACTCCGTGGTCGGTTAATGCTACGGCTTTCATATTATTTTCAACCGCCGCATTGACTAACCCGTCAACCGTACAAATTGCATCAAGCAAAGAATAGTGTGTGTGATTATGTAAGTGTATAAATTCCTGCATACCTCAATTTAAAAACTTGATTTCAAAATTTAAAGAACAATCGAAATTATTTTCATTGGAAAATGATTTTTTTTTCAGTTATCTTAAGGAAAATAAATTTTATTATGAAAATCCCTTCTTTAAAAATATTATTATCGGGTGCCAAAGAAACTTTTTTAAGGTTTCCGTTTGTAATTCTTGCCTCTGCACTCGCTTCCTTCTTTATGATTTATATCGTTGATAACGATTCTAATATTGTAAATACATATATTTACTACAAATTAATAATGTCTTTTTTCCTCGGCATTCCATTACTGCTTTCCCTTAAACTGCATTCGGAATCAATGAATCATTCCACATTAAGGATTTATTTATATCAGCTTATTGGAATTATTATACTTGTTGTTTTCTTTCTGAATCTCGGAGAATTTGAGAACTTTGTTGACACGGCAAGATTTTTCATTCTTGTTATTTCATTCCACCTTTTTGTCTCTTTTGCAATCCACTACTATGATAATAAAACGGAAAACTTCTGGAATTTCAACCTGCATATTTTTCTAAGGATTCTGGTTTCAGGTTTATATTCACTCGTACTTTTTGGCGGGCTTGATATTGCCATAATTGCAGTTGATAATTTATTTGATATGAATATCAGACCTGCAAGGCACGCACAGTTGTTCTTTTTTATTCTTGGAATATTTAATACCTGGTTTTTCCTTTCGGATATTCCGCTGAATGCAAGAGAAAAAAAGCCGTATCCAAAGGCATTAAAGATTTTTACTCAATATGTTATTTACCCGATTATTGTAATTTATTTTATAATTCTTTACAGCTATATAATAAAAATTCTGTTTCAGGGACAGCTTCCGAAAGGATGGGTTTCGTATCTTGTAATCGGTTTTTCCACAGCGGGAATATTTTCGCTGCTGCTAATGCATCCGCTGACAGAAGTTATTGGAAATCTCTGGATTAAGAGATTTGCAAAAATATTTTATTACATACTCATACCTCCGATAATACTTTTATTCATTGCAATATTCGTCAGAGCCGGAGAATACGGGATTACGGAAAATCGTTACTATGTGATATTACTTGCTCTATGGCTTTCCGGAATAACGCTGTATAATATTATCAGCAAAAAACCCAACATAAAAGCAATACCTGTGAGTTTGTGCATCATTGCACTGCTCTCTTCCATCGGTCCCTGGAGTTCATTCAGCATTGCAAAGAAAAGTCAGATTGGAAGACTGGAAGAACTTCTTTCAAAGAACAATATTCTTGTTGACGGAAAAATTGTAAAAGCAGTAAATCAACCTCCTGTAGAAGAAGCAGAAAGCATTCAATCAATAATCGATTTTATAGTTAACCGTGATTATACAGATGAAATACAGCCCTGGTTTAATGTTTCGCTTGATTCCTTTAAATATCAGGACGGCTTCAGAGCGGAATACTTAGCCACCTCGTCAATTATGAAAGAGCTTGGTGTTGAATACTCAAATATCAGGTTCAACCGTAACAATTTTAATTTTTCCTCCAAAGTGGAGCTTCATGTAGAAACAACCGGCTATTCTCACCTTTTTGCACTAAGATATTATTCGCAAAATGACACTGCGTTAAAGATTTATACGGCAAACGAAAGAAATATTACTTCAAAATATGACAGCCGATATCACGGATTAATTTTTGTTGAGAAATCGGATACTATTGCTTATGAATTCAATGAGATTTATCAATTAATGGTAAAATCTAAAAGTGATACTTCCTCATTAAATATTGAGAAATCAAAAAATGATTTCTCGTTAAAAGCAGTTATTACAAGCATTAACGGAGATAAAAATAACGACAGCATTAATTTCAGCTATATACAGGGATTCCTGCTGGTAAAATAAAAAAAAGACTGCCTGTTATACGACAGCCTTCATAACACTGCCCTTTCAACCCCAATTTAAGAGCGGTTACTATTCCCAACGATTTATAAATATATACATACATCGTTAATCTTTTTCGGAAAAATTTTAAATAAAAAAAAGGACGGCAGAAATTAATCCGCCGTCCTTTAGTAAAAAATTATTTTTTATTAATATGTCTTGGCGAGCATAAATGCGTTATATGCATCAACCACTCCGCCTGTTTTCGATAACTTTGAAAAATCTACGAGCTTCAATTCTTTTGATTTTACTTCAAGTCCTTCATATCTTCTTGATGACTTCATAATAATTTCTTTTAACTGAGCCGCTGTTAAATTCGGGAAATATCCTTTTAATATTGCCGCAACTCCTGCTGCATTTGGCGATGCCATTGAAGTTCCGCCTAATTTCTGATATTTCTTTCCGGGAACTGTTGAGTTTACCTGCACACCGGGTGCAAATACATCTACAACTTTATCGGAATAATTTGAGAAAGATGCTGCTAAGTCATATTTTCTTAAAGAATTATCCGGGTCTTTTGCGGAATCCCATTTCTTAACCCAGGTGTTTGCACCTACGCAAAGAAGGTTTGAAAAATATTTTGTTTCTCCGCCTTCTTTATAAAACTTTGGAGGGTAATTTAATTTTATTGAAATATCTGTTCCTTCATTTCCCGCTGCCGCTACAAATAATACTCCTTTTGATTCGGCATACTTGATTGCATCTATAACGTATTGAGCATTGTTTGCAAAATATTTTCCGGCTGAGAGGTTAATTATGTTTGCTCCGTTGTCAACTGCATATCTGATTCCGTTTGCAACATCTTTATCTCTTTCATCACCGTCTGCAGGTACTACTCTGATAAACATAAGTTTTACAAATGGTGCCTGTCCGATTCCTTTTTTAACTGCTCCGATTGTTCCGGCTACGTGTGTTCCGTGTGAGCTTACTTTTACAGTTACATCGTTATCGCCATATCCTTTTTCGTCATAAACATTCGGATTGTCACCGATTACCAATGACGGATCGGCTTCAAGTGTATATAAATCTTTAATCTTATTTATATACATCTCTTCTGCTTCAAATATTTCTTCCGGTCCTACTCCTGCCATGTTATATATTCCAAGTATTTCGTCTGCTGCTTTTTTGTTTTCGTCAGATAACGTATCATATATTTTTTTAAGTTCTTTCGGCTCTGTTGTTATATTTGCCGCTTTTAATTTATCAACTGCCGGCTTCATTGTTGATACAATTCCTTTTATCATAACGGATGTTTTTTCATCGTCAGATTTTTTACTGTCATATTCCTGCTTTACCTTTATAAAATACTCATCTGTTTCGGGTGTTCCTGCTTTTTTCAGTCTTGCATATTCCCTTGTTACTTCCATATTCAAATTTACTGCCTTGCCAAGAAAATTCCATCCGTGAAAATCATCTACATATCCGTTATTGTCATCGTCAACTCCTGCTTGTCCGTTGACTTCGGCTTCGTTATTCCATACGTTTGGAGCTAAATCAGGATGTTCAATTTCAAAACCTGAATCCATCACTGCTACTACAACAGGTTTCGGGTCTGCAATGTTATTTGCTTTGATATATTCATACAGTTCAAGTGTTCTTGTACCTTCATATCCGTCTTTTTCGGGTGACATCTGCGACCAGTCAGGTAATTCATCCTGTGCAAATAAATTGCGGAGCTTTTCAATTAATCTCCATTCAATTGTAATTGATTCATTATTGGAGTTTTTCCAGATTAATACATCCGGTTCGGGCCTATGGTTTGAATTCAGGTAGGATTGACTTCCTGCCGCAAATGCAAATACCATCAGCAAAAAATAAACAAATGTTTTTTTCATACTTGTAATATGTTTAAGTTTTAGAATTGTTCTTTATGTACGTTAAAATAGCTTAAAAGTTTTAATATTTATATTCAGAAATCATTCTTCAAGTGTTGATAAGTTTCCCGGGTCCTGTCCGAGTGCTCTTGCTTTCAATACTCTCCGCATAATTTTTCCGCTTCGGGTCTTTGGTAAAATATCAACAAATTTTACGTCTTCAGGTTTTGCTATCTTTCCTACTTCGTGTGCAACGTGCTCCTTTAGTTCATTTGCAAGCTCTTCTGACTTTTCAACACCTGCTTTTAATATCACAAATGTATGAATTGCATTTCCTTTGATTTCGTGCGGAAGGCCTATTGCCGCGGCTTCTGCAACGGAATGATGGCTTACAAGAGCTGACTCAATTTCAGCAGTACCGAGTCTGTAGCCTGAAACTTTCAACACATCGTCGGTTCTTCCGATTATCCAGTAATATCCGTCTTCATCTCTTCTGGCTGAGTCGCCTGTCAGATACATTCCGGGATATTTGCTCCAGTATTTTTGTATATACTGGTCCGGGTCGTTGTATATTGTTCTCATCATTGAAGGCCAGGGATTTTTAATTACAAGGTATCCTTCTTCGTTAGCTTTTACGGGTATTCCTTCTTCGTCAACTATATCCATTATTATTCCCGGAAATGGTCTTGTTCCCGAGCCGGGTTTCAGAGGTACAGACGGCATCGGTGCAATAATAAAAGCTCCCGTTTCGGTCTGCCACCAGGTATCCATAATAGGGCAGTTGTTTTTTCCTATAACTCTGTGATACCATTTCCACGCTTCGGGATTAATCGGCTCTCCTACGGAGCCAAGAAGTCTGAGCGAAGATAAATCGTGCCTGTTGGGCCATGCATCTCCAAATCTCATTAAGCCTCTTATAGCCGTTGGTGCCGTATATAATATAGTTATTCCGTATTTCTCAATCATCTGCCACCATCTGTTTGGGAAGGGATAGTTTGGAGCTCCTTCATACATAAATGATGTTGCTCCGTTCAGCAATGGTCCATACACAATGTAACTGTGCCCTGTTACCCAGCCCGGATCTGCCGCACACCAGTACCTGTCTTCATCGTTTATATCAAATACATATTTAAACGTTGAATATGTTCCAACCATATATCCGCCCTGAGTGTGTAAAATTGCCTTAGGTTTCCCCGTTGTACCGGAAGTATAAAGTAAAAATAACGGGTCTTCAGAGTCAACTTCTTCTACAGGGCATTTTGCGTTTATTATCGGAAGATTCACAAGGTCCTGATACCAGAAATCCCTGCCTTCTTCCATATTTACAGCTTCTCCGGTTCTTTTTATTACCAATACACTTTCAACAGATGCCGCTCTTTGCAGTGCTTCGTCTGCTATTGCCTTCAGCGGTACTATCTTTCCTCTCTGAAAAGCTCCGTCTGAAACAACAAGAACTTTTGAATGACTGTCCTCAAGCCGCTCGTGAAGTGCTTCCACGGAAAAACCGCCGTAAACAACGGAATGTACTGCTCCAATTCTTGCGCAGGCAAGCATACCAATTGGTAATTCAGGAACTCTTCCCATATAGAAAGTAACTCTGTCGCCTTTATTTACACCGAGACTTTTTAAAACATTTGCGAATTTTGAAACTTCCCTGTGGAGTGCAAAATATGAGAACACGCGGCAATCACCTTTTTCGCCTTCCCAGTAAAGGGCAACCTTGTTTTTTCTGAATGTATGCAGATGGCGGTCTAAACAGTTATAGGCAATATTCGTTTTCGCACCTGTGAACCATTTGTAAAAAGGTTTATTGCTGTCATCAAGTACTTTATCCCATTTAGAAAACCATTCAAGTTCATTTGCTTCTTTTTCCCAGAATTCTGTGTTGTTTTCAGTTGCGAATTTATTGAGTTCGTCCCAGTTTTTCACTCTTGCGCTGTCGAGTGTTTTTTCTGACGGATAAAAAACTTCTCCGGTAAGTTTTTCCATATTGGTAATTTTAAGTTAACTGATATAAAAACAACAAATAATATCTTTCTAAAGTTCGTAGATATAAATACATTTTTCTCTGATTCCAAAGCTCCGGTTGTACCTCCTTCTCTGATTCCAAAGCTCCGGT
>CALKAJ010000104.1 GCA_937983305.1 uncultured Ignavibacteriota bacterium | reverse complement strand
TCTTCAGAAATGCATAACCCGTTGACGTTCCCGCCGAAAATATCTCAGTCGCACTCTTCTGAACCATTGCCCACGAATTATTCCCGGTGTCAGATTATCGCTCCAGTTCGCACCGGAATTTGTTGTCATAAATATACCATTCGTCGCTGTAGAAGATGACGCTCCCGCAAACACCTTGTCATAATTGTACGCATCCACATAAATCGCAACTATATTACTTCCCGTCAAAGCAACATCCGGAAATGTTAAGCCCCCATCAGTACTCCTGTAAATGCCGCCTCCGGTTGTCCCGACAAAAATATATCCCGGCTTTCCGTAGGCAACTGCATTCACAGTATTTGAACCAAAATTACTTCCGGCAATGACACTCCAGTTCAATCCTCCGTTAGTTGATTTTAATACACCATTTGCCCCATAAGTTGCAAGTACATTATTATTCGAATCGCAAGCGATATACAAAATATTACTCAACCCTCCGCTGAACATCAATGACCAGTTATCGCCGTTATTCGTTGATTTATAAATGTTTTTTGAAGTACCCCCCGCATAAATATTTCCCTGATAATCCTTCGTTATTGCCCAAAACGAAGTCCCTTGTTCTTTCTGAACCCATACCTGCGAATTAACTATTTCCGTTAAAGCAAAAACAACCAGTAAAGCAAAAAATAATTTTTTCATTTCTGTGTTCTTTAAAGTTTATGAAATTTTAATTCGGATAAATATTATCTTATTTGAATCTAACAATTAATTTCTAAAAATAAAAGTATCATTTTCGGTATTGCTTAAAATATTATTCTTACTTGCAATCGAACAAAAATCTCAATTTTACCTTTTACATCCCTACTTATCGGGACAGGATTCTAACTTCTTTTTTCTCATTCCATCTCTAAATTATTTCTATTATCTTTCAAAAATTTCAAACTAAAAAACATTAACCCCAAACCCATACCAAAATGAAAACTTTTATACTTCTCTTACTCCTAACCATTCCGCTTTCCGCATTCTCTCAGGACGAGCTCTCGCACTTCAAATCCCTTTGCCAATCCCGCAAAGCCTATAAAGTCAAATCCATCGCAACATACATTGACAACGAAACTCAGCCATACGAAATTAAATACTTCGACAAAAATGGCTTCCCAGAAAAAATCGAAATCTACACCGATGGAAACAAACTTTACGCTCTCATCGAAAACATTTCCCTAAACTCCAACAACCTTATCTCCTACAAAGAAACTTTCTACGACGTCAATACCAACTCCAACAACATTGAAAACATCCCTCTCACTTCCTTTATCGAATTCGGCTACGGAGATAATGCCACTATTACTGTCAAATACAAATTTGATTCTCAAAATCTCATCATTGAAAAAATCACTACCTATGAAAACTACAACGGAAATATTAACTATATTGACAAACTCTATTACGACGAACAAAACCGCATCCAGTACATCAAATCTTACGACGAAAAAAACGAACAAGTCGAAACCGCATACTACTACTACGACTCCGCCGGACTCCTCAGCAAAATCCGTTATGCTTCTACAACCGGTTCCGACGAATATATCAACCATTTC
The DNA here is from genome assembly GCA_937983305.1 of uncultured Ignavibacteriota bacterium. Taxonomy (GTDB): domain Bacteria; phylum Bacteroidota; class Ignavibacteria; order Tepidaquicellales; family Tepidaquicellaceae; genus DSSM01. Next base: position 1,988 of record CALKAJ010000104.1, on the reverse strand, counting down.
AAGTACACCTTCTATTAATCCTTAACCCAAACCAATGAAAAAAATCCTTCTCCTTCTCGCTATTCTCTTACTCGCAAATTCTCTTCATGCACAATCTTTCAGATTCCTCGAACGCAGTCTCAATTTCGGAACCTCACTCGAATCATTTCTCGAAACCTATCCCGAATTCAAACTCGACCCCTCGCTCGCTTACGAATCCAAAAAATCCGCTGTCTATGTTTTCTCTCCCGGAAACTGCAACATCAATTACACAGTTGTCTTCGATAACTCCGCTCTTGCAACCTTTGTTCTCAACTCCAATTGCACCGTCGGAGAAGACCAAAAATACATTGACAGCATCCTTGTACAATTCGAATTCGTACCAAGCGATATTCCCGACGAAGAAGAAATGGGTGACGTTATGGAAACATACAAAAAAGACAACCTCATCGCAACCGCCTTTATCGGCGGCTTCTACAACCTCACCATCTTTCCAAAACAATATTGATTTTCCACAATCCACACAAATGAAAAAATTATTTCAACTTAAATTTCCTGAATCTAAAACCCTTTTTCCATAACCTAAACTACCGGCAATGAAAACTCTTAATCTCATCATCATCCTCGTATCACTCTTTTTCTTCTCGGAAAAATCTTTTTCCCAATTCGACTTACTAAACGAGCACAAAAGTCTCTATGCCAAAAACAAAGTCAAAACTGTTAATAAAACCCTCCTTGATAACAGCGAGAAAAAACTCTACTCCGTCACCTTCGTCAATCAACTCGGACAAATCACTCAGGAAAATATCTACAACACCAAATCAGGCGACCTCATTTCAAAATCCATCATCACTTATCCGGATAAACTCAAAGCTCTCGAGTCATACCTCTTCCTCCCTGACAGCTCCGAATTCCAAACCGAATATACTTACAACTCATCAGGGCAACTTATCCAAATGATCTACGAAAATAATATCTCAACCTTTGAATATGTCCCAAAAGATAACACCATCCATCACACCTTCACTCAAGGCAGCGACAACTCATATCACTTCTTCTACATCTATAACTCTGACAACCTCCTCTCAACCTACCGCTTTGACGAAGGCGAAACAAAATACTTCTACAATTCCGACAACCTCCTCACTCATTCCAAAACCTACGGCCACAACATGACCTCAGACGAAACCTTTTTCGAATACTTTGACAATGAACTTATTTCAAAAGAAACAAATATTTTTTACGAAGAGGATACCGTATCCCTCAAACTCATCTACGAATACTCATACGAATTTTATAAATAAAAAAATCCCCGACAGCTTTTGCTGCCGGGGATTAACGTAATGAAAAAATACTAAAAAAACTAACTATTTTCGGGACTATTTGACTAACATCATCTTCTTTGTTGCTATATATCCGTCCGCTTCAAGTCTGTAGAAATAAACTCCGCTTGAGAATGCCGAAGCATCGAAATCAACTATATAATTTCCTGCTGTTTTATTCTCATTTACAAGAATAGCAACTTCTCTTCCAAGCATATCAAACACTTTCAACGAAACCAATCCTGATTTCGGTAATGCAAAACTTATCTTTGTCGTCGGATTAAACGGATTCGGATAGTTCTGACTTAATGAATAATCTGCAGGAATATTTCCGCTTACATTCTTCACTCCTGTAATAACTCCTCCGCATCCAATCATATCAAAAGAATTTATTCCGGCTGTACCGTTATAACCGCCCGGCTGGAATATTCTGATTGTATCATTGATTGCTTTTGCAGTAATTGCCGACCACATATTGGATACAGGATTCGGATTTGGCTGAATCGGGGTTAACCAGGTATTACTCGCTATATGGAATACATAAGCTTTATTATTCTTTACTGCTGTCAGGTTTGTATCTCCGCCGATTACAAAGAATAGTCCGTTTGAGCCTACTCCGCCCGGACGGCTGAGTGCTACTAGATCGGAAGAGCGTCGTGTAGGGAAAGAGTGTAGATCTCGGTGGTC
>CALKAJ010000103.1 GCA_937983305.1 uncultured Ignavibacteriota bacterium | reverse complement strand
CATGAGGGTAGTTTATATAGATTTTTCGGTTCTGAATTTGCTATGATTATTAAAACCAAAAATGAAAAGATTATACAATAATTTTCAGATAATAGTATATTGAAATAACGCTTAACATTATTGCTATTACTGATAGCCAGATTAATTCAGATTTAATAGCGGCATAAAACAAATAATATTTTCCCCAGAATCCCGCAAAGGGAGGAATTCCTCCGAGCGAAAAAAGGAAAATAGTAAGTAGAACTGCAAGTGAAGGATTCTTCGACGCCAATCCTTTATAATCATCAAGATTAACACCTTTATAATCATTACTTCCGTCAGAGGGTTTTTCAATTACCGAAACCAGGATAAAAGCACCTAACTGCATAAAAGTATAAGCAAACAGATAGAAAGCAACTCCTTTAACCGAAAATTCATTCATAGCCGTAATACCAACAAGAATATATCCTGCACTTGCTATTGATGAGAAAGCTAAAAGCCTTTTTATATTAATCTGTGATAAAGCAATGACATTGCCAAACAACATTGTAAGAACAGCTAAAACCGAAAATATAACTTTTAAACTTGTTATATTTGTATTTATAATAAACGGAGCAAGTGTTCCTACAGCGGCAATTTTACCTGCAGTTGACATAAGACCTGTTACAGATGTAGGAGCTCCTTCATAAACATCAGGAACCCACATATGAAAAGGGAAAATACCCATTTTAAAGAAAAACCCGATTGAAAATAGTGCGGCTCCAATCAGAAACAACGGCTGCTTTACAAGAGATTGATTTTGAAGCATTTTTATAAAATCCAAAGTACCTGCAGTACCATAAATCAAAGAGATTCCAAATAATAAAAAACCGGTCATAAAGGCACCAAGCAAAAAGTACTTCAAAGCTCCTTCGTTCGATTTAACTCTTTTCCGCAGGAATCCGGTTAAGACAAAGAAACAAATAGACATAAGCTCAAGACCTATAAAAAGAACAATCAAATTTGCAGAATGAATCATTACCAGCATTCCCAGAGTTGCAAATAAACTCAGAGAGTAATATTCACCAAAATTAATTTCTTCTTTTTCTATATAAGACTTTGCAGAAAGCACACTAATAAAAACAGCAGTTAATGCAATTACGGAAAACATGATAGAAACCATATTAATCCTTAGTGATTCAGTAAAAATTAATGCATCTTTTTCCAAATCACCGAAATAGAAAAAAATCGCGGCAAAAAGCGAAATAATTGTAACTGCAAAAACAACATCGGTGGATTTTTTAAAAAATGTAGTTATAAGCAATGTTATTATTGCAGCGATTGCGATAATAAGCAGTGGTACTGCATTTACAAGTTCAGCTAATGTAATCATATAATATTTTCTTGTATAGTATTATTTTGTTTTTTTCTTAAATAAATGTAAATAATATAACCTGCAATTAATGCTCCAACAGAGTTCGCAACAAAATCCCAGATATCGCAACTTCTGTTAGGAATAAAATATTGATGTAACTCATCTGTAGCACCATAAATAACCGTAATAATAAAAGAATAAAGAATCGGACTTTTCCTTAAAATATTTTTCTCGCTTGAATTAATAATTGCAATAAAAAAAGAAATCATAAGTAACAAATATATTGCAAGATGTACAATTTTATCGGAAAATTCAAAACTTAAATCCGGTAGAGAATCACCGGGAAAAGAAGAGAATGAAAATATCCCGATTGTCATTATTAGATATGGAATGTGATATTTAATTTTTTTCAAGTTAAATCAAACAATAAATTTTTTGTTATCGGAATAGCATTTAGCAAATCAGATGCAATTGTAGATGAGTTTCCTGACTTCTTATATAACTCATCACCGCATAAACCATGGAAATAAGAACCATAAGCTGCCGATTCAAGAGCCTTACCGGTAATAGAAAAAGTAGAAGCAATTATTCCGGATAAAACATCTCCGCTGCCAACCGTTGCAAGGTTTTCTTTTCCGGAACTGTTTATAATAAATTTTTCTCCGTCAGTAGTTACAGACGGCGAATTCTTCAAAACAAGCACAACTTTATTTTCCTCGGCAAAATCAGTTGCTATAGCGTATAATTCTTTTTTAAATATTTCCGGTTTGATACCGGAAAGAGTAGAAAATTCTCCGTAATGGGGAGTAATGATTATTTCTGAATTTGAATTCCCAAGTATTTCAGTATTCTTTTTGAAAGCATATAATCCATCGGCATCAATTACATATTTTCCTTTAATTTCCAGTATAATTTTCCTCACAAGCTCCATAGTTTCTTCATCTCTTCCCAAACCGGGTCCAATTAGAGATACGTCACTCCACTCGATTTTTTTCTTAATATCTTTCCATCCGTCAAGCGAAAGTCCTTTCGAGTGAGTTTCCGGAAGCGGCAGGGTCATAACTTCTGTTGTTTTTCTTTCGAGAACTGTGTTTAATGATTTTGGAATTCCCAGAATTACTGCTCCGCTGCCGTTTTTCAATGCTGACAGCGATGAAAGATATGCCGCACCGCTCAATCCAACCGAGCCGGCAAGGACAAAGACTTTTCCATTGGAATATTTATTTGAAAGCGGATTTCTTTTTAAATTTATTTTTTTAGCGTCATCTTCCGTATATTCAAATATATTTCTCGAATTAGATCGGAAGAGCACACGGCTGAACTCCAGTCACGAATCACCATCTCGTATG
>CALKAJ010000102.1 GCA_937983305.1 uncultured Ignavibacteriota bacterium | reverse complement strand
AACTGTCAATTTCTTTTCTTATAATCGTTCCCGAATCACCAACTATGACGCTTCCCGGTAAATGATTATTATTAGGATCATAATCCTGTATTGAATTCAACTTCCTTAAAGCCGGATTCAAAATGCTAACCCAGTTAGTTCCCTGATTTCCGCTTATCTTAACAATACCACCACTCCCTGCAGTTACGTATTTGAAAACAGAAAACAAGTCGGCAGTCGTACCACTGTTAAGCTGGGTCCAGTTCAATCCGAGATTTGTTGACTTAAGAATAACACCACCCGCTCCACAAACAATCGCACTGCTGTCTATGTATGCATTAACCGAATATAGATTATTGGTAACGCCGGAATTTACAACAGTCCAGTTGTCTCCTTTATTTGTTGTCCTTAAAATCATACCGTTATTACCGGCAATCAATCCGAAAAGATTACTCAGACTAACCTGATTAAGTTTCTCGGTAACCCCGGAATTTACTACTTCCCAATTGCTCCAGTTAAATCCGGAAGAAGCCGTTGATTTTATAATTGTTCCGTTATCTCCTACGGCAATTCTATGAAAAAGAGGAGGGTAATTTCTTATATTAACTCCGTTAAGATTAACTGAAACAGGACTTACTTGCTCAGTGAATTGATAAGTATGGCTGGCTGCAAAAATTATTTTCCCGTTATCGCCAACTATTGTAATATAAAGATTTGCTGCACCCGATACCAGCGAACCAATTGCATTATAATTATATACAGGTATATTTTGCATCTGGCTGAAAGTTAAACCTCCGTCAGTGGTCCTTAATACCGTCCCGTTATCTCCAACGGCAATATGACCGTACATATGGTTTAAATTATAAACAACAGAGGATGGAACAAGTTTGTAAGAATAATAATAAAGCGAAGGCTGTGCAGTTAAAACTGAAGGTGATAACAACAATAAAACCACTATCACCCGATTAAGTAAATTTTTCATAGTATTAGTTTTTTCTTTAATTTCTCATAAGATTTTTTAATACAGTATAATATTTTTATACAGTTATTGCTCACTATTTAATAGCTACCATTTTCTTATTTGCAAATTGAACGCCGTCAACTGACAGGGTATAGAAATTTATACCGTCTCGATAAATCGGGATTTCCGCTTCTCTGCAACTCGTTATTTCAATAAAACACATTTCTTTGTACTTGTAAAATTGCTTGCTTCCATTCTGTAAAAATAAACTCCTGAAGAAAGTCCTTCCGCATCAAAGCTGACATTGTATGTTCCGGGCTGCATATACTCGTTTACAATGGTTTTTACTTCTTTGCCTAATAAATCATATACTTTTATTTTAACAATGCCTGAATTTATAATTTGAAATTTAACATTTGTAATTGAATTGAACGGATTCGGATAGTTTTGTTCAAGAGAAAAATCAGTTGGTATTTCCGAAGATATGTTTTTTACGTCAATTACTTGAGAAAGTGGTCGTTTCCAGACCGATTGACCGTTAGTACCTGCGAAAATATAATTATTTGTTATAAGGAGGGAATAAATACTCGGAATTGAGGAAAATCCTTGGTTTTTTTCAGTCCAGCTCAAACCATTATCACTTGATACAAGGAAACCACCGGTAATGGAGCTGTTATGAGAAGCTCCGATAAAAATATTTTCATTATAAGAAATAATTGAATTAACAGGCTTTGTATTTTGTGAAGTTAGATTCCAGTTTAACCCGGTGTTTGTTGAATGCCAAACACCTGCCGGATTCTCGAAGATATATGTTCCTGCAAAATAATTATCCCCTGATTTTAGAACAGAAGAAATGTTCTTCCCTTGCAAAGATGTTTGTTGCCAATTCTCACCATAATTAGTAGTATAATATATACCGGAACCATCAGTACCTGCGATAATAATATTATCTTTTTTAACTATAGCTTTGATATCAGAGCCCAAATTCCCTAATTGAATCCAATTTTGACCGCTATTTGTAGATTTGAACAGTCCGCCGGTATGATCAACACCTGCATATAGTGTGTCATCAATAAAAACAATAGCATGTACATCTTTCCATTTCAATGAAGTAATATTCCAAGTTGTACCGTAATCTGTGGAGCGATATAGTCCATTATATCGCGAACCTGCAAGTATAAGACTTCCATTCGCGTAAAGTGATAGAACTGTTACGTTGTTCAAACTTGTCTGAACCCAAGTATGTCCATTATTTTGAGAGCGGTAAACTCCGCGATTGCTAACTCCCGCAAAAATATAATTACCGGAGGCTTCCAATGAGTAAACAATTCCAACAGAAAATACATCTCCCTGAACCCATTGTGCATCGGATGTATTAAATATTATTATAAATAATGCTAAAAATGATATATGTTTAATTTTCATTTTATATCTTTCAAAATTTTTATAAGAATAGCTTCGTATTTTTACTTCAACAAAACACATTTCTTTGTACTTGTAAAATTGCTTGCTTCCATTCTGTAAAAATAAACTCCTGAAGAAAGTCCTTCCGCATCAAAGCTGACATTGTATGTTCCGGGCTGCATATACTCGTTTACAATGGTTTTTACTTCTTTGCCTAATAAATCATATACTTTTATTTTAACAATGCCTGAATTTATAATTTGAAATTTAACATTTGTCATTGAATTGAACGGATTCGGATAGTTTTGTTCAAGAGAAAAATCAGACGGAATTTCAGTGCTTAACGTATTAATACCAATTGTGTAATTTGTGTTATAAAAATTTCTTGCAATATCTGAAAGTTCTTTAAGTTTCGTGACAGAATTCAAATTGTTATTTCCGCGTGCTATCAACTGACACATAACTATTCTCTGTGTATCTCCGGGCATTACGG
>CALKAJ010000101.1 GCA_937983305.1 uncultured Ignavibacteriota bacterium | reverse complement strand
AGCAGATTATTAAAAATGCTAAAGCACTTGCGGCGAAATTAGTTGAATTCGATTTTAATATTATTTCGGGCGGTACGGATAATCACCTGATGTTGATTGACCTCAGAAACAAAAATATAACGGGAAAAGCAGCACAAGAAGCTTTGGACTTAGTTGGTATTACCTGCAATAAAAATTCGGTTCCCTTTGACGATAAAAGTCCGTTGATAACAAGCGGTATAAGACTCGGCACTCCTGCATTAACAACACGCGGAATGAAAGAAAAGGAAATGGAATTGATTGCGGAATTCATTAACAAAATTGTTTCAAACCCAACTGATGAAAAAGTAAAAGCTGAAATAAGCGAAGCTGTAAAACAACTTACATCACAGTTTGGAATGTATGCCTGGTAAAGGTGAAGAAAATATCGAAGCTGAAATGAATTTTCTCGACCATCTTGAGGAGTTCAGATGGAGGGTTATCAAGTCTGTTATCGGTATTGTAATTGGCGGAATAATTGTCGGCGTTTTTATTGACTGGATAATAACCAATGTACTTTTTGCTCCTGCAAAAAACACGAATCCGCCATTGATGATTATTAATTTGAAACCATTTGGTCAGCTTACACTTTATTTTGAAGTTATCTTAGTAGGCGGAATAATACTCAGCATTCCGAATATTCTATATCAGTTCTGGAAATTTATTGAACCTGCTTTAAAAGAAACTGAAAGAAAGTATATTGTTGGAATTGTTTTCTTCTCAACTCTATGCTTCCTTTCCGGAATCGCATTTGTGTATTTTGTACTGTTGCCTACTTCGCTCGGATTTTTCGCAACTTTTGGCTCTGCTGTTATCGAAAACCAAATCGCCGCAGAAGAATATATGAGTTTTGTGATATCACTTCTGCTTGCTGGTGGAATTGTTTTCGAGCTTCCGATGGTCTCTTTTTTCCTTTCTAAGCTTGGAATTCTGAAGCCGGAATTTATGAGGAAATACAGAAGACATGCAATAGTTGTAATTTTAATACTTGCAGGAATTTTAACTCCGGGTCCGGATATTGCCAGTCAGCTTTTACTCGGAATACCGTTATTTTTGCTGTATGAGTTTAGTATATTGATTTGTAAATATTCACAAAAGAAAAATGAATAAAGAGATATTAGCACCAATAAAACCGGAGCTGGAGGAATTTCAAGAGCAATTTGCTTCTGTACTGAAATCTAAAGTTGCCTTGCTTGACTTAATTATGAAATATATTTTAAGGCAAAAGGGCAAAAAAATCAGGCCTGTATTGGTTTTGCTAAGTGCTAAACTCTGCGGAAAAATAAATCAAAGAAGCTATATTGCCGCAAATCTCGTTGAACTTTTACACACCGCTACACTTATTCACGATGATGTTGTGGATGAAGCAAAAACAAGAAGAGGAATTGCTTCCATTAATGCGGTCTGGAAAAATAAAGCGTCGGTATTAATCGGAGATTATCTTCTTTCACAGGGATTACTTATTTCTCTGGAAAATAAGGAATACGATTTTCTTCACGCAACCTCAGAAGCGGTCAGAAGAATGAGCGAAGGTGAACTTTTACAAATTCAAAAAGCAAGAAACTTTGATGCGACAGAAGAAACTTATTTCAAAGTTATTTCCGATAAAACAGCTTCCCTTATAAAATCCTGTTGTAAACTCGGCGCCCTAAGCACCACAAATAACAGCTCTATGATTCAGGCTCTTTCGGATTTCGGTGAAAATCTTGGTATCGCATTTCAACTCCGCGATGACGCACTTGATTATACAGGAAGAAAAAGTCTGCTTGGTAAGTCAACAGGTAATGATTTAAAAGAAAAAAAGTTTACACTGCCGCTTATTTATTCTTTAGATAATGCTCCGAAAAAACGCGGTGCGGAAATAATGAAACTTATTAAAAGTGATGAGAAAAAGAAATTTGAGGAGGTTTATTATTTTGTGCTGGAGTTTGGCGGGATTAAATATACCGCAGAGAAAACAAAAGAGTACTGCTCTAAAGCTAAAGAATCCTTAAATATCTTTCCGGAATCCGAGTCGAAAAATAGTATGATTTCATTACTTAATTTTGTTTCGGAAAGAGAGTTTTAATATTCTTTTTTTTCATCCCGGAGGGATGATACGTTTGCAGCAATTTTACATAAAAAAAGCACGCTCCCACAGGGAGCGTGCTTTTTTAAAAATGACTATTTAAATAAATCTTATTTTACTAACATCATTCTCTTAACTTCGCTGAAGCCGTTTACATCTAATCTATAGAAATAAACGCCTGAAGCGTAGCTTGAAGCATTGAAGTCAACAATATAAGAACCTGCTAATTTCTCGCCGTTTACAAGTGTTGCAACTTCTTTTCCAAGAATATCATAAATCTTTAAGGTTACGATACCGTTCTTCGGAATTGAGAAGTTAATCTTTGTAGTCGGGTTAAACGGATTCGGATAGTTTTGACTGAGAGAATATGATTCGGGAATTGTCGAAGAAACTAACTTTGTTCCGGTTAATGCTGTGCCGCAACCAATCATATCAAAGAAACTGATACTTGCCACGCCATCGTAACCGCCCGGCTGGAATATTCTGATTGTATCATTGATTGCTTTTGCAGTTATTGCCGACCACATATTGGATACAGGATGTGGATTTGGCTGAATCGGGGTTAACCAGGTATTGCTCGCTATATGGAATACATAAGCTTTATTATTCTTTACTGCTGTCAGGTTTGTATCTCCACCGATAACAAAGAATAATCCGTTTGAACCTACTCCGCCCGGACGGCTGAGTGCTACAGGTGCATCAGGTGCTGCTACCCAGGTTAATTGGGTTGCATCTGAACCGATTGTTCCTACGTATGTTGATTTTAAATATGTTGTATTATAACCGCAGGAAATAACGATTTTATTTCCGGAAATTCCCCAGGCATAAGCTCTTCTTCCCTGACCTGCAGGTAATGAATTGGTTATTGTTCCCCAGGTATTTGATGCCGGTCTGTAATAATGTACATTAAGATTTGTTCCTGCACCTGTGTATGGTCCGCCGATTACATAAATCACGCTATCTCCCCAGCATACTGAGCCGTGTGCCGATAATGCCGCAGGCATTGGAGCTTTTGCTGTCCAGGTTCCTGTTGCAGGATTGTATTCCTGAACTGTTGTGCCGCCTGTTGTTACTGCTGCACCGCCGCCTAAGAGATATAATTTTCCGTTACAAGCTGTTAATGAAGCGCCTGCTACTGCTGTTAAACAGGGTACTCCTGTTGTCCAGCCGGCACCATATTTATATCTGTAAATGGTTGTTGCACCTGCACCTGCTGTTGATGGGGCTTGTACATATAGTGTATCACCAATCCAAGCTGATGCCTGATAGTATGTTGCTGCAGGTAAGCTTGGCAATGTATTTGCGGGACACCATAGTGATGAAAATACTGTTGGAGTAGAGCCGCCTGTTCTGATAATATTTAAAGCATCAACGCCTACAAAGTCACTGTTAGAACCTGAAGGACCGCCGTTTGCAACATTATATCTGATAGCAAATCTTCCGTTAGCACTTGCTGTCGGAGCTCTGAAACCCTTTAAAGTCCATGCAGTAACATCAGCTTTAAATCTTCCAAGCTCTGTCCAGGTACCTGAAGGTGTTGAGTCACTGACTGAATACATAACTCTGAATGAATCAGGATAAGTACTTGCAGTAGGAGATCTTGACCAGAAATAAAGAGAATCACCTGCTAATAATCCGCCGGCAATCTTAGGTGTTACCATCCAGACGTCAATCTGACCGACGCCTGTAGTAGCGTTAAAGTTAGCACCTACATAACCGGTTGTTGGACCGTTATATGCATTAAATACTGTAGCATTTCCCTGAAACCAGAATGTAGTTCCTCTGGGTGTTGACATTTGATAAATCAAATATCCTCTTGATCTTAAAGCTGTAGTATCGTTGTTTCCGTCAAAGTTATCGGTATAAATGGGTGTACCATCGGTCTGAATACCTGAACCATTGCTGACGTAAGGTTTTTGTTCTGTGTTAGCAGGTGTTTTTGAACCGAAAGGATCTTGCATAATAAATCCTAAAGTAACACCAAGCATAAGAACAAAAATAGAACTAAGTAGAATTGTTTTGTTACGAGTCATATTTGCTCCTTATTTTTTTAAAAAGTAAGTAATTATAACAATAATTCCCGAATACATCAAGTCTTTTTGAATTACAAAAAAAGAAAATCCCCTGCCATTTTCACAGCAGGGGATTTTAAAAAAGACAATAAATCTTAATATATTATTTTACTAACATCATTCTCTTTACTTCAGTGAATCCGTTGACATCTAATCTATAGAAGTAAACACCTGATGAGTAGTTTGATGCGTTGAAGTCAACTGTGTAGCTTCCTGCATTAAAGTTTCCGTTTACAAGTGTTGCAACTTCTTTTCCAAGTACGTCATAAACTTTCATCGTTACGAGTCCTGATTTCGGAAGTGCAAAGTTAATCTTTGTTGTTGGGTTAAACGGATTTGGATAGTTCTGTGTCAATAAGTATTCTGTCGGTACTGTATTACTATTCTGTGTAATACCGGTTAACCAATTTGCACCCGGCATATAAGAGTAGTCATCCACATACAGCTCGTCCGTTGCTGTGGCTCCAAAGAAGTTGTTACCACCAAGTTTCTTCGGTACTGCTACGCCATTTGCACCGGCTGTCCATTTCCATTTATGAACCATGCTTCCATTGATAAAGTACTTCGCCGAATCGAGATCCAGATTCACTATCAATTTTGCAGTCTGCCAGGCATCGTGTGTATAGGCGAACGGTATTGCTGTAGCCGAACCTCCAAAGAGTCTTCCGTTGTTACCTGTGGCTGCAACGTCAAAATAGCATTCCATTCCCCATTTAGATGATGCTCCCGCGAAAACTGATAACGTATTCCAATAACCAGCCTTGCCCCTCGGGACAAAGAACTTAATGGAAATTTCATGAATGCCCGTCGAATCATTGCCAAGCCTTTTTACCAAGTCGTTATTCTGAACTATCTTAACTGACTTTGTTGGACTATAAGCTTGAGTATTTGAGATCACAGGATCTTCAACCGTGCTGCACGGCAGGATGCTCCAAGTTGTCCAGTTGAGAGAATCCGAACATGCGAGGCGATTTCCAACTGTATAGCTTTCGAAGTTATTGAAGTAACCTGCAGGTGCTAAATTCTTCATCTTCTTTCCAACTAATGCCTGATTCTGGAAGTTTAAGAGAAGCATAAGCT
>CALKAJ010000100.1 GCA_937983305.1 uncultured Ignavibacteriota bacterium | reverse complement strand
TTCTGATATTACGGGTATTGTTATTATCTTATTTAACAGGTTATCTTTAGGATATGTTTTAAATAATTGCTGAGTTGGTTGTGTTACGAAATTTCTCACATCCGATTGAAGTACAAGCAAGATATATGCAATATTTTTAGAATACTTTGTATTTTTAAAAGCAGTTTTTTCAACCGGGGCAATTCCCAAAAAGTACTTCTCTGCAGGATTCTTTATTATATTAATATTTTCAAATGCAACAGGGTAAATATCTTCCTCACTTTCCTCCATAATTATTTCAGCATTATTGGAATCGGTTAAATAATCAGGGGTTGAATATTTGATCTGTCGGTTTATATATTTCCTGAGTGCAAAACTTACAATACTGTCCGTTTCAATTGTAAGAGGACTTATATTAAAATCACTTATTACTTTCTTCGAAGAATCAATTAAGATTACTGCTGAATTAAAATTTTCAGAACTAAGCTTGCTGTCTTTCCATAACGAAAAAGCCAACTTTGGATGCTTTGACTTATCATTCAAAAGCTGCTCAATATCATTATTAGTTGTAAAATTTAATAATTCGTTTGAAATAAGGAATACTGCCTTTTCATCTTCCTGGCTTGTAAGGTTCTTCCCGAGAAGTTCTATAAAATCCTTTTCTTTAGACTTAATTTTATCAAGAAGAATCATCGGAGTTATTATTATACATATAACAAGAAGTATTGAAAAATTCTTAATTGATAAAATATTATAATTCCTCTTAAGGAAAGAAAACCTGTTTATATAAAAGCAAAATCCGAAAATTACAGTAATTATTATTACTCTATGGAAATATGAAATCTCAAAACCTTCTGCGAATAATCCGGATATATGATTGACAATTAAAAATATTATGTAATATACAAATAATAAGGTTTTTTTTATGAAAGCAGAGTTTGTAATAGTTTTGGTTCTGCTTATTAAAAGTAAAAACAATGAGGTGTTCAGTAGAATATATACAAACACTGTTATCAGTAGTATCACCTGCATTAGAAACAGTTCAAATGAAGGAATGAAACTCGCTTTATCCAAAAATTTAATATTTGAATCGAATATAATACTGTTTAGTATTAAACCGAAAAGTTCAAGCGTAACTATAAATGACACCAATATAACAATAAGAAGTCCCGAGACTGATAAATAACTTTTTATGTTTTTCCCGTAGTGAAAATTTACAAAGATAATATTTCTTTTAAATAATTCCTTTGAAGTATAAATTACATACACTAAAATAAATATGGTGGTAATAAATAAATCACCTATTGATTTTGCAAGTCCAAAACCAAGCGATGAAGTATAATATTGTGGAGAAAAATAATCTGATGTAATTAAATCGGAGGGAAACCCTGCGTACATCCAAAGTACCCTTAATGACAAAAGCAAAACCCCGGCGATAAATATCTTTACATATGCTGAAAACCAACTTTCAGAAAAAGCAGATATAACTATAAACAACGATAGTAATACGACCGATAGCATAAATACCAATACAGAAGTAACTTTCGAAATATATAAAGTTATACCTTCAATATATGTTTGTTTATCATATATCGGCAGAATTATATCTCCTGTCCTGGCTCCGTCAATTCCTTTCAGTTCTATCACACGATTGGTATCTTTTAACCCGGCAGGTAACCCGGTTTCAGTTGGAATAAGTTCAGCATTTACATCAATCCCCTTTTTTATCTCATTTGATAACCCAAATTCAGGGAAAAAACGGTTTTTTATTTCATATCTGACATCAATTAGAATTGCTGTTACGCATACTCCCGAAACAGCAAGTATATTACCACTGTCGTATATCGGAGAAAATATCATCAGATATGTATAAAACCCTATATTCTTTATTGTGCTGAATTTATTCCCGTTAAATGCCTTCAATAATGTTTGCTTATCTACATCAAGTAATCGTCCTTCAAAAGCTATCAATGAAAGCTTTCTGTCAAATATTTCTACAATTGAGTTTTCGGCAAAATTAACTAAAGAAAGTTCTTCAAATATCTTGACCGCATCATTGGTTCTTAGTGCATTTCTAATATTCTGGTTTTCTGAAACATTTTTATTGTATTCGGTTGCTACTTTTAAATAGTCATTGTATATATTTATACTTATTTTTTTTTGTTCTATGTATTTATTTTTGGAAATATTTTCCCACTTTTCGTCAACATTTGTAATAACAATATTTCCGGCAATTTTTACGATACCTATCCATACGATAATAAATATTGTTACACCAATTAAAATATTTTGTGTACGAAATTTTCCTGAAAATAATTTCAAATTATAATAATTAAATTAATAACGATTTTATCAGTCTTTATTTTACTTATAAATTTAATGAATAAGTATCAAAGTTTAAAGTTTATTAGATTAAATTATTTGTTATATTTGCAATATGGTTTCAAACAAATTTCACGGAGATTTCTCCGAAAATAGAATATCGCAGAAATTATTAAAACTAAAAGAAAATGGGATTGAAATATTAAACTTAATAGAATCAAACCCAACTGCCTGCGATTTTACTTATAATAAAGATATAATTATTAACTCATTCAGGTCTGAAAATAACCTGAAATATGAACCGGTTCCCGGTGGCTCTAATTATGTAAAGGGAAAAATTACTGATTTACACAGGAAAAATCTATCTGTTAACGATATTACCCTTACTGCCGGAACAAGCGAATCTTATTCTTATTTGTTTAAAATGCTTTCGAATCCGGGGGATAATATTTTAATCCCAAAACCAAGTTACCCGCTGCTTGATATTTTATGTGAGCTTGACTCCCTTGAAATAAGATACTATAATTTAGTTTACAACGGAAACAGATGGGAAATAGATTTCGATTCAATTGTAGCACAGACTGATAAAAAAACGAAATCCATAATAATTGTAAACCCAAATAACCCTACCGGAAATTTTTTTTCAAAGTTTGATTCTGATTCTTTTGTGGAGTATTGCGGAAAAAATAATATTGCCTTGATAATTGATGAAGTATTTAATGATTTCAATCTTTCCGAAAAGAAATTTTCTTTTATTGAAGCGGATATTTTTGAGAACTCCTCTATATTTGTTTTAAACGGAATTTCAAAAATGCTCGCGCTTCCACAAATGAAACTTGGATGGATTATCAACCTTTCCGGAAATAAAGTGAAAGATTCTTATAACAATATTCTCGAAATGATTGCCGATTCATATTACACTGTTAATACACCTGTTCAAAACGCTTTCCCAAATTTATTACAAACCGGGAAAGAAATTAGAGCACAGATTCTTAAAAGAATTAGTTCTAATTATAACTTCCTGAGTAAATATTTCAATAATAATCCGTTAAACATTATATTGCCGGTTGATGGCGGGTGGTATGCAGTTTTAAAAAGCATCTCACAAGCAGATGATGAGGAAAGAGTATTATACTTTTTAGAGAATTACGGAGTAAATTTGCACCCCGGTTATTTTTACAATTTTGATGCAGATGGTTATTTTGTTTTAAGTCTGATTGTAAAAGAATCTATCTTACAGAGCGGTATTCAAAGAATATTCAGATAAGTTTTTCAAGTAATTCACATTGTTTATCTTTTGAATATTTGCTAATTGAAATCTCTTTTGCTTTTAAAATAATATCTTCGAGATTGCAATTTTCATTTTTAATTTTTTCGATAATTTCACAGAATTGTCTCATATTATCAGGCTCGTACAAGTATCCGAACTCCCCTGAATTTAGAATTTCTTTTGTTCCCCCTCTATTCGTACCAATAACAGGTACTCCGGAAGCCATTGCCTCAAGGGTAACCAAACCGTATGTTTCACTTTCGGAAGCCATTACAAAAACATCCAATGCCCGGTAAAAGCCTGATGTATTTTCTATAAAACCTGCAAATTTTACATTATCTTCAATCTTAAATTCTTCTGCCAGATTTTTTAAATATTTAAAATAATCACTTCCTTCTCCTTCAGTCGGTTCACCTGCAATTACTAAGTTAACATTTTGTCTTTTTTGATTGTTTAAAATATTGACTGCATTTATTAAAAACTCCTGCCCTTTTTTTATATCAATTCTTCCCAAAATACCAAGGTAAAATCCATCCTGCTTTAAGCCAAAGGATTTTCTTGCTTCAATTTTTGAAATCTTTTCTTCGCTAAATTTTCTTGCATCAAATCCATGAGGTATAACGATAATTTTTTCAGGTTTCAAATTAGTTAATTCTAAGACTTGATTCCTCAGCCATTCAAGCGGAGAAACCCAATAATCAATTTTGTTATAAATTAATGTGTGGTATAAATCCTTTTTCTTTATTCCTATTTGCATATTCTGGATAAAAATATGGTTCAATTCTTGCCCGGTCATTTTTTTAACTATATAGCATAAGTTTAGATCTTTATTATCCCCGGATATAATCGTAGATATATTTTCTTCTTTAATAATCTCCTTCACGACTCTCGCCGTTTTAAAGTCAAATAATTTTCTCGACTTCTCCAATTCAAAACTTCTAATGGAATTTTTCTTATTAAAACAGGATATATAACTATTTTTCGAACAAATGAATATACAATCATTTCCGCGCTGCTGCAACCAAAGGCAAATATTTGACATTAGCATTTCTAAACCGCCTGAACTTTTCGATGTACAAATAAATCCTACTTTTTTCTTATTCATTTTAAGCGATAATTTTATCTCAAACATAAGTAAATATACATTTTAATACAATATCTTCTCGTTTTTTTATAGATTTTGCTACATTGTTGTTTTTTATAAAATTGTATATATTTATGTAAAAGTAAAAAAACAATATGAAGAAAATTACATTAATATTAATAATATTTATTCTGTCGGCAAATTTACTGAATGCACAATTTGTTAACGGGAAAGAACCGAGAATTAATAAAAATACAAACCTGATTCTTGGATTTATAAACCCCAATAATTTCTCAATGAAACATTCAGTGAATGTTTCTATGATGATTTCAGGATTTGGCAATATAGCTGTAAATTCTTACATTAACTCAAAGAATTATAAAATCAGCGACAGAATTAATATTGCCG
>CALKAJ010000099.1 GCA_937983305.1 uncultured Ignavibacteriota bacterium | reverse complement strand
TACATTCCGGATATTTTAAACCCGGTAATAATAATCAATATATTTCCGGACACGACGGAGGATTATCATTTACCGCAGATATAACAACAAATTTAAGTCAGAATAATCCTGTTTCCTGGCAAAGTCTCAACAACGGATATAATGTTACTCAGTTTTATGCAGTATCAATAGCACCCGATGCAGGCTCCGGAAGAATTGCAGGAGGTTTTCAGGACAACGGCTCTTACACATCAAATTCCGTAACTCTTACTAATCCATGGTCAGATGTAAACAGCGGTGACGGCGGATTTTGTATGGTTGCACCAATAGCCGATAACAGAATTTACAGCTCTTCTCAAAATGGTGAAATAACAAGAACAGCGCTTGATGGTTCCGAATATGTAGGAATGAAACCTGCCGGTTCAACCAATCCTCAGTTTATAAATCCGCAAATCATTGATAGAAATAATTCCTCATTAATATATTTCGGAGGCGGAAACAGTCCTTCTACTACCGGTATCTGGAGAAATAACAATGCTATCAATGCAACCACAACCGTAGGCTGGACATATCTCGCCGGAAGTGATTTCGGCTCAGCAACCGCAAAGGTAAGTACTATCAGCGTTTCAAAAGCAAACAGTTCAAATGTTTTATATTACGGCTCTGACGAAGGACATATAAGAAAAATTACAAATGCCAACTCCGGTGGTTATACCGTAAGCGGCGATTTGAACACAGGTCTCCCCAACGGCTTTGTTTCCTGCATTGCAATTGACCCGGAAAATTCAGATAAAGTTCTTGCAGTTTTCAGTAACTATAATATCGGAAGTCTTTGGTATTCATCAAACGGCGGAACTACCTGGACAAATGTTGAAGGAAATCTTGGCGGAGTAAACGGACCATCTGTCAGATGGGCGGAAATATTCTATGTTCAGTCTGTTATGCACATAGTACTTGCAACATCAACCGGAGTCTATTACACGCAAACCTTAAACGGCGCCGGAACAGTATGGACACAGGAAGCCGTAACCTCAATCGGAAATGTAGTTTGTGTTCACGCTGAATTCAGAGATGTTGATAAAACACTTGTAATCGGAACACACGGAAGAGGAGCATTCCAGACTCAGGTATTAACTCCCATCTCCGTGCAGCCAATTTCATCGGAAGTGCCCAAAGGATTTTCTCTGTCTCAAAATTACCCTAATCCTTTCAATCCGTCAACAAATATAAAATTTGAAATTTCAAAGAGTTCTTATGTCACTTTGAAAGTTTATGATATGCTCGGAAAAGAAGTTGCAAGCCTTGTTAACGAAAATCTAACCGCCGGCTCTTATAATGCAGTTTGGAATGCATCATCTTTTACAAGCGGAATATATTTTTATAAAATAAAAGCAGGCAGCTATACTGAAGTCCGAAAAATGACTTTAGTAAAATAATTGTATTGTTTATTTATCATTGAATTCACATTATACAAAAAATGTGAATTCAATGAAATTAATAATAGTAATTCCAATAACGGATAGTAAATAATTTCATTTCACGATATGTTATAAACATAATATTAATTTTAAAAATACTATCATGAAGAAAACAATTACTTTTTTAATTGCTGCTCTTTTTTTAAACTTTTCTTTAATAACAAATAATTCTATATGTCAGTGGGTAGAGTCGGGGATTAACGGAAAGGATGTACGCGCATTAATATTTACTAATAATAAATTATTCGCGGGAACTATAGACTATGGGATTTATATTTCGACAAACTACGGAGTAAACTGGTCTCAGACCGTATTGAACAATAAAACTGTTTGGACGTTTGATACTTCAGGCATTAATATTTTTGCGGGAACAGACGGATACGGGGTTTATATCTCAACTAATAATGGAACAAGCTGGTCACAAACTTCATTAAACAATCAAAGTGTAACTGCAATCACTATATCCGGAAATAGTATTTTTGCAGGCACTGTATTTAATGGTGTTTTTGTTTCAACGAATAACGGAACAATATGGACA
Organism: uncultured Ignavibacteriota bacterium; assembly: GCA_937983305.1. Taxonomy (GTDB): domain Bacteria; phylum Bacteroidota; class Ignavibacteria; order Tepidaquicellales; family Tepidaquicellaceae; genus DSSM01. The sequence goes on along the minus strand of CALKAJ010000099.1, from coordinate 1,911 downwards.
CAGACATCATTGAGTAATAAACAAATTCTTGCTCTTAAAACACTTGGAAATATTATTTTCGCAGGTGTAGCTCAAACGGGAATTTTTCGCTCTACAAATAACGGAGTAAACTGGGTTCAATCCTCATCAAGCAGTATTGATCCATGGTCTTTTGTTACATCGGGTAACAATATTTTTGCAGGAGCTTTTTATGGAGGCGTTCACCTCTCAACAAATAATGGGTTGAATTGGGTTCAGGCAGGATTGGATGGAATTACTATTTATTCACTTACTGCCTCAGGTAATAATATATTTGCGGGGAGTTATCAAAACGGTGTTTTTCTTTCTACGAATAACGGGGCGAACTGGATTTCAAAAAGTCAGGGCTTTAATGCCAATACCATTGTAAAAGCACTATCAATTGCAAATGATTATATCTTTGCCGGAACAGATAATTCCGTTTGGCGGCGTTCTTTTTCCGAAGTTATTTGGATACAAAATATTAGTCCGGAAATTCCATCGTCTTTTTCCCTGTCTCAAAATTATCCTAATCCTTTCAATCCGTCAACAAATATAAAATTTGATATTTCAAAGAATTCTTATGTCACTTTGAAAGTTTATGATATGCTCGGAAAAGAAGTTGCAAGCCTTGTTAACGAAAATCTAACCGCCGGCTCTTATAATGCAGTTTGGAATGCATCATCTTTTACAAGCGGAATATATTTTTATAAAATAAAAGCAGGCAGCTATACTGAAGTCCGAAAAATGACTTTAGTAAAATAATTGTATTGTTTATTTATCATTGAATTCACATTATACAAAAAATGTGAATTCAATGAAATTAATAATAGTTATTTTTATTGCCGGAATAATTTTCTTCGCCTGCGGGATAGGTGAAAGTAAAATTGAAAACAGCTCAATCTCATCAGACAGCAGTTCATTCGATTACGATTCAACCGTAAATGAATTAAAAAATGTATTGTCGGAAGATTTTATTGTGAAAGGACATTCCTGCTTCGTAATTGCAAGTAACTTAAGCGAAAAGAAAACAGACGATTTAATTGCAAACACGATTGAAAGTGCGGAGAAATGTTTTTATAATAATTTTTTTGAGATAAAACCGGACGAGCTTGTCACGATATTTCTCTTTAATGATGATGAGTCATACCGCTACTGGGCAAAAAAACTATTTGATGACGATGACCTTTCGCGGTTTGGATATTATAAACCCTCAAAGAAAACAATGTTGATGAATATCAACACGGGCTCCGGAACACTTGTTCACGAAATGACTCATGCGTTTGTAAGATACGATTTTCCCGATATTCCAAGCTGGTTCAATGAAGGACTTGGCTCTCTATATGAAAGATGTTCATTGAGTAACGGTGAAATTCTCGGCTACGTAAACTGGCGTCTGCCTGATTTGCAGGATGCAATTTATGAAGGAAGCTATACCTCAATCAAATCACTGACTGAAACCGATTACGATGAATTTTACGGAGATAGAAGCGGCTTCAACTATGCACAGGCGAGATATCTATGCTACTATCTTCAGGAAAAGAAACTCTTAAAGCCGTTTTACAAAATGTTCCGTGAGCGATACTCAGAAGATAACACCGGCGGAAAATTTCTTGAAGAGGTAACCGGCAAAACCTTATCCGAACTTGACAAAACCTTTATAGAATTTGCAAAAAAACTGAGACAGTAAAAAATATTATTTTGCTTCAAAAATCTGTGTCCATTTCTATTTAAAGATATTTTGCAATTACTTTAAAATCCCTTTCTCCATATTTCAGGAAAAAGGGATTTCTACAAATTAATAAACTTTACAACTTGAAAAACTTTACAACTTGAAAACTTAATTAACTTTTTACTTAACCAAAACCATACGCCTCACATCAGAAAATTCTCCTGCCGTCATTTTATAGAAAT
>CALKAJ010000098.1 GCA_937983305.1 uncultured Ignavibacteriota bacterium | reverse complement strand
GACCACCGAGATCTACACTCTTTCCCTACACGACGCTCTTCCGATCTTAGGACCAAAGGAAACGAAAATCGAAACCTTCACATGGATTCTACCCGATAATCTCGAACCCGGATTTCTGAAAGTAAAAGCAACACTATACTACCAAAAACTTCCAACTCCGATTGCCGAATACCTTGGAGTACCAATGGAAGAAGCAGAAATCATTGAAGTAAACTTCCACGAAACAATTTTAGAAGTCTTAGACTAAGGAGAACAAAATGAAAAAAAGTATAATTCTATCAGTTGTAATCTTTATTATCACAATATCCATAGCAGAAGAAGCCTCAGCCATTCCTGCCTTCGCAAGAAAATATAACTTCTCCTGCAACGTATGCCATTACACTCCGCCAAAGCTTAAAGCATTCGGCGAAGACTTTGCCGCAAACGGATTTCAAATTCCCGAGAAAGAGCCCTCACGTTTCTACCGCAAAACCGGTGATGACGAACTTCTCCTTATGAAAGAATTTCCTTTCGCCGCAAGAGTCGAAATGTACGGACAATATGAAAACGGCAGGGAATCAAACCCCGACCTTCGTGCCCCATGGATTCTAAAAATAATGTCTGCCGGAAATATTGCTAAAGACATATCCTACTACTTCTACTACTTCCTCAGCGAGCGAGGTAAAATGGCAGGTATCGAAGATGCATTTATTTCTTTCAACGACCTCATCGGCGAACAAGACCTTGACCTTGTTGTGGGACAGTTTCAGGTTTCCGACCCGCTTTTTAAAAGAGAACTGCGTCTCGAACTCGAAGACTATAAAATCTACACCATCAAACCCGGCAAATCAGAAGCCTCACTCAAATACGACAGGGGACTTTACTTTGCCTACGGTTTACCCACTAAAACCGACCTCGCATTTATGATTGTAAACGGAAACGGAATTGAAACCGCAGATGTATTCGACGTTGACAAATACAAAAACTTTATGTTCCGTGCCTCTCAGGATTTAACAGAATGTCTCCGCATTGGTACATTCGGATACTACGGACAGGAGCAGCCTACCGACTTCAAAAATCAACTCTGGATGGCAGGAGCAGATCTCACGTTTCACAAAAACTTTCTCGAACTCAACGCACAGTATGTATATCGCTCTGATGACAACCCTGAACTTCTCCCGACCAAACCGCTTAATGAAATCAAATCAAACGGCGGATTCATCGAACTCCTTCTCTCACCCGACTTCGATAAAAGCAAATGGACAGGAGCTCTCCTATACAACATAGTTGACTCCGATTATAGCAACCTGAAATATCAAAGCTACACAGGAATGCTCTCTTACAACCTGAAGCGGAACATCCGTCTCATTGGCGAATACACATATATCAAAGATACAAAAACTTCCCGTTTCGCTGTTGGTCTCTGGACCGCTTTTTAAAGTTTGTACCTAAACCCTCACCTCTGAAAAATCTAAGGCAGCTTCTCTCATTGAAACTGCCTTTTTTAATCTGCTCTTGCTTTTATTAAAATATGTACTTATCTTCGCCCATACTCTTAATACCAAATTATATTATGAAAACAAAAATATTGGTTGTAGTTTTATTACTCTCATCTTTTACTTTTTCCTACGCACAACAATACGGTTACAAATGGGTGCTCAAACCAAGCGGAACAACGAATGACCTTAGATGCGCATATTATTCAAACAATTCATTCTGGCTTGTTTGCGGCTCTAACGGGGCGATACTTTATTCGCCCGATAATTTTGCTTCTGTAATACAAAAGCCGACCGGAACTACGGCAACGCTGAATTGCATGATAAGGGTTTTAACAAACAGCACAAGTTTTCTTACTTGCGGAAACAACGGCACTCTTTTGTTTTCAACGAATACGGGAAGTAACTGGACCCAGCTCACAACCGGAACAACTGCAAATTTGAAATGGCTGGCGGCGTATCCGTACAGTTCTACTTACAGATTATTCATTGTCGGAGACGGAGGGTTAATTCTTTATTCAACCTGGTCAGGAACAAACTGGAATGCTTTTACTCAATTACCAAGCGGTACAACTCAAAACCTGAATTCAATTACGGTTAATGGAAACCTTGACGCAACAATTTGCGGGAATTCGGGCACAGTGCTCAAATCCACTAACGGTGGACTGAACTGGTTTCAGGTTACAAGTCCTACTAATCAAAATCTGAATTATGTAAACGGTTACGGCTCCACTTTTACTGTTTTTGGTAATAACAGCTCCATTTATTACACATCAAACACCGGTCAGACCTGGAGTTCAAATCCTGTTAGTGTCAACACAAATCTGTTCCACAGTTACGGTAACTATGTATCCGGCTCGGAAGGTAAAGTATTAGAATATAATAGTTTTTTTAACAACTGGGAAAATATAGGAACTCCTGTTAGCGTTAATCTGAATTATATCAATTCTTCATATTTTTTTGGAGGAAACGGAACTATTCTGAAATATGAAGTTGATACAGTTAAATGGCAGACAAAAATTGACGGTAATAATATAAGCACTTATCAATCTTTCAGAGGAATATTTGATCAGAATAAATTGTTCTCTGTTATGCCCGGTTTTGAATGGCCCAAAGGTTCGAATAAATATGTTGTATTTACTACCGGCTTAACAGCATCTTGTATGATAAACGGTCAGCTTGCACAAACATCCTGCTCATATCTTGGCGAGTATCTCCCCGGTGCCATACAAAACGGACAATATTATTATGACAGCAGTAAGTTTCGAATTTATAAAATTGAAAGAGCACTGGGCACGTCACAAAGAGACTGGCAGGAATGGGGATTTATGGTACCTTACGGCGCACCTTATGTTGACGTTAATTACAATGGAAATTACGAACCTCTGATTGATACACCCGGAGTTAAGAATGCTTCGCAAACAATATTTGCTTGTCTTACGGATATAAATCCTACTTCACATACATCCGGAGAAGGATACGGCGGAGGTATAACTAATCCGTTGATGGGAATCGAACTTCACCTCACAAAATGGGTTTATTCGTACCCGAGCTATAACGATGTGGTATTCACTAAGTTTGAAGTTTTAAACAAAGGAAATCATTCCTGGAATAGAACTCATTTTGCAATTTTCTCTGACCCTGATGTAGGAAGTGCAGAAGACGACTTGTCCGGTTGTGATACTGTAAGAAATATGGGCTATGTATATAATGGCGATAACGACGACCCGGTTTACGGAGCAAACCCGCCTGCGGTAGGTTTTAAAATACTTAAAGGTCCTGTAAACAAAAGTGCGTTACCGAATGTAACATATAATATGACTTCTTTTAACAGAACAAATAATGCCGGAGCTCCGCCCCCAAATGAATCTGACCCAAACGGCGAACCGCTCGGTGCTTATTATTTTATGCAGGGATTTAAAAAAGATTCCGCCGCATGGCTTGATAGAACCCAGCCGACACCCTGGGGAAGTTACAAAAAAACAAAAAAGATTTTTTACGGTGACCCTGAAACAAACGAAGGATGGACTGCGGCAAAAGGATATATTGTCAATTACGGAAAAGATTCAGTAGGAATGCTTTATCCTGAGGTTCAGAAAGATGTGAGATTCACTCTCGGAATGGGCGCTGAAAACTACACAGTGATGAACGGCGATACGGCAGTAATATGGATGGCACAATTTGTTGCACGCGGAACGAGCAACCTGAACTCTGTTACGAAGTTAAAACAACTGGCTGATGTAGTTCAAATGTATTACGAAAGTAATTTCACAATAAAAATAAATCAAATATCAACCGAAGTACCGCTTGCTTATTCACTCAACCAAAACTATCCAAATCCATTCAATCCATCTACAAAAATAAAATTTAATATCATACTCTCAGGCATTGTAAAATTAGAAGTGTATGATATTATAGGACGAAAACTCCAAACACTCGTAAACGAAAAATTATCTCCCGGCACCTACGAAACAACCTTTGATGCAGCAGGCTTAAGCTCCGGAATATATTTCTACAAACTAACAACCGACGGCTTCTCCCAAACCAAAAAAATGTTATTCTTAAAATAGTACTAAAAAAATTCCCCAAATAAAAAAAGGCAGCTTCTCTTTTCGAAACTGCCTTTTTTAAACTGCTATTGTATTTTAAAAAATATTTATGTAAGTTATCTCATAATCTCAAAAATTAAAGAATAATCTTATGAAAAAATTATTAGCAGTACTAATCCTGATTTTAATTTCAAATTCATACTCGATTTCACAATCCGGTTGGACAAGAGTTACAGACTCAATCCCACATTTGTATATTATGTCTATGCAGTTTACTTCTGCAAACAATGGTTTCGCTTGCGGAAGTTACTATACCTCTAATCCGGGTGCATTCCTCCGCACAACTAACGGCGGCAATAACTGGATTGTAACGCAGTTTTCCGAATACTCGGCAGATGATCTTTCTTTTGTTAATGATAACACAGGCTATATATCTGCATGGCAAGGTCCCGGAAAATCTTATGTTTTGAAAACAACAAACGGTGGAATCAATTGGTCTAAACTTGACAGCAACAACGCAAGTTTTTTCAAAATTAAATTTTTTGATTCAAACAATGGAATGATTGTCTCAAAATACAGTGTCAGCCATCGAACAACTGATGGAGGCAATACTTGGCTCACAAGATATGGAACAGCTCTTTGGTCAGAACCGAATTCACTAGATCGGAAGAGCGTCGTGTAGGGAAAGAGTGTAGATCTCGGTTGTCGCCG
>CALKAJ010000097.1 GCA_937983305.1 uncultured Ignavibacteriota bacterium | reverse complement strand
AAAGAGAGAAGTGGTATAACGAATTAGGACTTCCTAAGGATATAATCAGACCTTTGTCAATTTCCAAATATGCAAAGCTCTTTAAAAAAGCCGTGAAAGAATTTAAAATTGACCCTGTTCTCGCTGGTGTTGCTCTGATTCAATATCCAAAGAGGTTAAAAAGAAAACACCTTGATATTAATAAACTTAACGAAGATAATTTAACTGAAGTTTTTAAAGCTCATTCCGAAGGGTTGATTTCACGTGAAGGTATATTAATGTATATGGAAGAAATTGCAAGAACCGGTGCAATGGATAAAGAAAACATAACCCCGGCATCAAAAACAAAACTTGCAGATTCCATTAAGGAAGCAGAATATGAAGTATCAATAATGAAAGTAAGAAATCAGGAAATGGAAAAAAGGATTGTATTATCCGAGGCAATGAAAAAGTTAAGAGGAAAAATAGACGGTGTTAAAGTTTATTCTAAAATTTTTGGAAATAAAAAAGATTAACTTATAATGAGCGATTTATATAAAGGATACAGAGGCGAAGCACTTGAAGTGCTAAAAAAATTCGATGCGTTGGTTTGGTGTAACGTAAAGATTACATCAACCGAAGGTGTTTTCCGGGGAACAATACTTCCGCGTTCCGAAACTGCAGATGATTTGCATATTGTGATTAAGCTGATTTCCGGATACAATGTCGGAATTGCCGCAAAAAAAATTACAAACATAGAAGTAGGCGAAAGAAAAGAAGCTCATTATAAAATTCCGGAGAAAGCATTCCCATTCGACCCCAAAAAGCCGAATGTTAAATTGCTCGGAACCGGAGGCACGATTGCAAGTCGTCTTGACTATAGAACAGGCGCCGTTATTCCTGCATTTACACCCGGTGAATTATATGGGTCTGTACCCGAGCTTGCCGATATATGTAATCTTGATACATCTAAACTATATGGTGTATTCAGCGAAAATATGGGTCCGGAACAGTGGATTGGAACGGCTAAAGCAATTGGAGAAGAGATTGAAAAAGGAATACACGGAATTGTAATAGGGCATGGTACTGATACAATGCACCATACTGCAGCGGCACTTTCATTTATGGTTCAGGATTCTCCGGTACCGATAGTAATGGTTGGCTCTCAACGCTCAAGCGACAGACCATCATCGGATGCGGCATTGAATTTAATGCATAGCGTTAAAACAGCCGCCGAAAGTGATATTGCTGAAGTAATGGTTTGTATGTTTGGACCTACATCCGATGAATACGGCTTGCTTCATATGGGTACACGTGTAAGAAAAATGCACTCAAGTTATCGTTCTACTTTCAGAACTATCAGCGATATTCCTATAGCAACAGTTAGCAGAGATAAAATAACACCTATGCGGAAAGGTTACAAAAAACGCCGCCATGACAGGAATGTAACAATCAATACTGCATTTGAAGAAAAAGTAAGTATTGTATATTACTATCCGAATATGAAACCGGATATAATAGATTCTTTAATTGATAATGGCTACAGAGGTATTGTAATTGCAGGAACCGGTTTAGGTCACGTAAATAAACCATTATATCCCGCATTAAAAAGAGCGAAAGAGAAAGGAATTGCAGTTTATATGACAGTTCAGACTCTTTGGGGATATGTTCAAATGTATGTCTATGATACCGGAAGAGATATGATGGAGCTTGGAGTAGTTCCCAGTGCAAATATGCTGCCGGAAGTAGCGTATATAAAACTTTGCTGGGCACTTGGCCAGACAGATAATTTGGATGAAGTGAAAAGAATTATGCTGACTCCGATTGCAAACGAAATAACCGAAAGAGAGCCGAGCAATGGATACCTGATATTACAAGGCGGATTGCCTGAAGTCGAAGAGTTTATTTCAAAATACAGAAAATAATTTCTTAATAATAAATTAAAACTATAATGGCTATAAAAATTAGCGGTAAAGGTTTAACAGTAGAGGATGTCTATAAAGTAGCCGTAGAAGGTGAAAAAGTCGAGCTCCATCCCGATGCACTTGAAAGAATAAAAAAATGCAGAACATTTCTTGAAAAGAGAATAGAAGCAAAAGAAATTATGTATGGTGTGAATACCGGTATAGGAGAACTGGTAAATGTTGTTCTTACCGAAGAACAGATAAAAGAGTTCCAGAAATATTTAGTTTATAATCACGCTGCAGGAATAGGGGAGCCTTTCCCTATTGAGATTGTAAGAGGTGCAATGTTAGCAAGAACTAATGTTCATGCTAACGGTTTTTCAGGATGCAGACCTCAGATTACTCAAACGTATATAGATATGCTTAACAAAGGCGTAACTCCGGTTGTCTGTATGAAAGGCAGCGTAGGAGCCTGCGGTGACTTGTCTCCAATGAGTCAGATTGCACTATCACTGATGGGAGAAGGTGAATCTTTTTACAACGGCGAAAGAATGCCAACAGATAAAGCACTCGAAAAAGCAGGAATTCCGGTTCCCGGACTTCAGGCTCGTGATGGTCTTGCCGCAATAAACGGCAGTAATGTTATGAATGCGATGGGCTGTCTTCAGGTATATGAAGTTGAACAGCTTTTAAAAGAATTTGAAATTGCGGCTGCTATGTCTCTTGAAGCTCTTATGGCTAATCTTAAACCTTATGATACGAGACTTCATCAATTAAGAGGATTCAGAGGAGCAATTACTTCAGCTTCAAATATAAAAAAGATGATTGAAGGCTCTGACCTCATTGATAAGGTAAAAGTAAAAGTTCAGGATGCTTATTCAATGCGTTCAACACCTCAGGTAATTGGAGCTGCCCGTGACCAGCTAAGATGGACACGCGAACAGGTTGAAATTGAACTAAACGGAGTTGGCGATAACCCGATTTTTCTTCCGGATGAAGAAGTTGTTTTAACCGGTGCTAACTTTCAGGGCTCACCAATGAGTGTTCCTCTTGATATGCTTGGCGGCGTTGTTACAATGGTAAGTGTCTTATCCGAACGTCGTTTAAACCGCCTTCTTAATCCTGCACTAAGTGTCGGACTTCCGGCTTTTCTCACTAAAGGTGCCGGTATGTTTTCAGGACATATGCTCAGCCAATATACTGCAGATATGTTAATAGTCGAACAAAGAATTCTTTCAATGCCTGCTTCAATTCAATCAATACCTGCAGCTGCAGACCAGGAAGATTTTGTCTCAATGGGTATGAACACTGCATTAAAAAACAGGCAGATTATTGAGAATGCCTGGGGTGTACTTGGAATTGAATTTATTGCTGCTGCTCAGGCAATTGATTTCCGTGAATTTAATGTAGGAAAAGGAACGAAAGCAGCTCACACAGCCGTAAGGAAAGTTGTGGAGCATCTGGATATTGACAGACCTTTATTTAAAGACCATAACAATATGATGGCTTGTGTTAAAAGACACGATATCTTAAAAGCAGTAGAATCAGCGATTGGCGAGTTGATGACTTACTGATTTATTTCTTTTGTATTAAAATTATCAGACCGGAATATAAAATATTCCGGTTTTTTTATTATAAAGAGACCAAATTATCTCTTGAAAAAAGGAAAATTTAATATTATTTTAGGGTGTAAAGCAATATTAATGCCCCGACTAAAAGAAATACCAACTAGAAAAGAAGAAGAGATTGCAGAACTGCTTTGTGAATTAACAAGGTTATGCAACATTAAAGAGGAGCATTTTGCTTCATCTTTCAATTTATCTCCGGGAGAATTCAGATTATTAAAATATTTTGCATCTAAAGAAACCTATACAATAAAGGAGCTTTGTGTTTTATTAAACCTCACTCCGGGCAGAATAACCCATCTTGTAAGTTCACTTGAGAAAAAGAATCTGATAAAGAGAAATGTAACCCCTGAAGACAGAAGAAACATATTAATATCACTATCATCACAGACACAGAATTTCATAAATAATATATATGCAGATCACATAAATTTTCATAATAATGTATTAATTGCTGTATCAGATAAGAAAAAAGGAGAAATCCTGAGCAGTTTGAAAATGATGGTTGATTCTTTACAAAATTGGATAAATACAAAATAAATTTATTATAAAATAATTATATGAGGAAAATAGTTTTTATAGTTGCCATTTTACTGATAATTGTAGCATCTATAGTTATTATGTTAAAGCCTAAAACTACTGATGCTGATAATTTAAAATCACTTACGGATAAATATCAGAAGAAAGAGAAATCGGCGGCAGACCATTCAAAATTTCCCGAATTAAACCGCAAGTTTAATTCACCGCAGGAAGTTACGGAAACCTGTATATCCTGTCACAACGAGCGTCACAAAGAGGTAATGCAGTCCAATCACTGGAACTGGGAGAGAGAAGAATATGTAGAGGGAAGAGGAATAATTCATATAGGCAAAAAGAACGCAATAAATAATTTTTGTATTGGAACGGATGGAAATGAATTAAGTTGTGCAAAATGTCACATAGGTTTTGGTGCAACAGACAAAATGCAGGGATATTCTGATTCAACAAATATTGACTGCCTTGTATGCCACGATAATTCTGAGACCTATGTCAAAGGAGATGAAATGGACGGTTATCCCGACCCGTCTGTAAATTTAACTCTGGTATCACAGA
>CALKAJ010000096.1 GCA_937983305.1 uncultured Ignavibacteriota bacterium | reverse complement strand
TCAATTCCCTGATATCTTCTATATTTCCTTCGTCATCAGGATATTGGAGCATAACGGCGAAATACGAATCATCTAATTCAATTTTACGGAAATCCCCAAAAACAGTCTCAATATTGCGCGGGATAGCTCTGTTTTTAATTACTTCCTTTGTCTGCGGGAATACCTTATCTGAGATAAATATTTTTGTAGAATTCTTATTTTTTGTATTTGCCTTGCTCATCAGCATTGCTTCAGCAACAGCAGTGCCCTCATCTAAAAGCGAAGCATTTGCAATTGGAAGTCCTGTCATTTCTGTAATTAATGTCTGGAAATTCAATAAGGCTTCAAGTCTTCCCTGCGAAATCTCTGCCTGGTATGGGGTATATTGTGTGTACCAACCCGGGTTTTCAAGAATATTTCTTTGAATTACAGGAGGTAATATAGTAGGATAATATCCCATCCCAATATAATTTTTAAATAATTCGTTTTCAGAAGCAATTTCTTTAATCTCTGACAGCATTTCAAATTCAGTCAATGGTTCATCTAATTTCATATCTGATTTCATTCTGATGCTTGCAGGAATGGTTTTTTCCATTAAATCGTCAAGTGAATCAGCACCAACTACTTTAAGCATTTCTTTAATTTCAATTTCTCGTGGACCGATATGTCTGTCAATAAACTTATCGTCAAATTGTGGTGTACTCATATAATAATGTGGTTTGAATTAATTGAATTAGTATAAAGTTATCAACAAATATAATGCTTTAATTTTGCAAACTAAATCCATTTTAATATCTTATTTTTCACCTTTAAAGTGTAGTGGAGTTTAAGTATTTTGATTAATAAACTATTTTTTTAGATGAATATTATTAGGAAACCGCAAGGTACACTTGATATTTTACCGGAAGATTCAATAAAAAGAATTTTTATCGAAAATGAAGTAAGGAGAATTTTCAGTAATTATAATTATAAAGAAATTCGCACGCCAACTTTTGAAAAAACAGAACTTTTCAAAAGAGGAATTGGCGAAGAAACGGATATAGTTTCAAAAGAAATGTATTCTTTTAATAATAGTGAATTTACACTCAAACCCGAAATGACAGCTCCTGTAATCAGGGCTTATATCGAAAACAGTTTATATAATTTTTCAGGTATTCAAAAGCTTTTTTATATTTCCAATATGTACAGACACGAGAGACCACAAGCCGGGAGATATAGAGAATTCAGTCAATTTGGTGCCGAAGCTATAGGAAGTTCTGATTTTTATATTGATGCAGAAATGATTTCGCTTGGTATAAATATTTTAAATAATTTTGGTCTGACCAATTTAAAGATTAAGATAAATACAATAGGCAACCTTGATGAGAGAAAGCTCTACCTTGACGAGTTAAAGAAATACCTTTCAAAACATCTGAACAATCTATCCGAAACAAGCAAGAAACGACTTGAAATAAATCCTTTGAGAATACTTGATACTAAAGACAAGACAGAGATTGAAATTCTTAAAGAATCCCCTATTCTTTATGATTACCTCAGCGATGAAACAAAAAATCACTTTCAAAACGTCTGCAAAATATTGGAAAAAATAAATATTAAATTTGTAGTAGATTTCAGGCTCGTAAGAGGTTTCGATTATTATACATCAACTACATTTGAAATAATTTCAGATGATCTTGGCTCACAAAACGCAGTATTTGGAGGCGGGAGATATGACAGACTTGTTGAACAACTTGGAGGCAAACAAACTCCAGCAATAGGATTTGCCTGCGGGATTGAAAGACTTATGATTATACTTGCAAAAAGAAATTATGATTATCCAAAACAATATGGTGTTGATATTTGTTTTGTATCATTGGGAAGTGAAGCAAGAGATTTTTCTTTTAAAGCTATTGATGCACTAAGAAAATTTGATATTATTTGCGAAACAGATTATTTAGACCGCAGTATGAAAGCTCAGATGAAAGAAGCAAATAAATTAAATGCAAAATATGTTGTCATAATTGGAGACTCGGAACTATCATCAGGAGAATGTACAATTAAAAGAATGTCAGATGGAGAAGAAAAGAAAATACCGCTGGAAACGATTTACACAATCAATAAAAGCAACTTACACAATATAGTATGAGAACGAAACAAGTAAGACCGGAAAAAAAAGAGTTCGAATATGAATTATTTATATTTTGTGGATTTGACAATTCATCAGGAAGAAATTTTGTAGAATTTTATTTTAAGACTACAAAAATTTTTGAAAGTTTTATATACAAAATTAATGTTCATACTAAATTCAATCCCGAAAAAAGCGAAATATATTTTGATGTGGAAGGATTATCTGCACCTGTTCTCGATCTTTCAAAATCGGGTGCTGCAATATATAAATACAGAATTTTCCAATATAGTACTAAAAAGCCTTACACATTAATTCTTTCTAAAAACGGAAAGAATAAAATAAAATATTCATTGAAAGTTACGGATGAAAAGGTAAAAATTACTAAAAAGCCCTTAACCAGTTTTGTTAAAATTACATTGAAGGAGGAAGATATAACTTAATGTATCCAAAATTATTTGATTTAGGACCAATACCTGTTTACAGCTACGGATTAATGCTTGGCATAGCATTTCTCATTGGCAGTTTCCTTATTACTAAGGAATTAAAAAGAAAAAATATTGATCAGAACGTTGGGTTCACTTTGACTTTAATTGCGATAGTTACAGGAATTATCGGGAGTAAAGTATTTTATGTTATTGAAGAATGGAATTTTGGAAATGGTGTTCCAATTAAAAACTTACTAGGCTCTGATTTACTTTCTCCGGCAGGCTTAACTTTTTATGGAGGATTAGTTTTTTCCATATTAAGCGTTGTTATATATTGCAAGATGAAAAAGTTATCTGTTATGATGATATTTGACTCTATGACACCATCAATTACAATTGGCTACGCTGTGGCGAGAATCGGATGCCACCTTTCCGGAGACGGTTGTTATGGAGTTGCGGTAAACGGAACATTTTGGGAATTTCTTGGAATGGAATATTCCAAAGGAATTGTTCCTACTGCTCCGGGTGAACTCGCTCTTCCTACGCCATTATTCGAAATGGGAGCGGGATTAATTTTATTCTTATTCCTATGGAGTATTCGTAAAAAAATGAGGTACAATGGGCAGTTATTTTATATTTATCTTGTTTTTTCCGGAATTTTCAGATTAACAGTTGAGTTTTTCAGAAGAAATCCTAAAGTAATATTTGATTTATCTCAGGCACAATTAATATCGGTTGGAATGATAATATTAGGAATTGCTATGCTAATATTTTTCAAAAATAAGGTAAGTAAAACAAGTAACTAAATCAGCTATTGTCAATTTAATACCTTGAAAATTAGCTAATTATCAGTTAATTTTGGTGTTTACGGAAAAAATAAATTTATATAACATATAATGAAAAGAACATATCAACCAAGCAACACAAAAAGAAAAAATAAACACGGTTTCAGGGAGAGGATGTCAACCAAAAACGGAAGAAAAGTTTTGGCAAGAAGAAGAGCAAAAGGCAGAAGAAAACTTACGGTAAGTGATGAATTCACACGCCGTGCAAGCTAATTCAGAAAGTGAATCAGTCTTTCAGTCTTTGCAAATCAGAGATAATAAGAGGCCATAATTCTTTCAACGATATTTTCAAGTCTTCAAGCAAACTATCTTCGGGAAGAATAAAACTTTTTTACATCGTTGCGAATCCGGATTTTAACAGCCCACATAGTAATATAAAAGTGGGCTTTGTTATATCAGCAAAAAGGATTAATTCTGCTGTTTTAAGAAACAAAGCAAGGAGACTTTTAAAAGAAGCATACCGGAATGTAAAGAAAAATTATCCAATGAGAATTGATGCCGAAGTTCTGATTGGATTAAGTGATTATGGTTACGAATTCCTTAAAAAAAACAGAGATTTAGAATACCGTTTGCTTAAGAATGATATTTCAGATGCATTTAGTGTTTTAATTTTCAAACTCAGAAATAGATAATGTCATTTATATTTATTAAACTTATCAGACTTTACCAAATTTTAATTTCACCTATGTTTCCTCCGTCCTGTAGATTTTATCCAACGTGTTCTAATTATTC
>CALKAJ010000095.1 GCA_937983305.1 uncultured Ignavibacteriota bacterium | reverse complement strand
CGAGCAATCAATTGTTAATAATCTCAGTTCGTTCAGTTCACATCTTCAATACCTGAAGGAGATAACAGATAAAGCGGGAGCAAATTCACTTGTCTTGATTGACGAAATATGTTCGGGAACAGACCCAAAATTCGGAAGTCCGCTTGCAAAAGCGATATTGAATGAACTGTCGGATAGAAATGCGGTAACCGTAGTAACCACTCATATAGGAGATTTGAAAACGTTTGCCTATGAGAACAAGAAATTTATAAACGCATCGCTTGAATTCGACTCGGATAAATTAGAGCCGAATTACAGATTCATCGAAGGAATTCCGGGGCAGAGTTTCACATTTGAAATTGCCAGAAAATATAAATTACCGTCGAGTATAATTAAATATGCCGAATCGCTTACAGGAATTGACGAAACACGTCTTGAAGAATTACTAATGGAATTAACTGCTACACGTCAGAAATATACTGAGTTGAAAAAAGAGTATGATATTAATAATTCAAGGTTAAAGGAATTAATTAAGCAGTATGAAAAGCGGCAAACAGAATTTAAAGAAAATGAAAGAAAGCTCTTAAGAGAATCGAAAGAAAAAGCAGAATCAATTCTAAGGGATGCAAACAGGCTTATTGAGCAGACTATAAAGGAAATAAGAGAAGCGGATAAGTTAAAGCCGGCGGAGATAAAAGAAAAGTTTTCCAAATCAGCCGGAAAAATAACGGAGCCGATAGAAAAGAAAATCGAAAAGCAGGAAACTTTCAAAATTGGCGATGCCGTTAAAATCAAGGATTCAAATTCTGCAGGAATAATAGTTGAGCTTGATAAAGATAACGTAAGATTAGATGTAAACGGATTGATAATGAAATCTACAATTTCGAAAATTGAAAAAACCAATAAAGGTGACGTAAAGGAAACAAATTCCGGAATTTCCAATGTAGAGATAAATACCAGAGATTATGTTGACAGCATAGATATCAGGGGGGTTTTCCCTTATGAGGTCGAAAAATTAATTGAGGATTTTATTTACGAAGTTTCATCTTATGGAGTTAATACGATACACATAATACACGGGAAAGGTAAGGGAGCATTGAGGGAAGAGGTCAGACGTTTTTTAAAAAAGTCACCCTTAGTAAATTCTTTCAGGGCGGGGAACTGGAACGAAGGTGATTCAGGGATAACAATAGTAGAACTCAAATGAAGAAAGTTTCTGTAATAGGAGCCGGAATAGGCGGACTTGCTTCGGCAATATTACTTTCAAAGAAAGGTTTTGACGTAACTGTTTTTGAGAAGAATGAAAATACCGGCGGAAAAATGAATCAAATTTATCTCAATAATTTCAGGTTTGATATTGGTCCTTCGCTGATTACTATGCCTTTTGTATTAGAGGAATTTTTCAAAGAAGCCGGCAGAGAAATAAGCGATTATATAACACTAAAGAGACTAAAAACAAACTGTAAATATTTTTATCCTGATGGTACTGTATTTAATGCATATAATGACTCGGAGAAATTCAGAGAAGAAATAGAAAATATTTTTGGAAAGACCACTTTATCAGGATTTGATAAATATTTTTCTTATTCAGAAAAATTGTATAATCTTTCTGCAAATAGTTTTCTTTATAATCCTTTTTCGCTGAAGAAGTTTTTCAATATTGAAGGTTTATTAAATGCGGGAAAATTTTTAAGTTCCAAATCACTTCATAAACTACACGAAGAATTTATTTCAGATAAAATATTTATTCAGTATCTTGACAGATTTGCTACTTACAACGGTTCTAATCCATACCTTGCTCCGGCTTTATTTTCAATAATTCCTTATGTTGAAATTAAATTCGGCGGATATTATATAGAAAATGGAATCTATAAACTGGCAGAGTCTCTTGTTAAGATATGCAAAGAAGAGAATATACCTATAAAAAGTAACAGCCGGTTTCTCGGATTAGAAGAAAAAGATAAAAAAATCAAAGTAATTAAAATTGGGGATTCCGAAGACAAAATTGAGAATGTTGAACAAGATTATGTAGTTTCAAATATTACAAATGATATTTCTTTGACAGGAAGTAAGTATCTTGGAAACAGTAAATGGTCAATGTCCGGATTTATTTTATTACTATCCGTTTCAAAAACATTTCCGGAGCTTGAACATCATAATATATTATTTTCAGAAGATTATAAAAAAGAATTTGACGAACTGAGCAAAGATAAAAAACCTTCAGAAGATATGACAGTTTATATTTCAATTTCTTCCAAGTCATCACCTGCAGATGCACCCGAAAACTGCGAGAACTGGTTTGTGCTGGTAAATGTACCAAATCTGCTTGACTATAATAATTGGAGCGACGAATTTAAAGAAAGCTATAAAGAAAAAATATTCACAAAGATTGAAAAGTCCGGTTTCAAAATCAGAGAGTACATTCTTAACTCAAAAATATTAACTCCCTGCGATTTAGCTCAAATGTACGGAACTGAATATGGTTCTCTATACGGATTGGCATCTGACAGTTTGAATCTAATGATGAAACGACCAAAGAATAAATCATCGAAATACAAAAATTTATTTTTTGCCTGCGGCAGTTCACACCCCGGCGGTGGAGTTCCTTTGTGCTTTTTATCCGGAAAAATTGTTAGTAAATTAATTGTAAAATAGTTTAATATGGAAAAAATATTAATTACAGACGATGAAGAAGGCATAGTAGAAAGTCTTAAATTAATTCTCGAAGACGAAAATTATGAGACGGACTATGCTTATAACGGCTTTGAGGCATTAAAAAAAATTGCAGAGAATGATTACGACCTGATGTTACTTGATATAAAGATGCCGAGGATGGACGGAATGGAAGTCCTTGAAAGTGCGTTAAAGATTAAAAGCGAACTTGTAGTTGTGATGATTTCAGGGCACGGAAATGTTGAAACAGCAGTTGAATCAACTAAATTAGGAGCATTTGATTTCCTGCAGAAACCATTTGATATTGAGATATTAAAATTAAAAATCAGGAATGCGCTCGAGTATAAAAGGTCAAAAGATGAATTACAGCGATATAAGGAAGAACTTTTAGAGTCAAATTTGCTGATAGGAAACAGCCCTTCAATTAACGGTATAAAGGATAAAATCGCTAAGTATTCTAATCTTGATTTCAACATACTAATTACGGGGGAGAGCGGTACAGGAAAGCTTTTAATCGCAAGGAATATACATTTGTATTCCGGTAGAGAGCATATGCCATTTGTGAGTATAAATTGCGCCTCAATGACGCTCGATAATTTCGAAAAAGAACTTCTTGGCTTTGAAGAAAACGGTAAGGTTTTTCATGGTAAATTAGTTGAGGCAGAAAGCGGCACAGTGTTTTTTGATGAGATAACAAATTTAAAACCGGAATTACAATCTATAATCCTCAGGGTTACAGAAGAGAATAAGTTTACACGAGGGAGTTCTTTGCAAATAATTCCAATCAAAGCGAGATTAATTTTTTCTACAAACAAGGATATTCCCGCATTAATTGAAGAAGGTCAATTTAAAGCGGAATTATATCACAGGATAAATGTATTAAACATAAATTTAGCACCTTTAAGAGAAAGACAGGAAGATATTCCCGAATTGGTTGATTACTTCTCAACAAAAATCAGCAAAGCATATAATTCCCCAAAGAAAGTTTTCTCAAGAAAAGCAACAGAGCTTCTTAAGTCATTTAGGTTTCCCGGAAATGTAAGAGAATTGAAAAATCTGATTGAGCGGTTAACATTCTCGGTTGATGCCGATGAAATTACCGATGAAATGATAGAAATGCCAAATTCAATGCATACCAAGATATTCTCTGAGTTAATGAACAAAAATATGAGTTTAAATGAATTTCAAAATGAATCTGAAAAAATATTTCTTTTGAAGATGTTGAACGATTATAAATTCAACATATCGCAGACAGCCGATGCTTTGCAAATACAGAGAAGTCATTTATATAAATTGATGAGTAAATACGAAATCCCTACTCCGAGTAAAAAAGGGGACCGTCAGTGAATAGCTCTTTCTTAACGAGTTCGACTATATAGGAAAGGTCGTTATCGGATTTGACAAAATCTATATTATCACTTTCGATAACAAGACACCTGCCATACTTGTAACGTTTAATCCACTCTTCATAACTTCCGTTTAATTCTTCAAGATAATTTTTCTCGATGTTTTTTTCGAAGTCCCGCCCCCGCAGTTTTATTTGTTTAAGAAGTGTTTCTATATCCGCCCGTAAATAAATTAATAAATCAGGATGTTTAAGGTAATGAGTCATCTCCGTAAAAAGGGAAGTATATGTTTCGTAATCTCTGTTTTCCATTCTTCCGAGCTTATGAAGATTCTTTGCAAATATTTCAACATCTTCATAAATACTTCTATCCTGAATAACTGATTTATCAAGTTCTGTAATTTCTTTGTGAATTTTAAAGCGATGTGCAAGAAAGTAAATCTGAAGATTGAACGACCACCTTTTCATATTCGCATAGAAATCTTTGAGGTATGGATTATCAGTAACTGATTCATAAAAAGGAATCCATTCGAATTTATCCGAAATCAAACGGGTTAATGTTGACTTTCCCGAGCCGATATTTCCGGCAACAGTTACGAAAAATTTTCTTTTATCCATAAAAGACTGTTATTAATAAAACGATACTATGTATGACAAAGTATCGTTTCAATTAAAATCAAAATAATCTTTTCTTATTCTTCAGGATTTCCAGAAACAGGAACATCAATAACTTCAGGCTCGGCGACGGGTTTCGTTTCCTCAACTACAAGAAGTTTTTTCTTTTTCTCTTTAATTTTTGTAGCAGCTTTACCGGTAAGTTTTCTAAGATAATATAGCTTAGCTCTTCTTACGCTTCCTTCTTTTAAAATCTCAACTTTGGCAATCTTTGGTGAATTAATGGGAAATATTCTTTCAACTCCAACACCATTTGATATTTTTCTAACTCTAAAGGTCTTACTGCTTCCGGAGCCTTTAATTCCCATAACGATTCCTTTGAATTGCTGAATACGCTCTTTGTCACCTTCAATTACTTTTACGAATACGGAAACAGTATCACCGGGGTGAAAAGCCGGTAAATCTGTTCTCTTTTGAGCCGCTTCGATTAATTTTACTTTGTCCATTTTAAATTTAAGATTTAAAGTTTCTATTATTTAATTATTTTTATTCTTTGATTTTATAAATTTTTCTATTCCTTTTATTTCTTTCCACTTTTTAATCTCGGAATGATTTCCGCCAAGTAAAACTTCCGGTACCTTCATTCCTTCGTATTCATCGGGTCTGGTATAGCAGGGTGCATCAAATATTACATCGTTTTGAAAGCTGTCTGTCATTGCAGATTCACCGTCACCAAGTACTCCCGGTATTAAGCGGGAAACAGCGTCAATAAAAGCTATCGCTGCTATATCTCCGGATGACAAAACAAAATCTCCAAGTGAAATATCTATCGTAGCATACTTATCTATAACTCTCTGGTCAATACCTTTATAGTGTCCGCATATCATA
>CALKAJ010000094.1 GCA_937983305.1 uncultured Ignavibacteriota bacterium | reverse complement strand
CCCGTTGAGTCATATATGACCTATGGGTGTGTTTTTTAGTATGGTGAATGCAAAAAAGATAAAAAGTCGTGTAATTGAAGAGTGTGTTTTTATAGAATATGTATGATTCTATTTGCTGATTTGGTGTTTTTGTGTTAAATATTGCATATAAAATAGCTTTTATTTCAGGTTTTATTTGTACTTTTGCGCCTGTAAAATCAGCATATAATGATACAAGAATTAAAAATCAAGAACTGCCTCTCATTTAAAGAGGAAGTTACTTTTAGTTTTGAAGCGACAAAAGATAAAACGTTCGAGGATTACCAAACTATTGAAGTTGCTCCAGGAGTAAGGCTTTTACGTTTTGCGATGATCTATGGAGCGAATGCGTCTGGTAAATCGAACTTTCTTTACTCAATCCAGTTTTTACACGATTTTTGGTTTGAGATTAAAAAAGATATGACAGAAGAGACAGATGTAATGCCATTTAAGTTAGACAAAGTTACTCCAAATGAGCCAACTGTTTTTTCCTTGAAATTTTATGTAAATGAAACAAAATACTGGTATTATCTTTCCTTAAATGAAAAAGAGGTATTATCTGAAAAGCTGTATTTATACTCCAGCGTTCAGCCGACATTGCTTTTTGAAAGGAAAGTCGAAAATAATTTATCCGTTATAAATTTCAATCCTCAGGCAATAAAAATAAGTTCCATAGCAAAGGAAGAGATTAATATCAAGTGTTTACCTAATATGTCATTTTTTGCAGCCCGTAATCAAGTTAACGTCTCTTTGCCAAAAATTGATATTGCCAGAGATTGGATGAAGCTGAATATACTTCCAATTGTTTCAGGAAGATCAAGCCTTTTCGAATTTGCAGAGCAAGAATTACAAAGTGATTCAGTTCTTAAATCTTATTTGCTTCAATTTATTAAAGAAGCAGATTTCAATATTTCTGGAATTAATACCAGAACAGAAAAACAAGATATCCCTCAGGAGTTTATCGAGATGCTCCTGAATATGGACAAAATATCAGAAACTGAAAAAGAACAACTGAGAAATGAGAAGACTGTAACCAATATTCGTGCTGATTTTGAACACACTGTAGTGAATGAACGGGGGGTTGAGAAGTATTTATTATCAGAAGGTTTACAGTCGGATGGGACACGGCAAATAACTGGTCTTGAGTCTGCAATCTATAAAGCTTTACAAAAAAATGCTTTGCTGATTGTCGATGAAATTGAATCATCATTACATCCTCAATTGGTGTACTTTATATTGAAGAAGTTTTTGGAACAAAAAGATAATCGTGCACAGTTATTGATAACTACACATTATGATCCTTTGCTGAATGAGGTAGATGAGTTGTTTAGAAAGGATTCTGTGTGGTTTACCGAGAAGAATGAGGCAGGAGCAACCGAATTGTATTCTTTGGTAGAGTTCAGCGGGTTAAACCGCATATCTTCGCTTCAAAAGGCTTACCGTCAGGGGCGATTTGGCGCGATTCCCAAAATAAACCTTTAAAATTATGAGCCGACCAACCTTAACCAGAAAACCTAAACCTCCTGTTGTTACATTGATAGGTGAGGGAATCACTGAACAGTATTACTTTAAACATATTCGTACTTTATTCGGATACAGATATACAATAAAACCTTACTATTTTGGGACAACTTCCCTGAAAGAAATGGATAGGAAAATTGCTGAAGTGCTTGCCGGAGGGGGTATTGCTGTATGTGTGTTCGATACTGATGTGTCACAAAGGGTAGAAGCCGAAAAGCATAAATTGAAACGATTGTTTAATAAATACAAGAAGAAGCAGAATGTAATATTCTGTGATAGTTTACCGGCAATTGAGTACTGGTTTTTGCTGCACTTCCAAAATACAAACAAATATTTCTATGACGCAAATGTTCTAACAAAAGAATTAACAGCATTCCTCAAAGATTATGATAAATCAGAGTCTTTTCTTGAAAAAGAGAAATGGGTCGCAGATTTATGTGCCGATAATAAATTGGAATGTGCTATGGACAGAGCACGTAACTTTCCAGAGTCAAGTGCTTCTTATTCTAATATATACAAAGCCTTTGATAAATTCAGAACGTGAATTGTTAACACTATCAGGGTTCACCAAAGTTACGGTTGCTAATTTTCAAACTTATTCCCTTAAAGCTTTGCCACCCCGATTTATCAGTCAGCCGAATCATAAAGTGATAATCTCCCGTATCAACATCTCCCGGGATATCAATTGAAACAGT
>CALKAJ010000093.1 GCA_937983305.1 uncultured Ignavibacteriota bacterium | reverse complement strand
CGCCGAGCATATAATGCAGATGAGTTTCGGCTAATATGAAGTTAATCCTGAAAAAGGTTGTCGGATAAGAATTTTTCATTTCCCTTGCTTTTTCCAGTGTCTCGAATGCGTTCTCAAATTTCCCGGAATGAGAATAAAGCTGTACAATATTTGTAAGTGTAGGAAATTTTATATAAACGTTTTCAGTTTTTTCAACGGCTGATTCATAATAAAATAAAGATTTTGTAAATTCTCCTTTTATTAAATAAACATTGCCGAGTATATTGGAAATTTCTCTTTTCAGATTTTCGAGATTATGAGTATTAGCGATATCCATCGCTTTGTTCATTAAGCTCAATGTCTTTTCATAGTCCGATTGATTATAATAAGCAACTCCAAGCCAGTAATAGAAATGTGCTTTCGCTTCACTGTTTAATTTTTGCTTAAGAAGTGAATTCAAAAGATTAATCGCTTTTGCAGGTTTTCCGGAATTAATAAAAATCTCCGCAATTTGCGTGTTGGACTTTATAAAAATTTTCCCGGCTTTTTTCTGCGAGAGATTAATGCACTTTTTAAAACAATTAATTGCTTCGGAATCTTCCCCTTTGAAGTTTTTTAGTATAAGACCTCTGTAATACAACAATATTGCCGAGGCCTTTATTAAATCTTCCGGAATCTTTTCAAGCCAGTTTTGCACAATTCCGAAATATCCTTTTTCCACGGCGTCTGCAATATTGGTTGAAATTATTTTAACTGCATTTTTGAAATCGTTAATTTCAAGCAGAAAATTTACCGCTCTGATATTTTCGTTTTGAATCAGGTAGTATTTTGCAATGGCAGAAAAAAGTTCTTTTTTTTCTTTAGCGCTTTTCTCCGATTCAAATTTCTTTTTAAGAAAATCTTTAAACAACTCCCTGAAGTTATATGTATCGCCGTTTGCATATATAAAAATATTTCTTGCGGAAAGATATTCTATAATTTTGTCGGAGTCTTTAATACCGAAAAGTATGTTGCATTGCTTTGATGAAAAATTATCAAGGTAACTTGCCTTTAGTGCGAAATCTTTGATTTTATCGTCTAACTTCGAATAGATATTAGCGGCTATATAGTCGTATAAAATTTTATCTTTCTCAATATTGCTTTCTTCACTGCTTTGCATTAGTAAATGCATTCCCGTAACCCAACCGCCGGTTTTTTCAATAAATTCTTCTGCTTCATACCGGGTAACGGTTTTATTATAGAGCGATGAAGCAAATTCCATGAATTCATTTTCTTTAAACCTGAAAAAATATTCGTCTATAACTTCGATCACTTGTTTGGCGGAAATTGATGATAGGTTAATATCCGGTAAATTTCTTGCGGCGATAATTAAATGCAATTTATCGGGAAGGTTATTGAAAATATTTTCCATAACGGGTGCAGTCCAATTTTCCGCCGATATATTGAAATAATCATCTATGATAAGATATACATCTTCATTCAAATAGGAAATTATTTCGTTTGATAAAGTATTCCAGATAGAGATACCAATATTTGAAATATTCTGCGAAGAAGCAGTCCTGCTTTTCAGCGAAGTAATATAAGAGAAAGTATTTTGCCCGATATTTTTGTTGACTCTGCCAAGTGCGGCGGCTAAATATGAAAAGAAAGAAAATATATCAGAGTCGGATTCGTCAACCCTGTAATAAGCAAATCTGATTTCAGTGTTTGAAAATATTTCGGAGAGTATCGTGGTTTTTCCGAAACCTGTTCCTGCGGAAAGAATTACAATTTTCTTTTTTAGAGAATTCTTTAACTTTCTCGTTAATTCTCTGCGGTGTATTACGTTTAAATAATTCTCCGGAGGAACAAGCTTCGAATATGATATTATCTCTTCCAAAAATTAAAAAATTTAGAGACCTCTCTTTTTAAGCAGCGGCTCAATAGAGGGGTCGGCACCTCTGAACTTTTTATATAAAACCATCGGGTCTTCCGTACCGCCTCTTTCAAGAATATTTTTTCTGAAGGAATCCGCAGTTGCTTTATCGAAAATTCCGTTTTGCTTGAAAAATGCATAAGCATCTGCATCGAGCACTTCCGCCCAGATGTAACTGTAATATCCGGCAGAATATCCTGAATTGAAAATATGATTGAAATAAGTAGTTTTATATCTCGAAATTATTTCGGGAATCAATCCGTATTTTTCCGTTAATATTTTTTCTTCAAATTCCATCGGCGAAATTGTCAGTTCGGAAGCCAGAGTATGAAATTCCATATCGAGCAATGATGCGGCAAGATATTCCGTTGTTGCAAATCCCTGACCGTATTTAGAACTGCTTTCAAGTTTCTCGACTAATTCTTTCGGAATCACTTCGCCGGTTTTATAATGCCTTGCATATACTTCAAGCATTTCCGGTTCATCAAGCCAGTTTTCCATTATCTGCGAAGGAAGCTCAACAAAGTCCCTTGCAACATTTGTACCTGAAATACTTTTGTAAGTACATTTTGAAAGGAAGCCGTGCAATGCGTGTCCGAATTCGTGGAAGAAAGTTTCAACTTCATCAAAGGTAAGCAGGGCGGGCTCGTTTCCTGCAGGTCTTGAAAAATTGCAAACAATTGTAATAACGGGCGGAACGGGTTTCCCGTCTTTGGAAATAAACTGCTCTCTGAAATTATTCATCCAGGCGCCGCCTCTTTTACTTGCTCTCGGGTGGAAATCCATATAAAATATTCCGACGTGCTCGCCGTTGGATTCAGTCACTTCATAAACGTGAACCTCGTCATTATAAACCGGCATATTATCGAGCTTCTTAAAATTCAAGCCGTATAATTTATTTGTCAGATAAAAAATTCCTTTCTTCACATTTTCAAGTTCGAAATATGGTTTCAACATTTCTTCATCTAAATCATATTTTTCTTTCCTAACTTTTTCCGCATAATATCTCCAGTCCCACGGCTGAAGTTTAAAGTTGCCGCCTTCTTTATCAATAATTGCCTGAAGTTCAACCGCTTCATTTTTCGCAGTGTTTAGTGCCGGAGTCCAGAGTTTATTTAACAAATCAAAAACATTGCCCGGAGTTTTTGCCATACAATCGTCAAGAATAAAATCAGCCGAAGTATTAAATCCCATCAGCTTTGCTTTTTCAAGTTTCAGGTTCAGAATTTTTGTAATTATTTCTTTATTGTCATTTGCGTTGTTGTTATTTCCTCTGCTGCTGTATGCGCGCCAGATTTTTTCTCTCAAAGCTCTGTTATCGGCATATTGCAGGAAAGGAATCAAACTCGGATTATGAAGCGTGAAAACCCATTTACCATCAAGATTATTTTTCTTTGCAGTTTCAGCCGCCGCATCAATAAGCGATTGAGGCAAGCCCGATAAATCTTTTTTATCATCAATAATCAGTTTGTAGTTATTTGTTTCGGTAAGAAGATTTTCGGCAAACTTCAAACTAAGCAATGATAAATCTTTATTGATTTCTCTCAGTCTTGTTTTCTTTGTTTCGTCCAAATCCGAGCCGCCTCTTACAAACTTTTTGTAAACCTCTTCAAGAAGTTTTACCACTTCGGGATTGGAATAATTTGCTCTTTGTTTATAAACAGTTTTTATTCTCTCAAAAAGTTTTTCGTTAAGATAGATGTTATCGTTATGAGCGGCGATTTCAGGTGCAATCTCTGATGCAATTTTCTGAAGCTCGGGGCTCGTACTTGAAGAAAGCAAATTATAAAAAACTCCGCCGACTTCGCTGATTCTGTAATCGCTGTATTCAAGTGCCAGAATTGTATTCTCGAAGGTTGGAGCTTCGGGATTGCTGACAATTGATTCGATGATTTCACTTTGCAATTTTATGCCTTCCCTGAAAGCGGGGAGGAAATGCTCGTTCCTGATTTTTTCAAACGGCGGAACATTAAACGGCGTACCGTATTCCTCTAAAAGAGGATTGAACTGCGAATATAAATTTGATGCTGTCAAAATAGTAATAACTAATAATAATAATTTTTTCATAAGTAAAAGGTTAAATTTTTTTATACAATTTAACTCATTAAAATAACTAAAAAAATGAATTAAGTTTAAAATCAGTTCTTTTTAATAAAAATATTATTAAATTCCACAGTAATCTTTTAGAATATTAATTTTAAAAAAATGAAAACAAGGAATTTATTATTGGTGCTTTTTCTTTTAATAAACTGCACCATTGCGTCCGCACAAAGCGGTTGGGGCAATTTTCCAACGGGCGGAGACAGAGATATTAACGACATCCATTTTGTAAATTCAAATACCGGATGGGCGGTGGGAGACTCGGGAATATTTAAATCAACAAACGGCGGCATAAACTGGACAAGGCAAAACTTCAATTACAACGGACAAAATGTTGTTTTGAATTCAGTAAAATTTCTGAATGAAAATACCGGATTTGCCGCAGGCGGTCATTGGTCAGGGGCTTACTATTTCAACTATCAGTACATTTATAAAACAACCAATGGAGGAGTGAACTGGTTTTATACTTACAGTGCCGGCTCAATAGGTACAGTCATTACCAAAATAATTCCATTAGATGAGAATAATATTATTCTCGCACTTGCAGGTACATATTTAGATGCATCAACGGGCGGTATTTATAAATCAACAAATGCAGGAATCAATTTCAGCCTGAGTGTTACAAAAGGGGAGAGCAATGCATTGTGTTTTATTAATTCCAATACGGGTTGGGCATCAGGATATTATATGAATGATATAATGCTAAAAAGAGGTCATTTACTAAAAACAACTAACGGAGGAACAAACTGGGTAGAGCAATACAAAGACTCTATGATAAACGCCACCAATATTTATTCAATACAATTTTTAAATCAGAATACAGGTTTTGCAATTGGCTCGTTGTATAATAACAAATCGCGTTTTTTAAAAACAACAAACGGCGGTGATAACTGGGATACCGTTACATATAATCATTCAAAAGGAAATAGTCTTTTCTTTATAAATCAAAGCACGGGTTGGATAGGCGGAAACAGTTATCCGGATACATCGTCAATCGCATATACAACAAACGGCGGAGCAAACTGGATATTGCAGAAAAAAAATTATCAGGCAACGGTAAAAAATTTATTCTTTATAAACAATCAAACCGGCTGGGCAGCTTTTAACAGCAGTAATATTTTAAAAACAACTACAAGCGGCTTAACATTTATTCAACCAATCAATACTGAAATTCCGGCTTCATTTTCGCTTGGACAAAATTATCCTAACCCGTTTAATCCGGTTACGAACATTCAGTTCAAAGTTTCAAGTTCAAAGTTTGTCAAGTTAGTCGTTTATGATTTACTCGGCAGAGAAGTGAAAACCCTTGTCAACGAATACAAACAACCCGGAACATATCAGGTCAGCTTTAATGCGGAAGGGCTTTCTTCAGGAATTTATTTTT
>CALKAJ010000092.1 GCA_937983305.1 uncultured Ignavibacteriota bacterium | reverse complement strand
AGAAATATAGTCCTTAAATTCAACCGGTAAATCATCGAATTTTTCAATATCATTCAGAGACACTCTCCATCCCTTGAATATTTTATAATTCGGTTTTACTCGGGATAAAAGATTAAGATTGGAGGGGAAATCTGAAATAATATTTCCCCCGTAATTGTATGAAGTACAAATTTTAATTTCATTAAAGGTGTCTAAAACATCTGATTTAGTAATGACTAAATCAGTAATACCATTAATTATTACTGCATATTTTAAAGCAACTAAATCCAGCCATCCGCAGCGGCGAGGTCTTCCCGTTGTTGCACCAAATTCATTTCCTCTCACAGACATTATTTTTCCATTTTCGTCAAAGAGTTCGGTAGGAAAAGGTCCTTCCCCTACTCTTGTCAAATAAGCTTTAAAAATACCTACCGCTGAATTTATTTTATTTGCAGGGATTCCTGTACCAATAGAAGCACCACCTGTAGTTGGATGAGAAGATGTTATAAAAGGATATGTTCCAAAATCAACATCAAGCAAGGCACCCTGTGCACCTTCAAGCAAAATACTTTTTTTCTCGAATATTTTCTTGTTTAGAAAAATATGAGACTCGGAAACAAGGTTCTTAACTTTTGTAAATTGTGCTATAAGATCATCGTGAATTTTTTCAGGTGAAAGTAGTTTCAGTTCATTCGAGTCAGGAAATATTTTTTTAAGATTATTAAGGTTTTCGGATATTTTCTCTAACAACCCTTCACCAAAAGCAATATCTTGTATTTTAATCCCGCGACGAGCATACTTATCGAAATAACAGGGTCCTATTCCCTTCTTCGTAGTACCTATTTTGTTAGTGTTACTCTCATTTATTGCATCTACAATCTTATGATACTGCAATATAACATGTGCATTCCCGCTTATTAGAAGTCTTGAAGATATATCTAAATTTTCTTTTTTAACAATTTCTATTTCATCGTTCAAAGCTTCAAGGTCTATAACAGTACCATTACCAATAACACAAATTATCTTTTCATTGAAAATACCTGAAGGGATAAGGTGCAATACATACTTTTTATTATTAAATACGATAGTGTGTCCCGCATTAGCTCCACCTTGATACCTCGCTACAACATCGTAATCCGGACATAAAATATCTACAATTTTTCCCTTACCCTCGTCACCCCATTGAAGACCAACAAGAACAGTAACTTTACTCATAATTTATTAAAATTAAGGAATGAAACAACAAACGCTATTTAATATTAAAAACAAGTTGCAAACGTGTAATAAGAAATATTTTAAGGATTTTTTCCGGAAGGTTTACCAGATTCAGAACTCCGTCTTTCTTTTTAATTTTATTTAATATGCTAATCAGAATTCCCAATCCGGAGCTTGTAATAGCGGTAACATTCTGCATATTTATCTCAAAGAAACAGTAATCTTCATTCAGGTGTTCCTCTATAAAAGATTTCAATCCACTTTGATTTTCAAGGTTAAAGAGTTCATTGTCAGCCTGAATAATAATGAACTCTTTATCCTCTTTCAATATTTTCTTAGAAGTTATATTCAAAGTAAATAATATTTTTTTAACGAACGGCTTTAACTTTAGTACCGCTCAATTTATTTATAACATGATTTTTCCAGTCAACTACAACAGCACTTGCAACGAAAATTGAAGAATATGTACCTGTAATTATACCGACACCAAAAGTAAAAGCAAATCCTCTTAAAACTTCTCCTCCAAACAGGAAAAGAACTAAAACAGTAAGAAACACAGTACCGCTGGTAATAACCGTTCTGCTTAATGTGGCATTTACAGATTTGTTCATTACTTCTTCAATTTTTTCGTTTTTATACAATTTTATATTTTCACGAATACGGTCAAAAATGATAACTGTATCATTCACAGAAAAACCAATCAACGTTAGAAA
This sequence comes from uncultured Ignavibacteriota bacterium, assembly GCA_937983305.1. Classification (GTDB taxonomy): domain Bacteria; phylum Bacteroidota; class Ignavibacteria; order Tepidaquicellales; family Tepidaquicellaceae; genus DSSM01. The sequence goes on along the minus strand of CALKAJ010000092.1, from coordinate 5,750 downwards.
TGCGGCAAGCATAGTCTGATTAAATTCAAGCCTTAGATTTGGAAAAATAGTATTAAACAAGGCAATGGCAGCTATTGTGATTAAAACATCATGCAACAATGCGATAACAGCTCCCAATGCATATACAAATTGAAAACGGAATGATAAATAAATCAGAATTCCCAATAAAGAAAAAATAACTGCAAATATGGCATTTCTTCGAAGTTCTGCACCTATTTTTGGACCTACCTTATCAATACGAAGTACTTCAAATTTATTGTTACTTATATCTTTTTTAATTGCTTCTGTTATTTTATCGGCTACAGTCGTTCCTTCGCCTTGTAATGGAGTTCTGAGCAGTACTTCTTTCAGGGAACCGAGTGTTTTAATTTCCATACCGGTAAAACCATTATTATCCATTATATTTCTCATACCTCCAATATCAATATCTGCATCAAATTTTATCTGAAGTTCCGTTCCTCCGAGAAAATCAATTCCTAAAGGAATTCCTCTGAAGAACAACGTTGTCATACCAATTACAATAACAGCCAAAGAGATAATGTATAACTTTTTTCTTTGTCCTAAAAAATTTATATTTGTGTTTGTAAATAGTCTCATTTTTATATATTATATTTTTATTCTTTATTTATTAAAATTAACCAAAGTTTAGTTTCGTACCTTTTTCAAGCATTATATCAAAAAGGAAGTGAGTTACAACAATAGCGGTAAATAAGTTTGAAACTATACCAAAAAGCAATGTTAATGCAAAACCTTGAATAGGACCTGAGCCAAACTGGTATAAAATAATACCTGTTATGACACTTGTAAGGTGTGAGTCAATAATTGCAGAAAAAGCCTTTTTGTAACCAATATCAAGAGCTGTTTTCATCGGTTTTCCTGAAACTAATTCCTCACGAATTCTTTCATAAATAAGTACGTTAGTATCAACAGCCATACCAATAGAAAGAATAAGACCTGCTATACCGGGAACTGTCAGTGTTGCCTTGAAAGAAGCCATAATTCCAAATACAAAGAAAACATTGATTACAAGTGCGAAAACTGATACAGAACCTCCAAGTCTGTAATAAATAATCATAAATAAAGCGACGAGAATAAGTGCCGCAATGGAAGACGTAATACCAGCTTTGATTGAATCTTCACCAAGGGATGGTCCTATTGATCTTTCTTCAATCACTTTTAATGGTGCCGGTAAAGAGCCTGCTCTCAAAACAATTTCCATTAGTTTTGCTTCCTGAATATTGGGCATACCTGTTATTTCAGAATTTCCGCCTGTTATTTTTCCGTTAATAACAGGTGCAGAATATACAACTCCGTCTAATACAATCGCGCATCTTTTATTTATATTTGCTCCTGTAATACGTGACCATTCGTTTGCACCTTCCGAATTCATACCCATAGTTACTCTCGGACGATTAGAAATAGGGTCAATATCAGCTCTTGCATCTTCAATAACTTTTCCCGTTAGCTCAGCTTCTTTCTTTAAGATATACATAACGAAATAAGTACCTTCCTGAGCTTTTTGCTCCTGAGACCAGGCAAATTGAATATTGCCGGGTATAACAGCAAGTACTTCGGGAGTTTTTAAAAGTCGGTCAATTTTTTCCTTATTTATTGGAGTGGCAATCAGCTCACCTGCCTGCTGAATAGCTCCAAGGTCAAACAAAGCTGTAAATGGATTCTTTTTTACAAATTCTTCATAGCTTTGCTCGGCAGAAGTATCTTGCTCGGGCGAGAGAGAATCTTTTAGAATATTTGTATCTTTAGATTTCGAAGTATCCTTTTTAACTTTGGTTGTATCTTTCTTGGGAGATTGCTTTGTCTTTTCTTTATCTCCGGCAGATTTCTTATCTTCGGTTTTTAAGGATGAGATTTTTGTTGAGTCCTTTATTTCATTAATTTTATTCTTATTAGTATCGAGCAAGCCGGTTGAATCAATATATCCCTGCTTTGCAGCCAAAACCCTGTTAATATCCTTTAAGACTTTACCTCCTATTTCAGGGTCTGCAAGAAGCTGGAACTGTAAAATAGCAGTCTGCTTGAGAAGCTTTCTAACTTCTTCGGTATTACTTACACCGGGAAGCTCAACGATTATTCGTTTTCCGCCGACTGTCTGAATCTGCGGTTCTGCAACTCCGTACTGGTCAATTCTGTTTCTAATAGTTCTAACAGCTCCCTCAATGGCTTTATCAATTTTATCCTGTAAATCCTTTTCTACAGTTGCTTCATCTTGTCTTGAGTCACCATAATAATTTAATAATGTTTTACCCTGAGCCTTTAATTTGGCAATAAATAACTGTAAAACTGACTCATCAGAGTTTTGTGATAGTTCATACAGCTCAGCTAAAGTTTTCAATAAAACTTCATCATTTTTAGTTCTCGGATTAGCGAGGTCTTCCAATAATTTGACCACATCAACATCCATTACTACATACATACCACCTTTAAGATCTAATCCGAGTTTAATCCTTTTGTCGATGGAATTTCTAATTTTTTCGGCATTATTCGTGATATACTCAAGGCTATCATTTCCGGTAAGATTTTTTAAATCTCTACCAATCATATAATCACTCACTGTAGGATATAGAAAATAGCCTGCAAGAGCGATAAAAACTAACGTCAGAATAATTCTGCTAAGATTTTTCTTCAAATTTGTGACTCCGGTATAAATTTATTCAAAATGTTAAAAAAATACAAACTTAAAAATATGTTTATAAAAGTGCAAAGTCAATGTAATTTACATTGTATAACTGTATAATTTTTTCTCTGTAATAAAAATATTTCTGCTATGCTAAATCAATATTTTTATTAGTTCGGTGTAAAAACAGGCGGATTATTTCATCATTAGATTCGACAAGTTCTTTAGGAGTTCCCTTAAAATATACTTTTCCTTCGTGCATCATCGCAACCTGATCCGCAATATCATAAACACTGAAAATATCATGAGTTACTACAATGGATGTTACTTTTAACCTGTTTGTTAATTCTTTAATCAGGTCGTCAATTGCATCACTCATTATAGGGTCCAACCCGGTTGTTGGCTCATCATAGAGTATATATTCCGGATTAATAGCTAAAGAGCGGGCTAAAGCCACTCTTTTTTTCATACCGCCTGATAAATCCGCAGGCATTAGTTTTCCGATACCCGGAAGACCTACAATATCCAGCTTTTCTTCAACAATTTCTTTTATTTCGAATTTAGTTTTATTGGTATTTTCAACAAGGCCGAGTCCTACATTTTCTTCTACAGTCATTGAATCAAATAATGCCGATCCCTGAAACTGAAAACCAAATTTTTTTCTTATTTTATACACTTCTGATTCTCTCATTTTAACAATATTATTACCCTCGATTAAAATTTCACCCTCATCAGGGTTCATCAGACCTACAATATGTTTCAGCATTACTGATTTACCGCATCCGCTTGGACCTATTATAACAAGTGTTTCACCTTTGAGGATTTTCAAATTAACTCCTCGAAGCACTTCTTTTTCACCAAACTTCTTTTTTACATTAATTAATTCTATCATAATCTGTTTAATTTAATTTATCTTATTATTAAAATAAATTGCAAAGTACATTTAATAAAAATTAGTTTTTCAGTATTTTAACTTATGATGAACAAATCACAAAAATTTTTAAAGAGAAGACCTATAGGAATATTTGATTCCGGAATAGGAGGCTTAACTGTTGCAAAATCTTTATTTAATATTCTTCCAAATGAAAATGTTATTTATCTTGGCGATACCGCGAGATTGCCCTATGGAACAAAATCTAAAGAAACAGTTATTTTATATTCAATCGAAAACCTTAAATTTTTACTGGCGAAAAAAGTAAAAATGATAGTGGTTGCGTGTAATACAGCTTCTTCGGTTGCAGTACCTTTTTTGCAAAAAATAACCAAGTTACCGGTTATAGGTGTAATAATTCCGGGAGCAAAGTCATCTGCTGAATATACGAAAAATCGAAAAATTGGCGTAATTGGAACTTTAGGAACAATTAGGAGCAAGGCTTACAGGAATGAGATTAAAAAAGTAAATAAAGAGATTGAAGTATATTCCCAACCTTGCAGTTTATTTGTTCAACTTGCGGAAGACGGTTGGACCGATAATAAAATTGCAGAACTAACAGCAAAAGAATACCTTAGCGGATTGAAAGAGATTGGAATAGATACTCTGATTTTAGGCTGCACACATTACCCAATCTTAAAAAATACAATCAGTAAGGTGATGGGTAAAAACATTAAACTTATAGATTCCGGAGAAGAAACAGCAAAAGAGGTGAAGAGAATTCTGGAGAAGTCAGACTTACTAAACACAGGAAAGAAAAAAGGAGACCATAAATTTTTTGTTACCGATTTTCCTAATAACTTTAAGATAATAAGCGAAAGATTTCTCGGAAAAAAATTAAAGGAAGTTAAAAAAGTTAAACTATGAATCAGGAAGAAATATTTGAAATTTTCAAAAAATCCGGCGCTATGATGGAAGGTCATTTTGTTCTTACTTCAGGATATCATAGCCCACATTATTTTCAATGTGCAAGAGTATTACAATATCCGGAATATAACACAGCTTTTTCAAGCCAAATAGCAAATCATTTTTCCAATCATAAAATAGATGCAGTTATATCACCTGCAGTTGGCGGCATTGTTTTCGGAACCGAAGTTGGCAGAATTTTAAATGTGAGGACAATATTTGCTGAGAGAGAAAACGGTAAAATGGTTTTACGCAGAGGTTTTGAAATTAAAAAGGATGAAAGAATTTTAGTATGTGAAGATGTTGTAACAACAGGAGGAAGTGTATTTGAAGTGATAGATTTAATCAGAGAATTTAAAGCTCAACCTGTTGGAGTTGGATTTATCATTGATAGAAGTAACGGTAAAGTAAATTTTTCTGTAGAACAATTCTCTCTTGCGCGTATTGAAGTTATAAAATACGCTGAGAATGATGTTCCGGACTGGCTGGCAAAAATTCCGATAACAAAACCAGGAAGTCGCAAATTAAATGAAAAAAGTTAAAAGTCTAAAATATTATTTATAGTTATACCACAAGGTTAAACCGGCTGAAGGACCGGTTCCAATATCTTGTCCTTCAATTAAGTTTTCGTAAAATCCACCGATTCCAACACTTTTACTGACTTTATATAACAATGTACCTCCGAGCTTAAAAGAACGGAAAGGTCTGTTAGTAGATTTTGCAAATTCTAATCCAACAAATAATTGAAGTTTTTCTCTAACAATATCGAATCCGTTATTACTATAGGCTCTATATTGAAACTCGTCATATTCGTTGGAGCGGTATTTACCTGCAACCCCTATACTCCAAAATCCAGGATTTTTCCCAATTTTAAATCCTCCTCCTAAAGCAGGATTTAATTCGAATTCAAAAAATTTAGCACCAAGCTCAGGAGCTTCCTTTTTTGGAAAATTCAAAGGTAAGTTTATACTAAACGCAAGCCCAAATATCGGAGCCGGGAAATCCGTAAACTGATAAATAATTCCGACTGTTGGATTTGTGAAACCGGCACTTTTATTATCTAAATATTTATCTTCATATCTTAATGCCGCTATTGAGAATCCCGCAAATAATCCCCAACGCTTACCAAGTCCAAAACCGTAAAAACCTCCAAGCTCATATTTAGAAAACTTACCGTCATTCGTAGCTCCAAGCTTATTTCCAAGAGCATCATAGAACTCAGTGCTTTGGTAGTACCGGAGACTCATTATAAGTCCACCTTCACCTTTGTTCAAAGCC
>CALKAJ010000091.1 GCA_937983305.1 uncultured Ignavibacteriota bacterium | reverse complement strand
ATCTAAAACAAAAAATATATATAATCGTTTTCACACAGTCTCTCCAGCTTAGGAATGTGAAAGATGCCTGAAACTACTTCATTAAAACAAGTTTCTTCGTTTCCGAAAAATCTCCTGCTGTCATTCTGTAGAAATAAACGCCTGATGAAAGCCCTTCCGCATTAAAACTGACCTGATACGTTCCCGGTTGCTTGTATTCGTTGACAAGGGTTTTAACTTCTCTGCCAAGTAAATCATACACAACTAATTTGATAAACTTTGAACTTGCAACTTGAAACTGAATTATTGAAAATTGATTGAACGGATTCGGATAGTTTTGGAGCAGCTCGAAATCATCAATTACTTTTGCCGAATTATTTTCAACTCCGACCACCCCGGCAGGATTATAAACATACAATCCACCGGAGGTACAAATCCACATATTTCCATGCCTGTCTTTTGCAAAATTTAAAACAGCTGAAATAAATGGGTAAGAAAATACCTGCCATGTAGTATCATTGAAAATTGCTAAGTGTTCATACATTCCAATCCATTTTACATTATTGTTATCCGCATATACATTAAGTACATAATTACTTGGAATACCTGAATTCCCGGTATTATATACAGTCCATTGGTTTAAATTATAATTAAATTTTGCAGCACCTCCGAAACGTGTTGCGAACCAAATGTTATTGTAAATATCTTTGCTTATTCCATAAACCCAATTGCTTGGCAAACCGGAGTTTGAATAATTATATATTGTCCAGCTCTGTCCGTCAAATCTTCCAACTCCTGCATCTACTGTTCCTACCCATAATACACTATTCTCACAAATAATACTATAAACACCATTACCAGGTATTCCTGAATTTCCTTTATGATATCTCGTCCACACAGTGTCATTATATTTTAAAAGTCCGCCTGCGTAGCCAATCCATTTTATATTTAAACTGTCTATACACACATTAGTGATTGATTTGATAGAAAATCCGATATTTTCTTCGTTATATACTGTCCAGTTTATTCCGTCATATTTAACCAACCCAAAGTCTGATAAAGTTATCCATAAATTATTTTGTTTATCCTTTGCAATCGAATAGCATCTATTTGAAGGCATTCCTGAGTTTGTTGTATCAAAAACTGTCCAATTATTACCTTGTAATTTTGCAAGTCCATTTGCGGTAGTTATCCATTTTACATTATTACTGTCTATTAAAATCGTTCCTGTTAAATTGCTCGGCAATCCCGAATTGAATTGAGTATAAATAACCCATTGCGGCTGTGCCTGAACCTCCACAGCTATAAATAAAAATATCAGTAATATTAAACTTTTCACATTTGTGTTTGCTTTATTTTACAAAAACAAGTTTCTTCGTTTCGGAAAAATCGCCTGCGGTCATTTTATAAAAATATATTCCTGATGAAAGTCCATCCGCATTAAAACTGACCTGATATGTTCCGGGTTGTTTGTATTCGTTGACGAGGGTTCTTACTTGTCTGCCGAGTATATCATATACAACTATGCTTACAACCGGATTCCTGCCTCCGCAGGAATGACAGAGCGGAACCTGAAAGCGAATATTTGTCATTGAATTAAACGGGTTAGGATAGTTCTGTTCCAGATAATATTCTTCCGGTACTTCATTGCTTATTTGTTTGATTCCCACATTTATCTCGCCGCCGGTTTTTGTTCTTAATAATATACCTCCTCCTGCATGCACCATTCCATAAGTTGTGTCATAAAAATCTATTTTAAATAATGTCGGTACTAACCCCGAAAAAGTCTTTTGCTCCTGCCAGATTACTCCTCCATCGGTTGACTTGAAGATTCTTGCATGAAGTCCGGTTACATATACCGTTTGAGGACTTACATATTTCAATGACTTTGCCGTAAAACCGGATGGTGTATAGGGATAAGTCAATGAATCCCAGCTTACACCGCCATTTGTTGTTCTGAAATAATAAACCGGTATCCCAATTATTCCATTTTCACTGTCATAAAAATTAATATGTGTTGCAGAAACATTTTGGATATTATTCCAATTAAATCCTCCGTTCGTTGATTTATATAATTTCATTTGTACAGGAGTATATGCCAGAATATATCCGGTCATTTCGTTTACAATATTCATTCCTCGTGGTATATTATTATCTATTACTACCGAGTCCCAGGTCGCTCCTGAATTTTCAGATATGTATATTTTATTTATTGCAGAATCCTGTATTATTATCTTATTGTTTATATAATTTACTCCAAGTTTTCCGCCGCTGCCTACCGTCTTTGGAAGCCAGATGTTTCCGCCATTTGTTGTCAGCAATATCTTTCCTTCTGAGCCAACTGCCACACCCTTTAGGGAATCAGAAAAATCTATAAATGACAGGTAATATTGATTGCTTGAAAATACCTGTTGAAAATCGTCTCCGAAATTAGTTGACCTGAATATCTTCTGCCTTGTTATTACAAATAACTTGTTTCTATTGCATAGTGTAAAGTCTCTGCTTTCCGGAAAATAATTTTTCGATATCATTGAAAAGTTTACTCCCTTGTTTGTGCTTTTCCAGATATTATTTCCTACATCACGGGTTGAATAGCTGGTATTAGAATCTGCAAATGTTATAAAATCTCCTATTGCCTCCCTCTGATGCCAGCTCAATCCGAAATCTGTTGAATAATAATTCTGTATGTTTATATAATCTCCGTAAAATGCTCCTCTTCCGCTTTGGTTTGGATAATGTGTCCAGTTCATTCCGCCGTTTGTTGTTCTATAAGAACCATATTCGGATACACAAATTCCGGTATTCTCATTTTTAAACATTACACTTGAAAAACCATAATTAGCGGTAACCGGATGAACATTAATACCGAACCAGTTCTCTCCGTAATTTGTTGTCTTTAATATTATACTATCCGGTCCACCAATAAAACCTGTACTGTCATTTATAAACATTATAGAACTTAAATAGTCTGAATATACTTCTTTACTTGTCCAGGTATTTCCTCTGTCTGTTGATTTTATGTAACTAAATTCATTAATTGCGTAAATAGTATTTTCCCCGTATCTGTAAAAATAAGTTATTGAACCGATATTGCCTGTATTGAATATTTCCTGCCAGTTCAAACCTCTGTCTGTTGTTCTAAATATTCCTACAGGATAATAATCTGAAAAATTTCCTGCAAGCCAGGTATTATCATCGATAATTAAACAGCCATAAAAATTTTTGGACAACGGAAATGGGGCGCGAGATGACCAGTTCATTCCGCCGTTTGTTGTGTTCAATACTGTTCCGCCGTATGATGTAACTGCAATTCCCGTATTTGCATTTATAAACGACATTGACTTAATAACCTGACCTGTAGGATATGGATTTACATATTCCCATCCCTGCTGAGAATAAACTTTGCCCGCCACTGCAATACTGATTATAATTATTAAATATTTTATTTTCTCTTTTTTCATTTTTGTGTTTTTATTTTTTTATTTTATATTGAATGATCGAATACAGAGCCTTCGGGAGTAGGATATTCTGCCATTGAAATCTCGCGCTGTCAAACTGATATGACTGTTCCTCAGGAGGTGTTACAGGGACCTGCTCGCAGGAGGTGATTATCAAAGAAATTGACAATATTAACGGTAATATTAACATTGCCCGGCTAATTTGCTTTTTTGTAGATTTCAGGCTTTTCATTTCATTACTTGTTTTTTATTTCATTAAAATTAGTTTTTTAGTTTCCGAAAAATCTCCCGCTGTCATTTTATAAAAATATATTCCTGATGAAAGTCCATCCGCATTAAAGCTGACCTGATATGTTCCGGGTTGTTTGTATTCGTTGACAAGAGTTTTTACTTCTCTGC
>CALKAJ010000090.1 GCA_937983305.1 uncultured Ignavibacteriota bacterium | reverse complement strand
ATTCGGAATAAGAGGTGAATTTAAACTTGGTAAATTGACTCTTTCAACAGTATTTTCGCAGAAAAAGAGTAAACAGGAAGAACAGGATTATAAAGGTGGTAACCTCCAACAGGATTTTACAATTAATGTTTATGACTATTCTGATAACCATTATTTCTTAGATACAATATACCGCTCAAGTTTCCTCGACAAAATGAACAGGACTGACGGTCAGTACAAGGATTCCACACTTGCAAATCAAATTAAAGACAAAGATCTTGATTTTGAAGTATGGGTTCAAACACAAACAGGAACCGGTAATAATAAAAGACAGATTATTGCGGTTACAATGCTGCAGGATACCATAACTGAATCCGGGTATAGAAAATATTTTGACAGTACTGCCGTTCCCGGTTCAATTTTTATTGGCAGCTTTAGAAAACTGACTTCCAATGAGTATTACATTGACCAAATTGCAGGATTTATTACATTAAAAATCAGTATAAATCCAAATGACCACGTTGGTGTAACATATTCCACTCAGGGTTACGGAGGTATTCCGGGGAAAAAATTCGGATGGAGCAGTTCAGACAGAGGTGCTGAAGATACTCTTGTTATAAAAATGATAAAAACGCAAAATCAGAACCCCACTTCTACACCACTTGCCTGGAAACTAAAAATGAAAAATGTTTACAGGCTTCCTGTTTCTAAGATTATAAAAGATGATTTTTCTCTTAAAGTAGAATATAATAACGATAATAATTGGCAGCCTAACTTACCTTCAGGTCCAACAAAATCATTATCTACAATGACCGGTATTGACAGATATGATGATAACTTAAATCTGAATCCTGACAATAAATTTGACTATAGAACTTCTTATACCATATATCCTGAAACCGGTGATATAATTTTTCCTTCCCTTGAGCCCTTCTCTGAAGGTCTGAATGTAAACGGAGTTGATTCCTCATTCCAATTCAAAGGGTTATATAATACTCCTAAGAATGAAGCAAATACATTACCACTTGCAGGCAGATATAGAATTTCCGGAAGTGCAAAAGGAGAGGCGGGAATTTCTAACACAATTAATCTTGGATTTAATATAGTACAGGGAAGTGTCAAGATTAAAGTAGGACAACAGCAATTGATTGAAAATGTAGATTATTCAGTTGATTATTCTACAGGTACTGTAGTAATTAGAAATTCGGCAGCCTTGCTTTCGAAGGATTTAAAAATTACTTATGAAACTAATGATTTGTTCTCGCTTGCTTCAAAAACATTAATAGGTGCAAGAGCCGATTACAAGTTCAGTGAAAAAACGAATCTTGGTTTTACATTTGTTAATTTAAAGCAGGAATCACTGAATGATAAGGTAAGAATTGGAGAAGAACCTACAAATAACTCGATGTTTGGATTTGATTTTTCCACTGAAATGAAATCTAAGACATTGACAAACCTTGTAAATCTCTTACCCGGATTTAACACAAAAGAAGAATCGGCATTTAACTTCAGAACAGAAGTGGCAGCGATAACCCCTGATCCTAATACCAGAAAAAGCGCTATACCGCAGGACAATGGAGAATCAATCGCATATATTGACGATATGGAGGGAGCAAAGAAAATTATTTCGGTACAGGGAACTTATGCATCCTGGTCTGTTGCATCGTTACCCGGAGATAGTTCAATTGCAATTGTTGATTCAGTTAAACAATTCCACAGGGCAAAAATGAATTGGTATAACATTCCGAGTGATATTGAAGTAAAACAGGTTTATCCAAACAGGGATGTTCAAGCCGGGCAGGATAGATTAACGCCTTTATATGTTGAATATAAACCGGCGAGAAGAGGTACATTTAATATGGATTCGGTTAATTTTGCCTCGACTCAATTAAACAACCGCTGGAATGGTATAATGAAATTTTTAAATACAACTTCTACCGACCTTCTGAATGAAAATATCAATTTTATTGAATTTAATATGCGAATTGAGGCGCCGCAGGGAACAAATTTCACTAATGCAAAATTGAAAATTGACCTTGGGCAGGTTTCCGAAGACGCAATACCAAACAGAAAATTCAATACTGAAGATACGCTTGGAACAGGTAATCTTGACCCCAATTTTAATGTGGGGCTTGATATGTTGAGGAATGACCAGGAAACAGCTTTGTTTAATCAAATCAACGGAACAAACTTTGGAATTTTTGACGCATCTTTAGATGACAACTATACGGGAACAAGTACCATTATACCTGACTTAATTAACGGAACCGAAAATAACCTCGATAAGGAAGGAGGACAAAAACCTGATACTGAAGACTTAAACAGAAATTCGACCTTAGATACATATAATTCTTATTTTGAATACGAAATATCTCTTGATACTACTAATAATTACAGAATTTCCGGGCGAGGAGCTTCAGGAAGCGGATGGTATCAATACAGAATTCCATTAAGCGAATTTTCAAAAATGATTTCGGGTTCTGTTCAACCTACATTTACCAATATTGAATATATCAGAGTTTGGCTAAGCGGTGTAGATCAGGAAATAAGGCTTGCATTTGTTGACTTCAATCTGGTTGGTAATCAGTGGTTCAAAACAAATAAAACAGATACAACTTATAATATTTCAGTTGTTTCAATTGAAGAAAATTCCCAGATTTATCAAAGTCCGGTTCCCGGTGATATATTGAGACAGACTGTCAGAAATCAGAATTCGCAAAATACGAAATCTAACGAAGGCTCACTTGCCGTATTTGTAAGCAATCTCACAAATGGTCAGAGAAAACTTGCCGTAAAAGATTATAAAACTCAAACTCTTGATATATTTAATTACAAAGCAATGAAGCTGTTTGTAAATGGAGATCCGAGTTTTAATTATGTCAATGAACATACTTATGATGCTGCAATGGTAATCAGGTTTGGAACAGATTCTAATAATTTTTATGAATATAGAGCACCGATACATCCGGACATAAGACCGGGGAGTCCGTGGAATCCTCAAAATGAAGTAACAATTGTTTTTTCGGATTTAACTACTCTTAAAGTATCGAGGGATTCAATCAATCAAGTAGTTGACAAACCTGTTCCAAATGGTCCACCCGGTGCTATTTATAGAATTAAAGGTAATCCTTCTTTAAGTGCAATTCGAACCTTTGAGCTCGGTATTGAAAAAAATAAAACAGGTGTAAATTCCTCGGTTACAGGAAGTGTTTGGTTTAATGAAATGCGTGTAATAAATGTTAACGATGAAAATGGGTTCGCAATGAATATGAATGCAACATTAAAACTTGCAGATTTTGCAAATTTTGCGTTTAATTTTTCAAAAACCGATCCGAATTTTCATACTATAGATTCAAGGTCCGGAACCCGAACAACCGGACAGACGTGGGAAATTAGCGGAACCGTAAATGCACATAAGCTTATAAACAATTTGCTTGCCAATATTATATCAACTGAATGGAAAGATTTTATAAATCTTCCAATTTCTTTCAGACACAGTGAAAATTATATAAACCCGAGATATTATCCGGGAACAGATATCGAACTTGATAATGCAAGTCAGGAAAAATACAGGCAGGTTTTACTCCAAACAAATGACCCGGTAATTGAGATCGGAAGAGCGTCGTGTAGGGAAAGAGTGTAGATCTCGGTGGTCGC
>CALKAJ010000089.1 GCA_937983305.1 uncultured Ignavibacteriota bacterium | reverse complement strand
GTATGCCGCTGCCCGGTTTTCTCGCGAAGCTTTTTTATCATTTCGTTAATGCTTGCCTTTCCTACTACTGCCGCCTGTTTGAGAGATGTAACTTTCGCAATGGTTTTCCGCAGTATGGGATTTTTTAATTTCTTAAATACGGGTGTTATGGCTATAAGTACATCTTCGAGTTCGGGATATGATTCGAGCAATTCGTAAACTTTTAAATCGGGAGATATGACAGGTTTTATTTTTTCCATTTTTTATTCGTAAGTTAATAGTCTGCGCTCGCCTTCGGCTGCTTTGAATTCGGCAATGTTCTGTGTTACTTCAACTGTTCCGAGATATTCGCCTTCGGGATTGCGGACCGCATAGTAAGCGATATGCACAAACATTCCTTTGAAATTTATCCAGAACTTTGCTTCATTTTGTTTGCCGGATTTGAAGTCGCTTAGAATTTTTTCAACTATATGAACGCTTGAAGGCGGATGGCAAAACTGAACCTTGCGTCCGAGTATTGCTTTGCTTCTGTCGAATATGCGGGTGCTTCCGTGCGAGAAATATTTTACGGTGTCATCTTTATCAACAAATGTTATATCAAGCGGAAATGAATTTATCATTGACTCAAGCTCTTCAGGCGTGAATGAACCTGTTGAAAATTTTACTCTGCCCGATTCATATTCTTCTTTCATCACTTCTTCATCTTCATCGCTAAGCCATTTCACATCGGGAGATATGAGGCAATATCCGAGCTCTTCAATTTGTCCTGCAATTTCTTTCCATTCGATTTCCGTAAATTTATCAAGACACATCGGGAAAAGAATTTTTTCCTCTTTCACTATCATCTCAAGTATTGCATCGCAGGTCGGCTTGAAAAGAAATCCGGAATATTCCAGAAGTAATTCCTTTGTCATTTCGGCATCCTGAGAAAATACACCAAGCGATGATTTCAGAAACTCTCTCACTTCGTCATCTTTTCCCCACATTACGGATGTTGGTCCCGTTATTCCATATTTTTCAAGATAGGGGAAGAAGAGATTTTCTTTTTTGCTGTAATGCTTTTCGATGTCCATTAGATTGTTAAGTATGCTTCTTATTTCGAAACTCATTCTGTAATAATACGGACTGTCATTTTGTCTGCTCAGATTTATCAGTATCTCCGTAAGCTTTGCAACTTCATCGCTGATTGCAAGATTTTCCTGACGCATAACCGAAACAGGATGACCTTCGGGAACGTGCTTCTGAAATGATAAATCAATTTTATCTTTCAGTGCTTCGGAATGAACATCGCAATACTTTTGGATTTCGGCTACAGGCATTCCTTCTTCTATAAGTTCCTGTTCCGCCTGAACAACATCGCCGTATGGAATTTGTCCGAGAAGCCCCGTAAGCTCTTCCCTTACTTCCGATAATTCTTTCCCCTCGTTTAGCTGTTTTAATAAGCTTTTCAGCTCGTCTATTCTTTTTCTTGAATTGTTTATTATTTCACTCATAGCTGTTTTAGTTTATTTAACTTCTGAAACAAACTGAATGATAATAAGAATGCATTTAATTTTAATAAATTTGATTTACATCAAATAAAAAAAACACGGTGAATTTTGGGGGGATTTTAAAAAGGAAGTCTCCCCGAAAAGGGAAGTCTTCCAATGTATGAAAAGTTATTTCTTATTAGCTTCTTTGATTAACATTGCTTTCAGGTCGGTATTTTCCCACGTGAAGTCTTTGTCATTTCTTCCGAAGTGTCCGTAAGCGGCTGTCTTTCTGTAAATAGGTCTTCTTAATTTTAATCTTTTAATAATACCGGCAGGGGTGAGGTCAATATTCTTTTGAATAATCTTTGAAAGTTTTTCGTCTGAAATTTTTCCTGTTCCGAAAGTATTTACGAAGATTGAAACCGGCTGTGCAATTCCAATTGCATAAGAAACCTGAATAAGACATTCATCTGCAAGCTTTGCGGCAACAATATTTTTCGCAATATGTCTTGAAGCATAAGCGGCACTGCGGTCAACCTTTGAAGGGTCTTTGCCTGAAAATGCACCGCCGCCGTGAGGAGCTTTTCCGCCGTATGTATCAACTATAATTTTTCTTCCTGTTAAACCGGTATCGCCGTGTGGTCCGCCGATTTCAAATTTTCCTGTTGGATTTACGTATATCTTTGTATTTTTATCCATCAGTTTTTTTGGAATAACTGTATTGATAACATTTTTAATAACGTCTTCTCTGATTTTTTTCTGGCTTACATATCCGTCGTGCTGTGTTGAAATTACAATTGCATCAACGCGTTTTGGTTTGTTGTTATCATCATATTCGATTGTTACCTGACTTTTTGAATCCGGTCTTAAATACGGCATTAACTTTAAATTCTTCTTGCGGATATCTGCAAGTTTCTTTACGAGTTTATGCGAAAACATTATCGCCATTGGCATAAGTTCGGGGGTTTCGTTGATTGCATATCCGAACATCATCCCCTGATCGCCGGCTCCGCCTGTATTTACGCCCATTGCTATATCGGGGGATTGAGTATTTATTGCGGACATTACATTGATTGAATGATGGTCAAATCTATATTCACCTTTTGTATAACCGATTTGCTCTACCACTTCGCGTACTAATTTCGGTACGTCAACATAGTGTTTCGTTGTGATTTCACCGCCAACGAGTACAAGTCCTGTGGCACAAAATGTTTCGCAGGCTACTCTTGCAGTCGGATCGTTTTTGATTATATCATCAAGTATTGCATCAGATATCTGGTCGCAGACTTTATCCGGATGTCCTTCGCTGACCGATTCTGAAGTGAAAAAATATGACATTATTGCTCCTTTATAAATTAATTAATTATGATTTGTTTTATTCTTTTATATTTTCCCAAATGATTTCGGCTATATCTTTAACCTTAACTTCTTCGGTTTTTTCTTTTGCTTTTATTCCATCTGTTAACATTGTCATACAGAAAGGACAAGCGGATGCAATTACATCTGCACCTGTTGATAATGCTTCTTCAGTTCTTTCTTCATTTACCCGTTTGCCTTCGGTTTCTTCCATAAACATTCTGCCGCCGCCTGCTCCACAGCAGAATCCTTTGCTCTTGCTTCTTTTCATTTCCGTAATTCCGGAATCCGAAATGTTGTTGATTGCTTTTCTCGGTGCTTCGTAAACTTCATTGTATCTTCCAAGATAGCAGGAATCGTGATAAGTGAATTTTGACTTTGCTTCTTTTTGTGTTGCGATTTTTCCTGAGGAAATCAGTTCGTCTATAAACTCGGTGTGATGTTTTACTTCGAGCTCTGCTCCAAACTGCGGATATTCATTTTTAAGTGAATGGAAGCAGTGCGGACACATCGTAACGATTTTCTTTATGTTGTATTGTTTGAATGTTTCTATATTCGGTTTTATAAATTGCTCAACTGCGGCAAATTCATTTCCAAGTCTGCGTGCAGTATCGCCTGTGCATCTTTCCTCGCTTCCGAGTACTCCGAATTTAATTCCGGCTTTGTTTAAAATTCCCGCAAATGATTTTGTAACAGTCTTATACCTGTTATCAAATGCTCCAGCACATCCAACCCAGAAAACTACATCAAGATTTTCGGCAGTGCCTTCAGTGCTGAGTTTCTTTAAATTTGTTTCTCCGTTATTTTCATTTACAAATTCTTCTATCCAGTCATTTCGCATATCGGCAGGGAATGCCCACGGGGATTCGTTGTTTTCAAGATTGCGCTGAACAGTTGCGACTTCATTCGGGAAAGCGGATTCCATCATATTAAGATTTCTTCTCAGCTCAATAATTGTTGAAAGATGGTCAATCATCACTGGACATTCTTCAACGCAAGCCGCACAAGTAGTGCAAGCCCAAAGTTCTTCCTGCGAAATATAATCGTGGACGAGTGCTTTTTCCAGTATCGGGTCTGCTTCAATTTTCTTTACAACAAGCGGACCTTTATCCATTGTTCTTTTTCTAACCTGTTTTACAATGTTCTTTGGATTAAGAAGTTTTCCGGTTGAATTTGCGGGACAAACTTCAGTGCATCTGCCGCATTCCGTGCAGGTATATCCGTCAAGAATATTTTTCCAGCTTAAATCTTCAATATCTCTTGCTCCAAGCTGGGGAACTTCATCGCTCATAAAATCAATCAGTCTTTTCTTTGGGTTTGCTTCATCAGTTTTATCCTCAACCATTATCGGCTTGATAACATTTTTTGTATCAATTTTATAATTGGAAAGGAAAGTATTCACAACCGAAGAAAGAACGTGGAAATGTTTTGAGTAAGGAAGATAATTTAAAAAAGCGAGAACTATAATATTATGTCCCCAGAAGAAAACTTCATACAAAGTATTTGACGGAGTCGTTAAAATATTATCCGCAATGAAACCGGATACAGGTCTGAAACCCGCCGAATTTCCAAGAAGTATTCTTTCCGCATTTGCACCGAGCATTGTAATCATCACAAATGAAATCATTACAAGAATAATTGAAGCATCGAGTCTTGAAGAACTTTCAACCTGAAGTCTTTTGGGAGTTCCGATATATCTTCTGAAGAGAGAAAATATTACAGTGACCAATACAAGCAATCCGAAGAAATCCTGTGTAAATGTGATTACGCTGTAAAACTTTCCGAGAAATGAAAAAGAAAAGCCGTGAACAAATCCTTCAATAAAACCTTCGATTACTACTATTAACAATGAAAGAAATCCCCAGAAAATAATTATATGCAGAAACCCCGCAAACTTCTGCCTGAAAAGTTTTGCCTGAAATATTGCAATCTTTAATGTGTTTGCAATTCTTTGCCCAATGTTGTTTAATCTGTATTCAGGTTTTCCGATTTTTAAAAACTTCAAAAAGTTTAAAACCGAATAAATAAAAAATCCGACAGCGGATAGAAAAAGAACTGAAAATAGCAGAGTTTTAAGCATATAAAAATTTTGTTATAAAAATTCGTATAATTTAATTAATGATTACTTAATTATAAAGTCAATTGCAAAGAATAAAACTAATCTTTAATAAAAACTTTAAGGTTAATATTTTCCCAGCAGTTCTGCTCGGCAATAAGGTAATCAATAAATTTCTTCCAGTAGTCTGCAAGGTATGCGTGGTGTTTATAAACAGGTGCATCGAAATTATGATTAACAACTCTGTAAACAGAATCAATCTGCCTTACATTCGGAAGTGAAGTAATATCTTTCAGATTAACCACGCCTTCGGTAAACGGAGAGCCGTCGAGCGAACCTTCCCATACAATTATTGCTTTAGGATATTTTTGAAGATTCTCTTTGGTAAGTCTGATATAATTTTTATCACCCGATGCCGCTTCATCCATTGCAATTGCGATAAACTGAACTTCGCTTATTATTACATAATCCGGATATTTTTCGTTTCTAAGCTTAACTATATCTTCCGATATTTTGTGAATGTCATATTTTGTATGAAAGGGCGTTGAGTATGGACCAATCACAAAAGAAACCGCAAGGAAAAATATCATAAACAAAATATTTATTCTGTACTTTTCAGTTAATTCGTAAAACTTGCTCAATCCAAAAGTTGCAACCAGAGCAAGTGTTGGTCCGACTATGGAAATATATCTAACCTGCCCTACAGAACAAGTCGAAGAAAGACCGTCAAGCGCCGCAAGAGTATGCCCTGCAATTCCGCCAAGAGTTATAAGAACAGGTATTGCAAATTCTTTATATTTCTTTGTAAAAGGAATCAGGAAAAATCCGATTATAAAAAACAGTGTTTGAACAACACCGTAAGTTTTCGGAGCCATATAAAGGTAATGATACCATTTTATTCCTTCCGCTATTCGAGGAAGTCTGCTGTGCATTCCGAGATTGTAAAAGAAAATATTCATATCTCCGGTAACTATCCAGGAAGCAATGAACCAGAAAACAGGACCGGCAGTGAAATAAAGCAAAGAGATATATTTCTTTTTATAAAGATAAATCAAGAGAAATATTCCGCTTACAAAATACATTTCCGTTCGGAAAATAAATGTCATCGAGGAAAGTATCATTGCCGCCGCAGGTTTATCCTTGAGATAAAAATAGTAAGCAAAAATAATCAGAGCAGCTGCGGGCATCTCTGCCATAGCGGTATATGACAGGTTAAACAAAACAGGTTGAAAGCCAATTAGAGGAATTACCCATTCCGCATATTTTACGTTTTGCTTGTCAAGAATTTTATAGCCGGCGTATGCCACAAGAAGAAACAGAAGTCCGGAAAAGATTTGAACTCCTTTATATCCGAACATCGAAGGAATAAAAAACAAAAGAACTCTTCCGATTCGCGCCCAACTGCTCACTCCCGCTTCGGGAACAGTAAGGAAATGTCTGTTTACATTGTAGTGAAAACTATCGTCAATGTAATAGAATCCGTCTGAGTTGAAAATCCAGATTGCCTGAATAATTGCAAGTGCAATAAGGAAAAAAAATGCTTTCTTATTCAATTTTATTCGCCTATAATTTGAATTATAATTCTTCTGTTTCTTATTCTGTTGTCGAAGTCGAGCAGGATTAACTGCTGCCACGTACCAAGTGTAAGCTCGGAATTAATAATCGGAATCGTGAATGAAGTCTTAATCAAAGCCGAGCGAAGGTGGGCATGACCGTTACCATCGCCCCAGGTATCGTCGTGATGATACCTCTTGTTTTGCGGAATAAGATTGTTCAGCAATTCCGGTATGTCTTTTAAAAGTACGGGCTCATATTCAATAGTTGTTAATGCTGCAGTAGAGCCGACAACAAAAGCCGTACAAAGACCGTTAGCGATTTTAGATTTTTTGACCGAACTTACTAAATCATCTGTGATGTTAATCAGGTCACAGTCGCCGTGTGTAGATTTTTGGATTTCTTCGTTATAAGTTTTCATTGATTTGTATTGAAATTAATTCTTGTTTCTCTTTCAGGTAAAACAGGTAATTATCTTTGATAAAAAAATTATCAGGGACATTGAATCTGCAAGTTTCATTCAAAACATCTTCGTAAAGCAGTTCTTCCTTTCTTATATCGTAAATCCGAAAAATGTTTTTAAGGTTTCGTTCGTTCAAATCTTTTAAATTAATTCCTTTATCTTCATAGAAGTTAAAAATAAAATAATTTTTATTTTCAATCGCTTCGGGCTCGGAAAAAGTTTTCACGTTCTTTAATCCGCTCTCCAGAACCTTCTTTGCCGTTTTAGAAAATCCGTCATCCGAAAATGCTCTTGGATAGTTGTATGATTCTTCAAATAAGTCATCATTGCTTTCGTCTCTTAAAGTATAAATTTCTTTGTTCATTTCCGATGGAATTTCTCTAATCATTTTCCCGGTCTCAAGTTCATATTCAAAAAGAACCGTGCTTTCAAATCTTTGCTGATATGCAAAGAGTCTTTCTCCGGTGTGAAAATGATATTCATTCGAGTCAATTTGCCATATAACTTCTCCGGTTTTTATATCAAGTGCAGTTATGCCTTTGTGAACGGGCATCTCAGGTCTTTCAAACCTTGAGACTAAAATAAATTTATCCGTAACATTTTCAAGCGTAATAAGAAAGTTGCCTTCGTCAAAAATAAAATCTTTCAAATAAACTTCACCTGTTTTATAGTTGAGCGAAAATAAATAAACTTTTTTAGTTACCATATCACGTGTTTCACCTGCAATAAATTCATTTCCGCCAAAATGAAAACGCCATAAATTTCCTTTTTGAGAAAACCGCCAATGCGGCTTCAATGAATTTTTACTTCCAAATAATTTCATATCCTGATTATTTTGTTTAGCCCTTCAAGTACTAATTTTTCCGAATAAAAATCAATAACTTTTGTATTCTTCTTTATAATAACCGAAAAGCCTCCGGTTGCAATCACAACAAGGTTTTTATATTTCTTTTTTAATTCGGCAATAACTCTTTCTGTTGTAAAGACCGCCGAATTAATTACTCCGAATTTAATATTTTCTAAAGTTTTATTTGATATTAATTTCGATTTTGAATTCAATTTTGGATAGGGGAGAGTTGAATTATTAACAAGACTTCTAAGAGATGTGCCAATTCCGGGTGATATTAATCCTCCTTTAAAAACACCTTTGATAATCAGATTAAACGTTGTCGCAGTCCCGTAATCAATCACCAGTAAATTTTTATTATTTCCGAAAAGGTGAGATGCTCCGGCGGCTGAACAAATTCTATCGGCTCCAAGCGTCTTTTCATAATCAATTTCTATTGGCAATGCAATTTCCGGATTTACAAAAAGGGATTCGATATCGAAAGCATTTCTAATGTTATTCCTTATAATATTTTTTAATTTATTGTTATTCGATGAAATCACCGCTATCTCAGGCAAACATAATTTGTTGACTGTTTTCCC
>CALKAJ010000088.1 GCA_937983305.1 uncultured Ignavibacteriota bacterium | reverse complement strand
TAAACTTTGGCTTTCAAAGGTAATCCTGAAATAGAATCGGTTACAATGCCTCTTATTCCAAATAAGGTTTCCTCAATATAATTTAAGAAGGATTTTTGATGATAATTCCAGTGAGCCGGAAGTTGAGCCTGGTTAAGGAATTTGGTGTTCGAAATTTCGAATGTAACTTCTCTTCCACCTTTGAAAAATGTCATATAGTCTTGTCTTCCACCTGCAACGGAATACCAAGCATAGCCGTTAGTAACGCCGGGAATATTTGGATAACCCAATAAGTCATCCATATAAGTTGAAGGTGAGACGGCGTGAACTGTATCTACATAATCTTTACATATTTTGATAAACCATGAATCATCAGGATGTAAGGCTGCTTTAGAATCCCATGGATAGTTTGCTACCTCAGCTCCGCCATGGAAATTTCCTGATAAAGAAAAATTATATTGTGACATCAAATTCATCATAACTATAGTTTCGGGCTGCCATGTACCTGTCGGATTCGGACCTGCAACCGGGTCAGGAAAGTTTCTGTTTAAATCTTTCGAGTTCCAATTGTATCGGGTCGGATTAGTCAACAAATCCGTATTTCTGTAAGAGCCGTCCGGATTAGCATTAGGATTTATCCATATCTCGCAATTTTTTACAAGATTAGTAATTTTAGAGTCTGTTCCATATCCTTTTAATAATGTATCTATTAATCTCAGCATCAATACAAATCCGGTTGTTTCATCTCCATGTATTGTTGAAGAGAACATAAATCTTGGCTTTGGTTTTCTGTAATCGACGCTGTCGCTAATTTTTGCAAAAAGAATTTTCTTACCTAATACGGAACTTCCGGCATCTATGACTTTGCATAAATCAGGGTAAGATGTTTGAAATTGATTCATCATAGCAACATAGCCTGAATAAGTAGGGTAAACATCCCACGCTGCCATAATATCTTTAGGATTACTACTTGACTTCACATCAAAATCAGGTGTTCCCGGATGCTTTAATATTTGAAATTGAAAATTATATTTCAGGAATTCTTTGAATTCTTCACGATTGGCGTAGGCGAAGACTTCAAAACCAATGACTTGGTCTATTGCGTTATCAATTGAAATTAACCTTGATAAATTATTCAAATCAAATCTTCCCGGGACTGAAAACTTAAAATAAATTTCTCCTTTATCTGCGAATCCTCTTTCAATATCTGATTTTTGAGACTCATAATCAAACTTAATTTGACCGTAAGAATTAAACCCTATAAAAATTAATAAAATGAATAAAAAAAATGGTTTCATACTGAATTAAATAGTGTATAAAATTGTTATTAGTATTACAAAAATAGCTAATTAAATTTTATAATTTAACAGCTATTTTAATACCCTAATTTATTTATAAAACAACAATTTGGCAAAATTTATACATTTGAAAAAAAAATTAAAATAATTAAATTGCAATTTATCAAAAAATTTAAAAATCTTTCGAACTTATGACAAATAGTGGTACTAATAAAGGAAAAATAATTCAGGTCATCGGACCCGTTATTGATGTAGATTTTTCCGAAGGATATTTACCTGAAATCAATAATTCACTCCAAATTAAGCGCAAAAATACAGAAGGTGTTGAAGAAATTCTTATAACAGAAGTACAACAGCACTTGGGTGAATCAATTGTCAGAACTGTTGCAATGGACAGTACAGACGGATTAGTTAGAGGTATGGAAGTTATTGATTCAGGTGAGCCGATTATGATTCCGGTTGGTCTTGAAATTCTTGGAAGACTTATTAATGTAACCGGAGATGCAATTGACGGCAAAGGAGAAATTAAAACCGAAATTAAGTATCCTATTCACAGGCCCGCTCCAAAGTTTGAAGATTTATCCACTAACAGGGAAATGTTTGAGACAGGTATTAAGGTTATTGATTTAATTGCACCTTATACAAAAGGCGGTAAAACCGGTTTGTTTGGCGGTGCAGGTGTCGGAAAAACTGTATTAATTCAGGAATTAATTCATAACATCGCAAAGTATCACGACGGATATTCGGTATTTGCCGGAGTTGGTGAAAGGACAAGAGAAGGAAACGACTTATATCTCGAGATGGAAGAATCAGGAGTATTAAAAAATACATCGTTGGTATTTGGACAGATGAACGAGCCTCCCGGTGCGAGGCAAAGAGTAGGGTTAACAGGATTAACTGTTGCAGAATATTTTCGTGATGAACTTGGAAAAGATGTTTTATTATTTATTGATAACATTTTCAGATTTACGCAAGCAGGTTCTGAAGTATCTGCGCTTTTAGGCAGAATGCCCTCTGCGGTCGGTTACCAACCAACACTTGCCAGTGAAATGGGTGCCTTGCAGGAAAGAATCACTTCAACTAAAAAAGGTTCTGTAACTTCAATTCAGGCAATATATGTACCTGCTGATGATTATACTGACCCTGCACCTGCAACAACATTTGCACACCTTGATGCAACAACAGAATTATCCAGAAAGATATTTGAGATAGGAATATATCCTGCAGTTGATCCTCTGACTTCGTCGTCAAGAATTTTAGATCCGTTAGTAGTAGGTGATGAACATTATAACGTTGCTCAGGATGTCATAAGGGTTCTTCAAAACTACAAAGATTTACAGGATATAATCAATATACTCGGAATAGATGAATTATCGGATGAAGATAAACTCACCGTTTCGAGAGCAAGAAAAATTCAAAGATTTTTATCACAGCCATTCCACGTTGCAGAAGTCTTTACAAACAAGCCGGGTAGATATGTAAAACTCGAAGATACTATTAAAGGATTCAAAAATATTGTGAACGGAGATTATGATGATTTACCTGAACAGGCATTCTTACTTGTTGGAACGATTGAAGATGCTATTGAAAGAGCAAATGAACTTAAATCGGCTTAACAATTGGAAAAATTAATTAACCTTGAAATCGTAGGACCAAACAAACAGGTATTCTCCGGTAAAGTAATTTCAGTTACAGCACCCGGAATACTTGGTGAATTTCAGATTCTTTATAATCATACCACATTAGTTTCAAATTTAGTAAACGGCAGAATAAAAATAATTGATGCAGATAATAAAGAAATATTGTTTGCATTAACCGGCGGTATTCTGGAAGTGAAGAATAATAATGTTTCCATTCTTGCCGAATCTATTTTTTCTCCTGAAGAACTTGATGTTGAAAAAATTTCCAATCAATTGCTTAATGCCAAATCAGAACTATTGGTAAAAGGCTCTGATAAGGAAACTTTGTTTGAAGAAATTTCACAAGCGAAAACACAATTAAAGATTGCAGGGAAAAAATAACCGTTTCTTATTTGTTGCCTTGAATAAATTATAGATTTTTATTAACTTACATATCGTTAGTCATTTTTTCGGGGATGTAGCTCAGGGGTAGAGCAATTGCCTTTTAAGCAATGGGTCGGAGGTTCGATTCCTCCCATCCTCACCCGATCGAAACTAAAGTCCCATAGATAAGTTTATGGGACTTTTTTAGTGATTATTTTAATTATAGGATATATTATTTTATTTGAGTATTTTTCCGTATATTTTACATTATTCAATTAAATTTTTCTTTTATTAAAATAAACGGAAACCATCTATTTATCTTATTAAAAAATATCTTATGGAAATGGGTAATCTAAATATTCCGGAAGGGGGATAACATTGAAAAGTATTAATGTAATCAGAACATCAATATTTTTTCTCTTTATTTCACTAATTGTAATATTGGGACTAGAAGTTTTATTCGAATATCTGCTTTATAGTGAAATAAAACTTACTTTTATCAATATTTATTTTCTGCTTGCATTTGTTTCAGTTATGTCTTTAGTTTTTTTTACTATGTTTGCAAAGATGAAGGAAATGTATGATATTATTCTGAATGACAGAAAATTTAAAATTGAGGAAAAGGAAAATGTCAAATCCGGGGGGCAAACGAATACAAAAACTGATAAAAATAAACCGGATATTAGAGAATTATTATCTCAATTCTGTGAATCGCAGGATGAGTACTTTTTTTTAGCAGACCGGGAAAATATTATTAAAGAGATTTTCGGAAATTATAAGAATGTTATTACTGATTCGAAAAAGGGAAACATAATCGGTCTTAACCTTTTCGATGTTATAAATCTATCAGCCGATAATCGTGAAAATTTAATAAAACTTTTTAAACAAACTACTACATTCAGGAATAGTAGTCTTGAGTATGAGTTTTCTATAGTAAAAAATGATGTAGAAAGCAGGTATTTACTTAGCGAAAAAATATTTTACAACGAAAAGGGTGAAGTTAATAATCTAATTGGAGTGATAAAAAATATCAATGAAATTTATGAATTAAGAAAGAAAGAGATTGCAACTGAAGAGTTATCTGACGCTAAAGAGAAAATTGAACAAATAAGTCAGCTTAAAACATCAATATTAACAAATATCAATCACGAATTAAGATCCCCGATTGCAAGTATTTTAGGGCTTACCGAAATTATTCTGGAAGAAACTCATACAGAGGGAATAAAAGAAAAGATATTTGAAATCAACAAGGCAGGATTGAGTCTGTTAAATTCAATTAATTCTATAATAAATCTGGGTCTTCTTGAGTCGAGCCAGATAAAATTTAAAATTGAGGAATGTGACATAGGCAATATAATTACCGACGTACTTTCAGGATTTGTTAAAAATAGATTTATTGAAGAAAATAGTGTAGAAAAGGATTTACTTTTAAATTGTTCTGCGCTGGTTGATAAAAAATTGTTAGTTAACATATTAAATAATTTACTTGAGAATGCACTAAAATATACAATAAACGGAAAAATTCTTGTACGTACAGAAAACAAGATTGAAGGGGCAGGGAAATCATCTTATTGTTGTATTACGGTTAAAGATTTCGGGGCGGGTTTAAACGAAGAAAATAAAAAATTGTTATTTAGTGATTTTAGAACAATGAACGATGCAATCGGAAATATTCACGAAGAATCGGGATTAGGTTTATTAGTAGCCAAGAAAATGACCGAACTTATGAAGGGAAAGATTGAAGTATATAGCTCGCCGGGTCTTGGGACAGAATTTAAAATATATTTCCCAAATACTATCTCCGGAATTGAGAAGTCTAAGAAAAAAGATATTCAGAATCAAACATTATATACAAAAGACAGTTTACCAAAAGTTCTATTGGTCGAAGATAATAATACCAATAAAGTTATTACAGTATTATTCTTAAAAGAACTTTGCAGTATAGATCATGCCCCGGATGGTAACACCGCAATAGAATTAGCTGCAAGGAATACATATGATTTAATACTGATGGACATAAATCTTGG
Source organism: uncultured Ignavibacteriota bacterium (assembly GCA_937983305.1). Taxonomy (GTDB): domain Bacteria; phylum Bacteroidota; class Ignavibacteria; order Tepidaquicellales; family Tepidaquicellaceae; genus DSSM01. The sequence goes on along the minus strand of CALKAJ010000088.1, from coordinate 2,993 downwards.
TCCGGGAATCAATGGAATTGAAGTAACGAGCAGTATAAAGAAATTACCTGCTAATAATACGATACCGATAATAGCAGTTACAGGATATGCTATGCCCGGGGATGAGGAAAAACTGTTGCATTTAGGATTTGACGGATATTTGGCAAAACCGTTTACTAAAGAATCAATCACGAATTTAATCAGAAGTTATCTGAGAATAGAATAACGAGAAATGACATCATCTGAAAATAAAATATTAACATCTCTATTTAAAGTTTACGAAAACTCATTAGTTAGTACTGAGATTTATGATGCAGAAGGCGAATTGGTATTTGCAAATAAAGTGTACCTCGATTTATTTAGCTTAAAAGATTTTAACGAAATTAAAGGTATTAATCTTTTTAATAATCCAAATTTCTCTGATGAAGTAAAAGATAGAATCAGGATTGGATTGAATCAGGAATTAGATATAGTTTATAATCTCGGAAAAAATAAAACTACAAATCTAAATGATACATTAGAAACCCGAAAAGCTGTATTCAAGACATTCATTACCGTTATTAAAGCTTCCTCACAAGATATAGTTGACGGATATGTGATTAATATTCTTGATTGTATGAATATTGATAGTTTCAGAAACTTCTTTGAAACATCTGACAGAAATATGAAAGAGATTATTAACAGCATTGACCAGAATTTTATTTTTATTGATAAGAATTTCAAAATTAAATCTTTTAATGATTATTCCGCAAAAAATGTATATAACTTAAGGACAGGGGAACCAATAAAAGAGAATACTGATTTCTTCGACTATGCCGCTCCGTCGAAAATTGATGAATTTAAAGAAAAAATATTACCGGTTTTTAAAGGAAAGAAGTTTAAACATATTGAAAAAATAAATTCAGGTAAGGATACAAGTTGGTTTGAAATTACATATGCCCCTGTTTATGGAATCAATAACAAAATAATCGGAATAGTATATAACAGCTATGATATTACTTTACAAAAACGAAATGAGGAAGCATTAATTGAGGTTTCTGCAAACGTATCATTGACAGCAAGGATGGCAAAAATAGCAAACTTTGTTTGGTACGCTAAAGGAGATTTTTTCTATTGGTCTGATGATTTTTTCAGATTTTTTGGCTTAGAGCCTTATGAGACTGAAATCACTATAGAAACTTTCAACGATTTCTTATTCCCGGAATATTACGATTTTATTAAAGATAATTTCCATAGGGTCAGGAAAGAAAAAGTTGTTTCCGATTTTGAATTCAAATTCAGGAAGAAAAACGGGGAAATAGGATATGCACGCTCAGTTGCTTCACCTTTATTTGACAGTAATGGAAATATAGAAAAAATTATTGTTCTTTTGCAAGATATTACAAATATTAAAATTAATGAAGATAAACTTACGGAATATTCCAAAATACTCGAAAACGAAAATAAAGCAAAAGATAAGTATTTTTCTATTATAGCTCACGATCTAAGGAGTCCTTTTACCGGATTAATTGGGTTGACAGAAGTTCTTTCCACTAATCTGGATTATTTATCATCTGAAGAGGTTAAAGAGATTGCAACTGAATTACACAAAAGCGCAAAAAATATTTATAACCTTTTAAACAGTTTACTGGAATGGTCAAGAATTCAAAGGGGGAAAATCAAATATCAGAAAGTTGAAATTCCTTTTTTGTTTTTAGTAGAAAAAGTATTGGATATTTTTAAAAACAATGTTGAAATCAAGAATATAAAATTAATAAAATCTATAAATCCTGATTTAATTATTTATAGCGATTCTTATGTACTCGAACTTGTGTTAAGAAATTTAATTTCAAATGCCGTAAAATTTGTAGATTATGGAGGGATAATTGAGATTTCATCCGAGTTAAAAGATTCACTCGTTTTCGTATCAATAAAGGATAACGGTATTGGAATACCGGAAAAGGAAATTGAAAATATTTTCAAGTTAGATAAAATATTTACAAGAAAAGGAACAACCGGGGAGACCGGAAACGGTTTAGGGTTGCTGCTTTGTAAGGAACATCTCGAAAGAATCGGAGGAAATATTTATTTTTCCAGTGTCGAAGATAAAGGTTCGGTTTTTACATTCTTTGTTCCCAAAGAATAATCAATCTGCCGTTTCAAAAAGTTCCGGTCTATATTCAAAATGCATAGTATCATAATGATACCATTTTCCTCCCCATACGAACCCGTATTTTTCAAAAACTTCAACTATTTCGATTGGAATCCTATTGTTATAGTTATATGTTTTACTCCACAACCAATAATCAGAATACGCAGTATTGATATCAATTGCAATACCGTATGAGTGTGTACTCATTCTGTTTGTTCCTGCTATTGCTCTCCAGTTAAATGTCCCGGCAGTTTTTGTAACATACTTTTTGAATTTCTCGTCAATCTTATCCAGTTCTTCGGAAACTCCTTTAAACTGAGCATCAACACCGTTTGCAGATGTTACAAGAATTGAAATATTTGCTGAATTCGGCATCCAGGTTATAGATATTAATTTCCCTTTCACTTCACTTTGTGAAGAACCATAAATTTTTTTAAAAAAAGGTTCGTATCTTATTCTGCCCGGATCATAATTTAACGGCGGAGGACTTTCGTATTCTCTGCCTGAGATATATTCAATTTTGAACATATCTTCCAGATCAGGATTATCAAGCATTTCTTCAAACGTCTTCTCTTCTCCATCGTCATATACCATTACTGTTCCGTCTTTCCAGTATAAATGATTATTATCGGCAGAATCAAGATAATCAGGATAAGCTTTTAATAACTTTTTTAATCCTGAAGGAATTACACTTCCCGGTTCATTTTTCGATAAGCTGTGTTCATCTGAAGTAAGTGATTTTATATCATTTTTGGAGCAAGCGAAGAAAATCGCAATTAATACAAAACTTATAAGTATTTTTTTCATCTAAAATTAGTATTGTTATTTCAATAATACTTAATTTGCAGTATAGCTTCAAGTAAAAATGTCCTTTAAAAATAAC
>CALKAJ010000087.1 GCA_937983305.1 uncultured Ignavibacteriota bacterium | reverse complement strand
TAATAACTTGAATTGGGGCAGAATAAATGATAGATTTGTTAAATTTGTAAAATAATCTATCTTTGCCTATTGTGCTTAAATACATTTTAAATATTTTATCCCTGTTTGTACTTCTTTCGTTTTTTTCCTGCGGGAATAAAGAAGAGGCTGCAACTAATTCCGTTAAAGACGGAGACAAGAATAATTTCAAGTGGTCCGAATCAATATCAAAGGACAACTTACCGGATTTTCCCGTTAAAGGTTTTATTAATGGAAAAGAAGTCAATATCTCTTATGTAAATTTTGAACGCTGGAGGGGCTCGGGTGATAACGTGTTGAATTTTTCGACTCAAAACCCGACTCAGAGATGCGGCTTTGTTGAGAATGACAGTGCTTTCCATTTAACGAAACTTACGAATGACTTTTCTAAAGGTATCTTCCTTAAAGAGAAATTCGATACAAGTATTGACGGCTATATTGCCGATTTCCATACTTTCGGAGATGACGGACCAAAGAAAATATCAGTTCCCTGGAATTGTGCCCTCGATATCACAGAGATTAACGATAAGGTTGTTAAGGGTAAAATTGCAATTTGTTTTAAAGATGATAAAAAGAGCTGGGTAGCCGGTTCTTTTGAAGCAACTGTTTGTAATAATTGATTTTTAATAAATCCGTAATTTTTTCCGAAATTACGGATTTTTTTATTAATTTATTTTTTATTAAAATGAAAAATTTAATCCTTTTATCCTTTCTTGCTTTCGCATTAATTATTTCCGGCTGTACCAAAAAAGAAGAGCCGAAAAATGAAACCGCAGGAAATGAAGTCAAAAAAGAACAAACCTCTGACTCCAATAAAGATTCAAAAAACGAATTAAAAGCAGGTGACCTCGGTATTGCCGCAGGACTCCCCTCTAATTTCCCCTCTGATTTAACTCAACCAAAAGACTCCAAATGTCTCGGATACCTTTCAACTTCCGAAGGTACTGTTGTTACTTTTGAAAGTGCTTTAACGGTTAAAGAACTTACTGATTTTTATAAAGACGAGATGAAAAAACAGGGCTACGGTATGGATGATGGCGGCGAAGTTGTAATTAGCGAATCCGGTGCAATACTTGCCTGGAAAAAGGATGCTAAAGAAGTATCTGTTGTAATTGCCAAAGATGAATCTACAGGCAAAACTTCTTTAGTGCTGACTTATAAGTAAATGAGTTTGATAATTTTTCAGCCTGCTCATATCACTGTTCCGGCGCGAAAAAACGAAACCATTCTTGATATAGCACTTGAAAATGATATTCCGTTAGAGCATAATTGCGGAGGAACCTGTTCCTGCACAAGTTGTATGGTAATGATTAAGAATAACATTGAATTTTTCAACGATATTTCCGAAGAAGAAAAAGAACAGATTTTAGTATCAGGTTTAAATTATACCGGGCTTAGATTGGCTTGTATGGCGGAATTAATAAGTCTGCCGGATACAGATACAGAAATTGTAATAATCCAAACAGAAAATGACAGAGAAGATTGATAAATCTGCTATAAAGAACATTCTCGTTACACGTACCGATAAACTTGGCGATGTAATTCTTACACTGCCCCTGATTTCGGAAATAAGAAGAATATTTCCAGATGCCAAAATTTCATTTCTTGTTCAAAGTTTTCTTAGTGACCTCTTGCTCGGATATGAAGATATTGACGAATTGATTTTCATTGATAAATACCCGACTTGCGGTGAGAGGTATGATTTGATAAAGGCAAAAGCTTTTGATATGGTTATTAACGTATTTCCGGATTATGAGCTCGCTGCTTTATTTTTTACAGCCGATATAAGACACAGGGTAGGAACGGGATACAGGTGGTATTCATTTTTATATAATCATAAAGTAAAAGAGCACAGGAAGTTTTGTGAAAAACACGAAGCACAATACAACCTGAATCTGCTTAAATCTGTAACCGATGAAGTGAAAGACGAATTTAATTACAAGTTCAAATATACTCCATTTGAGAAGGAAGCACTGTCTGTCAAATTAAGACAGCATAACTTAGACATAAGCTCCGGATATATTATCATACATCCGGGAAGCAGAAGCTCTGCAAGGGATATTCCGTTGAATACTCTTACTGAATTTGTTGAGCTTTTTATTCCGGAATATTACAATCTTGGAATAGTACTTACAGGCGTTAAAGAAGAATCGGGAACGGTTGGAATATTGATTAACAGCATACAGAAAGAAAAGAGAGTAAGGATTGTTAATCTTTGCGGAATCCTGAGTCTGAAGGAACTTTTGATTCTAATAGATAATTCAAAACTGTTTCTTTCAAATTCCACCGGACCAATACATATTGCAGGAGCTCTCGGGAAAAAGATAATCGGGTTTTATCCCAATGAAGCGCCCGTGAACGATACTCGATGGGGACCTTTAAGCCCCGACGCGAAAATACTGAACCCCAAAACCCCGGGCGGCTCAATGTCCGAAATCACTTCACGGGAAATTTTTGATAATGCTATTTTTTTACTGAAAAAATAGCTGTATATTTTAGAAACTTTTAGTATATTATCTAAGTAAAAAGATAAAGCAAAGTATTAAGGAAAAGGAAAATCAAAATGAAAAGAACTCTTATATTCGCATTTTTAATGATACTCGCCGTATCAAGTGCATTTACGCAAGATACTACAAAATTCAGAAGCGTTACAAACAACGCCTTCAAGCCGGGTGAAAAGCTCGAATTTGAAATTAATTACGGATTTGTAACCGCCGGCTCTGCTGTTATGTATTTAGAGCCAAATACAACGGAAATAAACGGCAGAAAATGTTATGTAATAAGTATTAACGTCAGCTCATCTTCGAGTTTCGAATTTATTTATAAGTTCAGGACTACATATAAATGTTACATTGACGCGGAAGGAATTTTCCCCTGGCTGGTTGAGCAGGAAAAAATTGAAGGAAAGAGCAATAAAAACTCAAAAACAGAATTTGACCACGTTAACCTGAAGGCAATTATAACGGAAAACGAACCCAACAAACCGCAGTCTCAGACAGAGAAACCGATTGAAAAATATGCTCTTGATGATATCAGCGTGTTCTTCTATGCAAGAACATTTGATTTTACAAATAAGCAGGCAGGTGATATAGTATATTTTCCGTATTTTGTCAAAGACCAGACAAAACAGCTTGGAATAAAATTTTTAGGCAGAGAAACAACGGAAGTACCAGCCGGCGAATTCAAGTGCATTCTTGTTCAGCCGATGCTTAAAGAATCCGCTCTCGCATCGAAGGTTGATGAAATAATAGTCTGGCTTACAGATGACGAATACAAAATGCCCGTGAAAATTCAAATGAGTATAATTATCGGCTCGGTTAAAGTTGAATTAACTAATTTCCAGGGACTTCCGGGTCCGCTGAAAACCAAGATAGATTAATGCAAATTTCAGAATTTTTTTATTCATTACAGGGAGAAGGAAAGCGTTCCGGCTATCCTTCTTTTTTTATCAGAACAAATTACTGCAACCTGAGATGTCTGTTTTCGAGCGGTAACAGGTGCGATACGCCATATACAAGCTGGACTTCCATAGATTCGGAAAATCTCGGTGAATTGAGTGTTGATATGATATTAGATGAATATAAAAAATATAACTGTTATGACATAGTTATCACAGGCGGCGAGCCGACTTTATATCCTGAAGATTTATATAATCTGTGCAAAGAAATAAAATCACGCGGGAATAATTTTATTACTCTCGAAACAAACGGAACTCATTACGGAAAATATAATGAATTTATTGACCTTGTCAGTTTAAGCCCTAAATTAAAATCTTCATCTCCTTTTAATACGAAATATCTTGATATGCACGAAAGTGCAAGGATTAACCCGGATGTTTTAAAAACATATAATGACAGTCACAATCACGGACACTTTGATGTGCAATGGAAATTTGTAATTACAGGAAAAGAGGATATTTCTGAAATTCTTGAGCTTCAAAAAGAAATCGGTTTCAAAAACAGCGATGTTTATCTTATGCCTGAAGGAATAACGCCGGAAGAACTTTCGGCAAAAAGGGAAATGATTTCAGGATTCTGCAAAGAATATAAATTTAATTATACCGACCGGCTTCAGATTTTAATATGGGGAAATAAAAGAGGTACCTGAACCGGAAAGTTCAGAAAGACATACTAAAAGAAAATCCCGAAAAAGAACCTGTTGAATTTACGGAAACATTCATACCGGGATTGCCCTCCAGCAAAAATCTGTTTATTAAATCGCTTACGATAAAAGAACCAAGAAGAAGTGTTTCATTAATTTGTTCGCTATTCGAATCGGGATAGTCGTATTCCCTGAATAAATTATTTTTAGCTGTAATAATTTCTTTCCTGAGCGAATAAACCAAAGCCGCACTTCCCGCCCCTGTCAGCATACCTGCGAGAACATCAGAAGGATAATGAACTCCCTGATAAATCCTGCCTAATGACACAAGAGAAGCATATAAATAAGAACCTGCAATTATCAAAGGTTTATCGCTATACCTGAGAGTTAAAGATGTTGCAATCGAAAATGAACTTGCAGTATGCCCCGACGGAAAAGAATATTTATCTGTAGCAAATCTATCTCTTTCCGAAATATTTACATCTTTCAGTACCGAAAATGGTCTCGGTCTTTTAATAATATTTTTAAGAATAACAGTTATGCCTGTTGCAGTAACTGCCGATACTCCGGTCAGGATTCCTGTGTTTTCATCGTAGTAATTTTTATTGAGTCTGCCTGAAAGTATTAATCCGCCCGGAACCAATACTGTTGCAGGAATAACCGAATGAACAACATAAGGTGCAACTGCATCTCCAAAACTTCCTCTGCTGTTATTGATTAGTCTGAATAGTTTTACATCAATATTGGAAGTATCATTTTGCGCAAAAAGAAACGGATTATAAAAATTCAAAAATAATATGAAAATTATAATCCGGTTTCTGACTCTGGAATTCATCCGCTTACGAATCCAATGGTTTCATTAACGGGAACAGCAATACATCTCTTATGCTGTAAGAATTTGTTAACAGCATTACAAGTCTGTCAATTCCCATCCCTACGCCGGTTGTGGGCGGCATACCAATTTCTATTGCGTTGAGAAAATCTTCATCCATAGGATGAGTTTCCGCTTCTCCGCCTCTTCCGCGTTCGACCTGCTCTTCAAGTAATTTCCTTTGCAGTATGGGGTCATTTAATTCCGTGTATGAATTTCCAAGTTCCCATTTATTGATATATGGCTCGAATCTTTCCACGAATATTACCTGCTCAGGGTCTTTTTTCATTTCATCAATTTGCGAAAGCGAATATTCCCTCATCGGTTTACACAATGGAGTTGTATCAATCGGATGGTCAATTACAAATGTAGGTTGAATTAAATCTTCCTCGCAAGTTGCTTCAAAAAGGCTTGCAATCAGAAGTCCTTTATTTCCCGAAATTCTTTTATCAAATTCAATTTCATTTTTCTGCATATATTCCGCAATTTCCGCTCTCTTCATATTTATAACGTCAAGTCCGGTTTTTTCTTTTATGGCATCGGTCATTTTCAATCTTTTCCAGGGGCGTTTCAAATCTATATCCGTTCCCTGATAATTTATTTTAGTCGTGCCGAGTGCATCTATTGCGGCTTGCTCAACGGCTTCTTCGAAAAGATTCATACTGTCAAAATAATCACCGTATGCCTGATACCATTCAACCTGTGTAAATTCCGGGTTGTGGGTTCTGTCAATACCTTCGTTTCTGAAATCTTTTACAAATTCGTAAACTCTGTTGAAACCGCCCACAATTAATCTTTTCAGATAAAGTTCGTTTGAAATTCTGAGATATAAATCTATTCCGAGTGCATTATGCTTTGTTACGAAAGGTCTCGCATTTGCTCCGCCATAGATAGATTGCAATGTTGGAGTTTCAACTTCAAAGAAATTATGTTTATCAAGCGTATTTTTTATTGACTTAATTATTGCCGCTCTTTTAATAAACGTATCTTTAACATTATCGTTAACTATCAGGTCAATATATCTTTGTCTGTATCTCAGCTCTACATCGGCAAATGCATCGTGAATAATTTTTTCGCCTGTTTCGGTTATTTCTTCCTTTACCACCGGCAGGGGTTGTATTGATTTCGTTAGTACAGTCAGCCCGGTACAGTGAATCGAAACTTCTCCGGTTTTAGTTCGGAATACATATCCTTTTACTCCGATAATATCACCAATATCAAGAAGTTTGAAAATCCTGTAAGTATCTTCGCCTACTTCGTCTTTTTTTATGTAGAACTGGATTTTGCCTTCCTGGTCTTTTATATGACTGAAAGATGCTTTTCCCATTTTCCTTATAGCTGAAATTCTGCCTGCTGCGGAAACAATGTTTTGTTTTTGCTTCTCTGCCTCAGATTCATCTGCAGGGTCTTTGAACCCGCTGATTATCTGTGCGGAATTATGTGTTACGTCAAATTTATGCGGATAAGGATTAACGCCGAGGCTTTTTAACTCCTCGAGTTCCTCCAGTCTTCTTTTTACCTGGTCTGTCTGTTCGTTGTTCATAATCGTATATGTTTTTATATTTTTTTTCTGATTCGTAGAAATTCATAATGTTTGATGAGTTTTCAAGCCCTATAGTGTTGAAGTTTTTTTCGCCGTTTTCATCAATTATATATTTCGGATTTTGCACTACTTTCGCAATTTTACTCGGCAGTTTTGAAGGCTCTTTAAACGGATTCCGTTTTGCAAGCGGTTTGGTATTAGGCTTTGAATAATTATTCGAATGAGTGTTTGAGTGAGTATTTGAATGTGTATTTGAATGAGTGTTTGAGTGAGGTTTTGAAAAAGAAGTCCTTTTCTGTTGCGGCTGCTTCCATTTATTGGCATCACTCGAATATACTACATTGAATCCTTCACGATTGAAATTATTCTCTTTTTTATTAAAATTTTCGTTCGTATTATTTGAATTATTTGCATTGGAATTACTTTCCTTTTTGATAGGATTTAACTCAACACGCTTAAATTCGTAGTCCTTTTTAATAAAAGAGCCGTCTTTCTTTTTAAAATTTCCTTCTTTTTGGAAAGAGCTTCCACTCTTTTGGGGATAACTTCCACTTTTTTGGAAAGAGTTTCCACTTTTTTGGAAAGAGTTTCCATCTTTTTGGAAAGAACTTCCACTTTTTGGGGGATAACTACCGCTTTTTTGGGAATAACTTCCGCTCTTTTGGGAATAACTACCGCTCTTCTGGGAATAACTTCCGCTTTTTTGGGAATAACTTCCGCTCTTTTGGGAATAACTTCCGCTCTTCTGGGAATAACTCCCGCTCTTTTGGGGATAACTTCCGCCACGGTGGGAAGGTTTCGCAGCTTTGCGGGAAAAATCCTCTCCCTTTTCAAAAACGTTATTCTCTATGCGATTATAGTTTATTTCATCATCGGAACTGCTCTCAGAACTTTTAGTATAGGGATTTTCAAACTTTTTAGCAGGCAATTCACCCGGAATTATTTTATTTCCATTAACTTCAGAGTCTATTTTGTTGAAGCTTTTCTTCTGCTTTTTTGTAGGCTTATAAGAAGAAGAGAAAAGATTTGCTCCTCCGTCATCTGCAAAATTCTCAATTCTGTTGAAATTAATTTCACCGTAATCATCCACTTCTACAGATTCCTTAGGAATTTTCTTGTTAAACTTTTCCACAACGGGTGCATCTTCCGAAACCAAATCAAAATCATCATCTTCATCAAAATAATCAATTGCATCAACGTTAATTTCTTCGTCTTCCTGTTCTACCCTTTCCTGTTCTATTATTTCCGGCTCGTCCATTTCCGGTTCTACCTTTTCCGGCTCGTCCATTTCCGGCTTGTCGTTTTTTTTTGACTTACCTGAAGATGCTTTTTTAGTTTTTGTTTCTTTTTTGGGCTTTTCTTCCTTTTCGGATTTGGCGGTCTTTGTTGTCTTTTTTGCCTTTGTGGTTTTCGCCGGCTTTTCATCTGTTTCCGTTACTTCCGGTACTTCGGGAACTTCCTGCGGCTCAACATTAACTTTCTTTGGAATATGCGACTCGCTCATAAAATTCTCATTAATACCCATTTCAATAACTTTTCTAAGATTATTTACCTCTTCGTTTGACATATATCTCCACTGCCCATTTGCAAGACTTCCGAGTTTCATATGTCCATATTTTATACGTTCAAGTTTATTTACAAAATACCCAAAATGCTCAAACATCCTTCTAACCTGCCTGTTCTTTCCTTCGACCAAAGTGATAAATACGGTATTGGTACTGAACTTACCTTTGAGATTTATATAACAAGGCCTTGTTTTATAGCCGTCAAGAACTATGCCCTTCATTAAAAGCAATCTGTGTTTATTATCAAGAGGCTTTGAAAGAGTAACTTCGTATGTTTTTGTTACTTTGAATTTCGGATTCATAAGTTCATTTGCCAGATCTCCGTCATTTGTCATAATTAAAAATCCTGACGTATCATAATCCAGCCTTCCTACAGGGAAAACATTCAACCTTTCGCCAAGAACGTCCATAACAGTAGGTCTTCCCTTGTCATCTGTTACTGCTGTTATGACCTTTGTAGGTTTGTTCATAAGGATATAAATCTTCCTCATTGAAGCTCTTATTAATTCCCCGTCAACCGCTACTTTATGCTCTGCCGGATTTATAATATATCCCGGATCATAAATTGTATATCCGTTTATGGTTATTCTGCCTTGCAAGATATACTCATCAACTTTTCTCCTTGATAAAGCTGTGCAGCCGGAGATAAATTTATTGATTCTGGTTGGTTTGTCCATCATTGGTTTTTATTTCATTAATTTCTAAATTCCCGTTTTTTATTTCGGGTTCTTTCTCATCCGGAACATCATTAAAATCAATTGCACTCTGACCTTTTGCCGGATTTTCTTCAAAGTTATTATTTACCGAATTAAATAAGTCTATATCGGCTTCCGTTATACCTTCAATTTTCTCATTCTTTAAAATCTCATTAATTTCCCTGAGTTTTGGAAGGTCGCTAAGCGAATTCAAGCCAAGCACTTTCAGGAAATTATCCGAGGTACCATAAAGAATTGGTCTTCCCGGAGTTGACGCCCGCCCTTTAATCATAATTAAATCTCTTTCAAGAAGAGCATTCACTATGTAATCTACATTTACACCTCTTATGAATTCCATTTCGGAACGCGGAATAGGCTGTTTGTAAGCAATAATAGATAATGTTTCAATTGCAGATTGAGAAAGTTTCTTCTTCCCTGTTTCGAGTTTGAGCTTTCCTACAAATTCCGCAAATTCCCTTTTCGTAGCATACTGATATCCGCCTGCTATCCGGATTATACTGAATGCGGAACCTCGGGTTTCATACTCTTCATTTAAAGAATTAATCGTCTGTTCAATTTCTTTAAATGAAGCAGGCATCCTGCAATTCTCAAGAATATCCTTTAATTGCTTTAAAGTCAATTCTTCTTCTGATGCAAAGATTATTGCTTCGATTATATGTTTTAAATTGTTGTCTGTCAATTTTGAATTGGTATAGCCTTACTTATTGAGAAATCACAGTGGTCTTCCGGATTTACATCAATAACTAAAAAACCTTCAAGCGCAAGCTGCAACACTGCTAACAATGTGCAGACAATTTTCATCTTATCCTCTATCAACTCCGCAAAGATTTCATAAAAATTTACTTTCGTCCTTTCGAATAATAACCTGATTATGTAATCTCTCTGTTTCTCCGGAGTTGTTGAAAGAAGTTGTATCGGATGTACAGTCTCACTCTTTATACTCAATATAACTTCTCTGTATCCTTTAATTAAGTTAAAAATGGTTAAATTTTTCATATCGAATTTTTCCATTTCGCTCTCCGAATTTGCAAAAACGTAATCTGAGCCGAAATAGCCTCTTACAAATCTTCTTCTCGCTTCCTCGATATATGTATTCATTGAACCGGAAGCCTCTTTAAATCTTTTATACTCAAGAAGTTTTCTTACGAGGTTAATCCTTGGGTCTTCTTCTTCGCCTTCCGTTTCGGTATTATCAACCGGAATTAACATTCTGGCTTTGATTTTCATCACCTCAGTTGCCATCAAAAGAAATTCTCCGGCAAGCTCGATATCCAGAGATTGAATATAATTCACATATCCGAGAAAATCTTTTGTAATTTTCGAAATCGGAATATCGTATATATTCAGCTCGTCTTCCTTAACAAAATGAAGCAGTATATCGAGAGGACCTTCAAACTCGGGTAACTTAGCCCAGTAATCTTTTGACTTCGGTGAATAATCCTTTAAATTTTCTTTCTCTGTGGAAATTTGACTCAAATTAAGAGCTTTTTTTTATTTTACATTTTTAAATGCAGTCTTTCCTGCAAATCTCGCCTGATTGCCAAGTTCTTTTTCTATTCTGATTAAACGATTGAACTTTGCGATTCTTTCCGAACGGCAGCCCGAACCTGTCTTTATATGACCTGATGAAGTCGCTACGGCAAGGTCGGCAATTGTTGTATCTTCAGTCTCACCTGACCTGTGTGATATAAAATAGAAATAATTATTCTTATTTGCAAGTTCGATTGCATCTAAAGTTTCCGATACCGTTCCAATCTGATTTAACTTAATAAGTATTGAATTTGCTATTCCCGCTTCAATTCCTTTTGCAATTATTGAAGGATTCGTACAGAAGAGGTCATCTCCTACGAGTTCGATTTTTTTACCAAGTTTTTCCGTAAGGAGTTTCCAGCCTGTCCAATCATTTTCTGCCATTCCGTCTTCAAGTGATACTATCGGATATTTTGTAACCCAGTCAACCCAGTGTTCAACCATTTGTTCGGGACTTTTCTTTGATTTATCTGATTTCGAAAAAACATATCCGCCGTCTTCCCACATCTCACTTACTGCAGGGTCAAGGCATAATGAAATTTCGTCTCCGGGTTTGTAACCTGCTTTCACTATAGCTTCAAGAATAACCTCTATTGCTTCCTCGTTTGATTTCAGATTTGGAGCAAATCCGCCTTCATCACCCACTGCAGTGTTATAACCTTTTTTATGAAGAACAGATTTCAAACTGTGAAAAACTTCAATACCCATTCTTATAGCTTCGGTAAAAGTAGGAGCAGTATGAGGTGCAATCATAAATTCCTGAAAGTCAACATTGTTATCTGCGTGCTGACCGCCATTGATAATGTTCATAGATGGAACCGGAAGCAGAGAAGCATTTGAACCGCCAAGATATTTATAAAGCGGCAATCCGCTTACTAAAGCACCGCCCTTTGAAGCAGCCATCGAAACACCAAGAATTGCGTTAGCACCAAGTTTATTTTTATTGGGAGTACCGTCAAGCTCAATCATTGTTTTATCAATTAACCTTTGAGCAGTAACATCCATACCTGTAATGGCTGATGCAATATTCGTATTTACATTTTCAACTGCCTTTTTCACACCTTTACCAAGATATCTCTTCTTATCGCCGTCACGAAGCTCTGTAGCTTCTCTTTCACCTGTTGATGCACCTGATGGAACAATAGCAGACGCTTTTTGTCCGTTTTCAATTGTAATTTCAACTTCTACGGTTGGATTTCCTCTTGAATCTAAAACCTCAAGACCTTCAATTTTAGTAATTTTCAAAATAAGCTCCTTTAAATATAATTTATTAAAATAATAATTTTTCCACTAAGTTACTAACTTCGCATAATTTCAGTAAATATAATGATAAAGTAAACACAAAAAACGGGTAATAGAGCAAATTTTATTTATGATTTCATAATTATAAATTTAAATTTTTAACAACTCTGTGAATTAATTTTGTGTATGATAATTTTAACAATAATATCATACTTAGCATTTTTTATTATAGCGTTCAGAATCCTGCGATATATTACAACTCCCCTATTTAAAAGATTCGGGATTTACAGATATTACTCAAATATGTTTTTCACCGTTCCGATTTTCTATCGCATCAGAGAAATTCACATTGGTACAAGCTGGGACTTTTTTAAAATTATGAATGTAAATCCGCCGAAACTGCTGATTTACCTCGGAGAAGGACTCCTAAATCTCAGCAGGGATGTAGAAAGCGGAAAAATTGACGAAAATACAACTTTCCGGGGAGTAACTTTTTATATGAAGCCTGAAACTCTTAAGAAATTCGGTTTCAAAGTAAATAAACCCGGGATATTAGACTCAATACTATTTGCAATTAACTACATAGAGCTATGCATATTAATTTCAATTTCAAAGAAAAGATTTTCACTTGTTAATTTAAAAAATATCAGGGTAATTAAAATTTCCGCAAAAGAAATTCACAGCAACAAACTAATTTTCGAAAGCACACTGAATAAACTGATTAACAGATATTCAAACGATTCTTTAGCTCCCACAAAATACATTAAAACTGCTTGACAACTGAAAAAAATTTATCATTCAAGGGCTTAAGTTCGGAAGAGGTTAAGTTAAAACAAAAATCCGGCGAAACAAACAACACAATCGAAAAAGAAGTAAAACCTTTTTCCGAAATTCTTTTTGAAAACGGGTTCAGTGTTTTTAATTTAATAAATATTCTGATAATCGGGGTTTTATTATACTTCGGAATTGCAAATAAAGATAACCGTCTTTTCCTTGACTCTATAGGAATTTTCACCGTAACATTTTTCAATACGGCTCTCTCAATTTATCAGGAATATAAAACTACACGCCTTCTCGCCAAAACAAATATCCTTAAAAAAAGCAAGGCAGCAGCAATAAGAGACGGCTCTTTAACATTAATTGACAGGAAGGAAATTGTAACCGGAGACATACTTCAAATCAAAAAAGGCGAACAAGTAATTGTTGACGGAAGAGTACTTGAATCAAATCATCTCGAAATAGACGAATCACTTATCACGGGCGAGCCGATATTACAGGAGAAATCAATTAACGATAATCTTATTTCGGGAAGTTTTTGTATGTATGGAAACGGCTACTATGAAGCGGTAAACGTCGGAGAAAAAAGCTATGCCAACAAATTAATAAAAGATGCAAAAAAACTTAAAATAAAAAGCTCCCCTCTCCTGAAAAAAATTAATTTCTTTTTTGTTTTATTTTTTGCAATTACGATTATTCTGGTTTTTCTGGAAAGCTTAATTTCGTATAACACATCCTCGCTCAGCTCGGACAGAATAAGACAGATTTCCGCAATAGCAATTTCAATTATTCCCGAAGGACTGATTTTCTTCTCCACAATAACGTTCCTTATTGGTGTTTACAGAATTTCAAAATCGGGTGCAATCATACAAAAACTAAATTCAATAGATGCCTTTTCTACACTAAGCACTATTTGCATTGATAAGACAGGAACAATAACAAACAGCAAAATAAAAATATCGCAGATTATAAAAACAACCGAAATCGAATCAAATTTCCTGATTAAAAAGCTGCTCGGTACTTATGCAAAGCACATTTCGGATGAAGATAATATCATTCAGGCACTAAAAGAACTCGAAAGTTTCGGGAATGTTGCGGTTACTCAGGAGTTACCTTTCAGGTCAGATATAAAAATGAGCTTTCTGCAATTCGAAAAAGACAATGAGCTTTTCACGCTTGTACTCGGAGCTTACGAATATGTTCTGAGAAATCTTACATTTGATAAAAGAAAAATAGTAAACGATATATATAAAGAATCAAATTGCACGGGATACAGAAATCTTCTCTTTGGAAAAATCAACATTCAAAAAGATGAGAAACTTGAAAACTATAAAAATTTTGTAATTCACCCGCTCTGCATTCTGTCATTCAGCGAACAAATAAAATCCGGAATAAACGAAGTATTCAGTTTATTTAAAGAAAAAAACATTGACATAAAAATTTTGTCAGGCGATTCCGGAAGTTCAGTTAAAAAAGTCCTATCTGAAACAAATTATCCGCTTGATATAAAGGGAAAAACTTTTGAATCTTCAAATGGTTCACTTGCCAAAGAAATTTCCGGAGAATATGATATATTTACAAGACTCACACCGGAAGACAAATACCACATAATCAGAGAACTCAAAAGCAAAGGTAAGAATACCGGATTTATTGGAGACGGCATCAACGATGTAAAAGCCATTAAAGAATCAGACTTCAGCATTGCAATGGAAAGCGGAAGTACAATTACCAAAGAAATTTCGGATATAGTTTTAAAAGAAGATAATATCAAATCACTGCCGCAAATCTTCAACGAAGGAAATAAGATTATCAATACAGTAACTGCCGTAACGAAGCTTATAGTAGCAAAAAATATTATTCTGATAATATTGTTTATTTTGTCCGGATTTGGATTGATTGATTTTTCAATTTCACCAAGAGGCAGTTCTCTTTTAAATGTTTTATCAACCGGTCTTCCCGCTTATTTCATTGCCGCAAGAAATCAGAATATATCCGCACCGGAAAAGTTTTTCACTCAGATACTGCTCTTTGTAATTCCATATACAATAATATCTTTGTTAATTATTTTATTTTTTAAAAACTTATTTTTTTGGGATATAAGCGGAAATTTCTTCCAATCCGAAACTATAATTACATTCCTTGCTCTTTCATTTATAATAAATTTTGTAATCAGCATTGCATTTAAAGATAAAGCAAATATCGCATATTATTCCGGATTTTCCGTTTTATTGATTTTAATATATTTCCTTTTATCGGTTTTCGAGCTTGACGGAAATGTCTTAGGAATCCTGAAAATCTTCTATGAGATTAAAACCGTTTCTGTATCACATTTCGCTGCAATTCTCGGATTAGCTCTTACGGGCGGTTTTCTTCAAATCATTTTCCAACATATTCTAAACTTTTTCACAATTAAAAAAATCACGTAGAGACTTCCTTTTCTACAAACGTAGCACTCCTTCCGGAGTGCAATCAACGCATTAAAACAATCCCGATGATTTAACCTCTTTCTACAAACTTAGCACTACTCCGGAGTGCAATCAACGCATTAAACAATCCCGGAGGGATTAAACGTTTGTAGCAAGTGATAATTTCTTTTTCCGACTCCGGAGGAGTCGAACGTTTGTAGCAGAAGAATTATCTTCTCCTCCTTCCTGCTCCGAACTTAGGAAGTTACAACGAAAGCACATACAATAAAAATTCCGGCAAGACCGTATTTGGTAGTGCCGGAAGAGGACTTTGGGAGGATAATGGGGGCGCTGGGGAAGATAAAGGTTTAGGGGGTTTGAGAGCTAACGGCTCCTTGCCAATTAGTTTCTCCATCATATCTCCATAATAATTTCCCAGTAGTTCCCTCTACATATTTTAATTCGATTTTTCTTCCCTTTGCATTTTCGAGGATTTCGACCGCTCTGTCTGTGCCATACGAAAATTCAATAGCAAAGGCAGTACCAATATAATATTTTTCCCCATACAGTTCTGATAGTATATCAAATTTTTTAAAAATATTCATTTTAATAAGTTATTTATTAAGTTTAATTGAATTCGTTTAATTTCAGGAATATATCTATTTATCAAAAAATTATCTACATATTTTACTTCGGCGGCATGAGCGAAGAATTCAAAATAACAAACATTCCCGTTAAAGCTATCCCAATAATTAATCTCGTGACCCCATCCATATTTCCCTTTTGTTAGAGCAGCAACAATATCTGCAGCTGTATTGGTTTTATACTTTGCTTCATAATATGAACTGTCTTTAATCATTTCATCAGGATTGGCTTTTAATCTAAAATTATTTCCCCTAATAAAAAGATTTTTTATTTCAGCTGGCATTTTATAAAATGCATTTTTCGCATCATCAAAACTATAGAGATACCGGGGAGAAAGCTGAAGGCAGGGAAGAATAAAAAAGGTCGGACTGTGTTTGTAAGTAGTTCAAGGAAACGGGGCGTTAAGGAAGTTACAACAAAAGCTCATACAATAAAAATTCCGGCAAGACCGTATTTGGTAGTGCCGGAAGAGGACTTTGGGAGGATAATGGGGGCGCTGGGGAAAATAAAGGTTTAGGACTCCATTCTGGCACCAAACATGAGTCTATTAAATATTTTTTTATTCTCTTCGTCTTTTAATAATTCAAAGTCTTTTTTTATATCCCCATTCATATAATCGGTAAAATGTTTACACACTCTGATAAGCTTATCAGGGTCTATTCCGGGAAACATTAATTTTGCTTCACTTATTGCTGTTTCTAATATATATTTCATAATTCTTTCATTTTTATGAATAATTTACTTGTTCCTGTTATAGGATTCAAGCCTATCCATCTTTTTATAATTTTAAAATTTTTTTTTGATGTGTTTAACACTTCTGATTCTTCAGGCGAAGCAGATATTTTTTCAATTGATTTTCCGGTTTTGCTTTCCACGATAAATTCTACATTCCTATGAGGATATACATTTTTACCTTTAGATGTTGACAAAAATGCTTTTTCTGTGATTACGGCGTTTTGTTTGTAATCGGAAAATAACTTAAAATCAACTTCCGGATTAATATTGTTGCCAACGCCTCTAAAGAAAAAGCCGGTTTCAGACTTTATTTTTGATAGTGAATGGTTTAACAATTTTTCAAAAACGCGCAGATGTTCGGGGATATTATTATCTGCTCTTAGTTCTTTGTTTAAGTCGGCAAACGGTCTGGATGTGTAGCTGTGTATCACAGTAGTTTCTTTTTCTGTTAATCCAAGTTTTTTACCTTCTGCTAATACTGATATAAATTCATCAGTATTTTTATATTCAGATATATGCTCTTTAATTTGTGCTTGTTTTACAAAAGATTCATATAGTTTATTAAATTCCTGTTCTGTCAATCCGGGTTCTTTTTTATTAAACTCTTCAACTTTTCTTTTTATTTCTTCTGCTTTTTCAATGGGCATATCTTTGAATTTTTGTTCAGCCCATTTTGTGAATATGTGCTCTTCGAGTCCGGGATTTCTACGAAATTCTTCAGGAACCGTTTTAATGAATTCTGTGCGGTGGTGTTCTGATTCAACCGGCGGAACATAAGTACCCTCTGCTTGCATTTCTTCAAGGGTGAGCGGCGTAACGTAACAGCGGCAATTCCATCCGTTTGGTGGATAGACAGACTTCCAGATAGGGTCGTTGTATCGAAAGATTTTTCCGTGAAGCGAAGCGTGAGCGGGTCTGACTCTTTCGTCGTGGCGGGTCATATATTTGTAATATTGGTATATATCCGAGACTTGCTGAAGACGTTGATATTCTGCGGCATGATAAGCAGAGGAATTGGCAGTGTTGATATTGGTGCGAAGCCAACCGGTTGGAGGAATTTTTTCGGAATCGCCTCCGGTATATTCTTTTATAAACTAAATGCGGGAGATTTCTCTGAAATTTAAAAAAGAAATTAAATAAATGATTTGGATAAGAGATTTATGGTTCCTTCCTCTTTCTCCAAACGTTGCACTCCTCCGGAGTGTAATTAACACATCACAACAATCCCGTTGGGATTGAACTTAGGAAGTTACAACAAAAGCTCATACAATAAAAATTCCGGCAAGTCCGTATTTGGTAGTGCCGGAAGAGGACTTTGGGAGGATAATGGGGGCGCTGGGGAAAATAAAGGTTTAATCTTCGTCTGTGCAAAGTAACTCTTTCATATTATATCCCTTCCCATATACCTTTGTCATATACGCATCTACAGCTTTGTCTATTTTTTCTACTCTTATTTTCTCTTCCTCCGGATTCTCTTTTGGAAGTAGATCAATTTCGCCAATTTCTTTGTCAATAATAATATGATTTTTATCCATTCTTTTTCAGTTTTTGATTAATTTTATTAAAATATTCGAAATAGTCAATAGCATAATTTTTAAATTTTTGAGGGTTTAATCGCCACTGCATATAACCTTCGGCAAATATTTCTGATGCAGACTTAATATATGCAAGATATGATTTTGGCATTGAACTTTGTCCGCTTAAATATTCTTTTAATTCTTTTCTGTTTGCATTGGCTAAAATTGTTTTTGTAAATTCGTTTGTATTATCAGTTAGTAATCTTTCTCTTATAATCTCAAAATTTTGTTCTTTTTTCTTTGCAAAAATATTTTGAAAATCATCCTCGTAAATAAAGCTATTTCTATTACTGTAAAGGCTATTATTCATTTCATTTATCATATGTCCAAGTTCGTGGAAAAGATTTTTTGGCGTATCCGGGTTTATTATTAATTCTCTTTTGTCGTGGCTATAATAATTTGAATTTCCTGTGTAGAGTTTAACATTGTTTGTTTTTATAATTGCTTTTTCATTATCTGAAAGTTCAAATTTCTCGTTATTGATTTCTAACTGTCTGTTGTTTATCTCAATCAGTTCTTTTTTGAATTTTGACTTAAACTTTCTGGGCTGATTAATCCATGCGTTTGATTTTTCACTATAAATATCAACTTTTCTTTTGATTTCATCTGCTTTTTCAGTGGGCATATCTTTGAATTTTTGTTCAGCCCATTTTGTGAATATGTGCTCTTCGAGTCCGGGATTTCTACGAAATTCTTCAGGAACCGTTTTAATGAATTCTGTGCGGTGGTGTTCTGATTCAACCGGCGGAACATAAGTACCCTCTGCTTGCATTTCTTCAAGGGTGAGCGGCGTAACGTAACAGCGGCAATTCCATCCGTTTGGTGGATAGACAGACTTCCAGATAGGGTCGTTGTATCGAAAGATTTTTCCGTGAAGCGAAGCGTGAGCGGGTCTGACTCTTTCGTCGTGGCGGGTCATATATTTGTAATATTGGTATATATCCGAGACTTGCTGAAGACGTTGATATTCTGCGGCATGATAAGCAGAGGATAAAAATATTCTCATAAAATGAGAAAGAAATAATATATATTGTAAGTAAATTGCAATATATTTAATTTTGAAGTATGAAACTTGAACTGATAAAATGCCCTTCTTGCAACGCTGATTTGACGGTAACGGATAAAACCGATATTGTTGAATGTACATATTGCGGTACTTCGGTAAAAGTACGTGATACAATGATAATTAAAAGTGCAACAAATATTGAAAATCTTTTAGTTATAGGTTTTCTGGCAATTGCTCAGAAGAATTATGCCGAAGCAATTGAATTTATGAACAGGATACTTGAAAATGATATTAATAATGCAAAAGCGTGGATGGGAAAAGGTATATGCTGTATAAACGGTTCATACGGAAATGAGCCGAAGCTGCTCGAAGGGTTTAATTATTTACTCAAAGCAAATGAATTAGCAAATAATATCGGGAAGAAAGAAATACTTGGAAATATTATTACGCTGTCCGATGATTATTTATTTAATGCCATCATAAATGAAAATACGACTTTGGAAAAAATATTGAGTAAATATCGCGATGATGCCTTAAACAGTTTACGCGAAATAGATTATACTGAATATGACAGTTATTTAACAAAAAGCATAGAAGCAGAAAATAAAGCTCTCGGTATATCAGAAAAGAAATCCCGCGATACTCAAATGTCAATTTTTTATAAGTTATCAGGAAAGATTTTCGTTCCCGTTGTTTTTATTGTTTTCATAATTTCGCTTTTTATTGCAAGTATAACCGGAAAAAATTCTCAGAAACTCAGCGAGACCGCATTTATTTTAAGTTTTTTTGGTATAGTGTTTATGGTTTTCGCTTTCTTGTGGATAATAACTCAAGGAAACCGAAAAGTAAGGAAATCTGAAAGGCAAAATAAGGAACAATAAATTATTATATTGCAAATCGGAGAATAATTTAATAGATTAGAAAAGAGTTTATAGCAAAAAATATCAGATATGCAACTTAGCCGGAA
>CALKAJ010000086.1 GCA_937983305.1 uncultured Ignavibacteriota bacterium | reverse complement strand
GATGGTGATTCGTGACTGGAGTTCAGACGTGTGCTCTTCCGATCTCTGAAATCATTGCTTTTTCAAGCATCTTTGGAAATCCCTGTAAATTGGAAAAGCTGGGGCTTCTGATTTTCATTCTCCAGGGGTGACCTGTTCCGTCGCTTGTGATATGGAAACCTAACTCCCCTTTTGAAGATTCGACTGCCTGATAAGATTCTCCGACAGGAGGTTTTAATCCGAAATTAATAAGTATAAAATCGTTTATTAAATCTTCCATCTTAGTATAGATCTGTTCTTTTCTCGGCAGTACTTTTTTCGGATTGCCTGCATAAATCGGACCTTCGGGAATTTTTTCAATACATTGTATAATAATCTTTACCGATTCGAGCATCTCTTCGCATCTGATATAGTATCTTGCCATTACATCGCTTTCGGTATAGGTCGGAATATTAAAATCGAGTTTATCATAGACCAGATAAGGCTCATCTCTTCTTAAATCTCTTGCAACTCCGGCGGCTCTTAAAACAGGACCTGTTAAACCATATTCTATTAAATCTTCTTTTGACATATAGCCAACTCCCTCTGACCTAACAATGAAAATTTTATTTCTATCAACAAGGCTTCGCATTTCTGCAAGATAGCCGGGGAATTCGGCAATAAATTTTTTAAGAGCAGAGAGTGCATCATCGTTCAAATCCTGTGCAAGTCCTCCGATACGGGTATAAGAAGTAGTGAATCTTGCACCTACAAACATATCATAAATATCGAGAATTTTTTCTCTTTCGCGCATAGCCCAGAGGAACGGAGTAAGTGCACCGATATCCATAATTAAAGAGCCAAAGGCAATCAGATGAGATTGAATTCTGCCCAATTCGGAACAGATGACTCTGATATATTTCGAGCGCTCGGGAATATCAAGATTAATTAATTTTTCGACAGCAAGAGCGTAAGCAACATTATTTGCAATTGGCTGTAAATAATCGAGTCTGTCGGTATGAGGAATATATTCGTGATAGGTCATATTTTCGGCGAGTTTTTCATAACCTCTGTGGAGGTAGCCAAGATCGGGAACACAATTCATAACCGATTCGCCATCGAGACTTAACAACAGCCTGAGAACGCCGTGAGTAGCGGGGTGCTGGGGACCCATATTTAAAACCATCTCATTTTCGAGAGCATCATCAAATTCAATATTCAGATTCTCTGATTGTAAAGCTTCAAGAATTTTAGTTCTTTTTAGTTTGGGCTCGTTTTTTTCTAAATCTTTTATGGTATCGGGCATATAATCTTTATTATTTTTTGGGTAAATAAATAGAGCCGGGAATTCCCATCAGAGGGAAATCTTTTCTCAGCGGGAAATATTCAAATTCTTCGGGCATATAAATTCTTCTTAAATCGGGATGATTTTTAAAATTTATTCCGTGCATATCATAAGTTTCTCTTTCGTGCCAGTTTGCGGATTTCCATACCTGAGTGAGGGATTCCATTTCAGGATTTTTTGAATCGAGAATAATTTTAAGGAAGATTCTGTTTTTATTGGTTGAGCTCCATAGATTTACATTGATTTCAAATCTGTCTTTTTTTACAAATCTGTCAATGCAATGAATATCAATTAATAGGTCGTAAAACAGTTCCTTTTCAGATTTCAGAATCCGGGAAACAGAAATAATATCTTCTTTTTTTATTATTAAAAGTTCGGTTCCGTTAGTATCACCATACTGAATTTCAAAATCCTGTAATTTTGATTTCAGCAAATTTAACTTTTCTTCTTTTGTCATTTTTTATATAGCAGTTTTTGATTCTTCAATTGCCTTACATTCGCCTTTTTGAATCTTTTCCTGAAGTGTTATTAATGCATTTAAGAGATTATCGGGTCTCGGAGGACAGCCTGCAACATAGACATCAACGGGGAGGAACAAATCAATTCCCTGAACAACGGAATAGGTTCTATACATTCCGCCGCTTGAAGTACAGGCGCCCATTGCAATTACCCATTTAGGGTCGGGCATCTGGTCATAAATTTTTTTGACAACTTTAGACATTTTATAAGTGACAGTACCTGCAACAATCATTAAATCGGATTGACGGGGAGAGAATCTGAAGACCTCACTGCCAAAGCGGGAGATATCGAACCTTGGTCCTGCAGTAGCCATCATTTCAATGGCGCAGCAGCTTATACCCATAGGCATAGGCCAGACAGAATTTTTCTTGCACCAGTTTAAAACTTCATCGAGTTTTCCCAGAACGAATCCGTCTCCTTTTAATTTATCTTCTAATCCCATTTCAGTACCTCTTTCTTTAATTCATAAATAAGCCCTACAATTAAAATCAGAATGAAAACAAGGGCTACTATTAAAGAATAAACCATTTCCGTTTTGTTAAGGTTCAAAAAGGAAACTGCCCACGGATAGAGAAAAACAACTTCGATATCGAAAACGATAAAACTGACAGCAACCATATAATATTTTACGGAGAATCTGTCGCGTGCGGTGCCAATCGGCTCCATTCCGCTTTCGTAGGTTGAAAGTTTTTCTTTATCAGGATTCTTGGGTCCTAATATCCAGGATAGATTTACCATAACAACAGAAAGAATTACGGCAAACACTAAAATAAAAAATATTGGTAAATATTCTATAATCATACTTAAATATAAAATTTTCCTGAAATATATGTAAGCTATAAAAACATTAAACTTTTAAATACATTTTCTCTATTAAATTCGAGAATTTTTCTTCAACAACTTTTCTTTTAATTTTAAGAGTTGGAGTTAATTCACCTCTTTCAATAGTAAAGGGCTGTTCAAGTAAAGTAAATTTTCTAACTTTTTCGTGCGGAGCAAGGTCTTTCTGGACTTCATTCAGGTCGCTTGTAATTTTTTTCAAAATTGCTTCGCATTGGAATAATTCCGATTCGGTTTCCACATTTGCACACATATTTCTTGCTACATCTTTCAGAGCAGTTATTTCGGGAACTATAAGAGCTGTTACATACATTCTGTTATTACCGATTACGAGAACCTGATCAACATAACTTAGCTGTAAAATTATTTCTTCGATGTGAGCGGGTGCAATATATTTTCCGCCGGACGATTTAAAGAGCGATTTTTTTCTGTCGGTAATTCTGATACATCCATCTTCATCTTTTTCACCGATATCTCCCGTATGCAGCCAGCCGTTCACAATTGTATTATCAGTTTCTTCTTTATTATTATAATAACCCTTCATAACCAAATCACCTTTTACAAGAATTTCTCCGTCATCTGCAATTTTAACGGAGACACCTTCGAGCGGTGTGCCTACGGTACCGTATTTATTTTTTTCGGCTCTATTAACGGAAATTACGGGTGAGGCTTCGGTCATACCGTAACCTTCGAGAGTTAGAATTCCAATTCCTTCAAAGAATTCGCCGATTCGTTTATTCAAAGCACCTCCGCCGGAAACAAACAGCCTGAGTTTTCCGCCTGTTTTTTCCCTGATTTTAGTAAAAACAAGTTTATTTGCGAGTTTCCATTTAAAGGTATTTTTATTATTCCAGTTTGATTTCGCAACATTGATTGCCCAGCCAAGAATCTTTTTATTGATACTTCCAGGCATTTCTTCATAATTCTTAATTAATTTGTTATAGATTTTATCAAGAAGTCTTGGCACTGTGATAACAACAGTCGGCTTTACTTCAGCCATCTGAAGCCCGATAGTATCTATGCTCTGCGCATAATAAATTTTTGCTCCGACAAAAAACGGGAAATAATAACCGGCGGTTCTCTCATAAATATGTGAATAAGGGAGATAGGAAAGGAATAAATCATCTTCCCCTACGGGTAATATCTTAGCAATGGATAAAACATTGGAATAGACATTTTTATGTGAAAGCATAACGCCTTTGGGAACTCCTGTTGTGCCTGAGGTATAAATTATTGTTAATAAATCATTTTCGTTGATATGTCCGGATATTTGTTCAAGTCTGTGTATAACTTCTTTCAGATTCCTTTCTTTGCCGTCGGATAAGATTTTTTTAATATTCATTATAGGAATCATTGCCTGTCTGTCAGTATCCGAAAAAGTAACAATCATTTTTAAATCGTGAAGTTCGCTTTCGATGGAAAGAACTTTATCAAGATAAAGATTATTTGAAACGACACAAATTTTAGCGGCAGAATCCTTTAAAATATATTTAATTGATTCTGAGCTCAGGGTAGTATATATAGGAACTGTAACCGACCTGAGAAGCATACTTGCAAAATCGCAAATAATCCATTCTGTTCTGTTTTCGGAAATTATTGCAATTTTATCATCCGGTTTAATACCGAAATTTTTCATATAATCGTAAACAGTTAAAACATCACTGAATAGTTTCCGGCGGGATATTGAATCATAAGTGTCGCCTGATTTTGTATATATTAAACCCCGTTCTGTATCGTACTTTTTCAAGGAACGAATTGCAAGCTCAATTAAATTTTTCTTTATCATGCAGATTTAATTTATTATATATAGCAACTGATTATATACTATTTCCTAATTAAAACATTTTTGAATTATATTATGCTTAAGTTAATAAATTCTAATCATATTATAAACAGATTTTCCATTATTCTATTTTTATTGAAATTTTTTTAAATTTTTTTAAATTTTTTTAAAAATATA
>CALKAJ010000085.1 GCA_937983305.1 uncultured Ignavibacteriota bacterium | reverse complement strand
GCATTTCGTTGTTCATTTTTCTCGTTATTTTTCTTTCATTTAATTGTTGCTCTTAAAACAATTTTAAACAAACTTGCCCATGTTAACCAACCCATTCTTTGTTGTAATTGAATTATCTCGTCATCTTTAATAGAAATGTCAACCAATACATCTTTTAATGGTTTCAAACTTCTCTGATTTTTATAGTAACTAAACCACCAAGCACTTTTCCATTTACTTGAAAATTCATGACTAGATTGTACGGCTTCAGTTTTTGGTTTACGTATCGTTAATTTTTCTAATGGTGCAATATCTAGAAAAATGAAATAGAATTCCTTTTTGTTATTTCGAGAGTAATCTAAACCAATTCGTAATTTGTTTGCAATTTGATTATGTGGTTGTAAAGCGGTAGGTAAACTTATAAGTGAATATAATTTTGCTTCTATAAAAATTAACTTATCTTCTGTTTCAATACTTGCATCTACTTCCGTTTTTTCATTCTTGTTTTTGTTGGTTTTCAATGTCGGAGCTATATATTCTTTTCCTATCTCAACTGTAATATTTTTTTCAAGACTAAAATCAAAAGGTTTTGTACCGTAAAAAGAATCTTCTAATATTTCGTTCAATGCATCAACAAGATTTTTAGATTTGTAACTTCGTAAAGTGTCAAAACACGACCATGTTAAAGCATCTTCGCTATTTGATGAACATGAGTTCTTTGATTTATGTTTAACCCTTTTCCCATTAATAATAGTCGTACTATTTACAAATTTTTCCAATGCTTTTTCACGACCTTTTACGATGACGTGATTTCGTTGATATTTATCGTATTTAATATTTTTCAAATTTTTATATTACAACTGCTGCGTCTTTTTTTAGAGTGCCTCATAGCTCGTTTATAGGTCTGATAAAATGAGACATATTCGCCCTAAATTGGATGTATAGGTCTGATTATTGTCAGACTTTATTTTTAAAATAATTATTAATATTATAAATCTCTGTTGTCTTAGTGCTTTTATGACCGGGTTATTAATTTTAGTTTGGTGTGGTTTTGATTTTTGCGTTTTAAATATAGCTCCGCCATAAAAGTCACAATTATTCAATTTACTGTTCATCTTTGCTTCTTAAAAATATTAAGAAAAATCCAAAATTTTCGTTACTTATTGCATAAATCCTGATAAAAGTAAGAAAATAAGCGATTATTTGCAATTCAGATTTTTTTATTTGTCTGTTTTCCGGAAGGAAATTTCTGTCTGTCTTTTAAAATTTATATTACATATTTGAATAAGTTTTTGTAACTTATACTTACTTAATTCGTAAAAAAAGAAACTAATTCTAAAAAATGAAATATTTAAATCTGTCTTTTCTACTCTTTTTTATTTTTATTTCCACAGGTTTTGCTCAAACGGGTAAAATCAGCGGTAAAGTTGTTGATTCAAAAGATAATACACCTTTAGAATCAGCTACCATTAAGATATTCAAATCAGGTGAAACAAAAATTTCCGGAGGAAATCTCAGCAGTAAATCAGGAGATTTTTCAGTCGAGAAATTATCACACGGTACATATAATATCGAAATCAGTTTTATCGGATATGAGACATACAAAGCCGAAAATATTTCGCTTGATGCTTCGGAAAAAGACCTTGGCATTATAAAAATGACCTCTTCCGTTATGATGACAGACGAAGTAGTTATTGAAGGTGAAATGCCGATAATGACATTTGAAGGCGATAAAAAAGTTTTCGATGTCGGAAAATCTTCACTCTTTAAAGGCGGAACTGCAATTGATGTTCTCAAGAAAACTCCGCTTATTGATGTTGATGCCGATGATAATGTATCACTGAGAGGAAGTCAGAATGTAAAAATTCTTATAGACGATAAGCCAAACAGAATGGGCAGCTTAAAACAATTGCCCGCAGAGATGATTGAAAAAATTGAAGTAATCACTAATCCATCTGCAAAATACGAAGCCGAAGGCATCACGGGAATAGTTAATATTGTCCTTAAGAAAACCACTCAATCAGGATATCAGGGCACTGCTATGATTAATCTTGGAACTTATGATAAATATACCGGAGGCTTGAACTTCAATTACAAGAAAGACGATTTTACGGTTTTTTCGGGAGGATGGCTTGGAGTTCAGAATTACAGATTTGATATGACTTCAAGCATTAATTATCTTGTACCTGTTTCAAGTTATCTGAATATGGATGGCAAGGGAAAAAATTTCTCAAAATTTCTTTACCTTCCTCTTGGAGCAGAATATGAGTTTATCAAGCGAAATACAATTGGACTGGAAGGTGCACTTACTCTTGCAAATTTCTCAGGTTCAAACAATTCACGAAATGACCTGCTTGACGCAAATAAAAACCTGACATCCTATTATCTTAGAAATAACGATAACGGAGGAGAATTTAATAATTATTTTGTCAGCTTATATTACACCGGAAAACTTGGCGACGATAAAGAACTATCTGCAGACCTGACTATTTCCGGGAACAACACTGATTTTAATATGACAAGAGTTCAGAAAGACTATGACGTTTTCGGCAACCTAATCTCACCTCTCTTCCCAACCTCTAAAGAAACAACAAACAATAAAAGTGACTTTATAACTTTTCAATCTGATTATGTACACCCTGTTTCCGCAGTTTCAAAATTTGAAGGAGGAATAAAATTCACTAACAGGAAAAACGATAATGATTATGTTTACGACTCACTTGATTACAACTCCGGACAATATATTCGTAACATTGGAACAAGTAACAGATTCCAGCTTACAGACAGGATTTCAGCAGGATATTTAATGTTTGGAAGCTCCTATGGTAATTTTTCATTTAAAACAGGTTTAAGAGTTGAGCATACATATTCCAAAGGTGAACTGCTGACAGGAGGTCAGAATTTTGAAAAAGATTATCTGAACCTCTTCCCATCAGTAAGCATGACTCAGAAAATCGGAGATATGAATCAGGTTCAATTAGCTTACAGCAGAAGAATCACAAGACCAAATATCTGGAGAATGAATCCATTTAAAATTCAACCTGACCCGAGGTTTATTTTCGTGGGAAATCCCGATTTGAACCCGGAATTTACGGACTCGTATGAACTGAGTTATTCTCTATATACTCCAATCGGTACAATCACACCGCTTGCATTTCTTAGAAGGACTAAAGATGTTATTTCGCAATATAGTTATCTGACAGATTCAAACGTAACTGTTATTACTTATAAAAACGCTTCGGCTTTTAATTCCTATGGCGTTGATTTATTGCTTAATACTTCAGTTTTAAAATGGTTAAATCTGAACTCAACTTTTAGTTTCTATGAAACTAAATTCGATCAGGCACTTGAAAGTAATTATAAAGCAGAAGAAGGTTTTTCGTGGAAAGCTAACATACGCTCTACCTTTATAATCGGAGATTTATTTAACCTTGAAGTTTTCTATGCTTATAATGGTAAGAAAATCAATGCTCAGGGAGTCGGCAAACCATCTTCGAATCTTGACCTTGCTCTTACAAAAACATTCTTTGATAACAGTACAACAATTACTTTAAGATTTACGGATATTTTCAAGACCTCCGAATGGGGAAATGATGTTACTGGAAACGGATATGTTTCAAGTACTTCAACAATCCCTGATTCAAGAATTGCATATTTGAATTTCTCATACAGATTCGGAAATACAAATAAGTATATGATGAAACAAAAGAAGGTAAAACAAAATACCAACGAAGGTCAGGACCAGCAGCAAGACCAGTCAAGACCTCAATAATCTCAAATTATTAAAACACTATACAATTTTGATGACGACACCCGTAACGTCGTCATCAAAATTGCCGTTTCCTGAAAATCGAGTTATATCTTCAATAATTTTATTAAAAATTTCCCCTGCGGTTAGGTTGTAATTTTCTATAATTAATGTTTTTAATTTTTCGACGCCGTACTGTTCGTTTTTCGTATTCATAACTTCTGTTATTCCATCTGTATAGAGCAGTATTATATCTCCGCTGTTAAAAACGGCAGTAGTTTCCTTGTAATTTGCAGATTCCATAATTCCAATCAATAAATCAGATTCATTGGAATCAACTGTTCTTTTATTTTTTATATCAAATATCAATGGCGGATTGTGTCCTGCGTTTACGAACTTAATTTCACGGGTTTTGATATCAATAACTGAATACAAGAAACTTGCAAAATCGCTTGAATCCGATGTATTGCAAAAGAATCTGTTTACTTTTGATACAAGCTCTGAAGGATTGCCGCCGCATATCAAAGCGTTGCTTCTGATATTTCCTTCCGTTCCTGCCATTAGCAATGCAGATGCCAATCCGTGTCCTTTAATATCTCCGATTAAGAAACTTATTTTATCTTCATTTAATTTGAAATAGTCATAAAAATCTCCCCCTACAGAATCGGCGGGTATTGATTTGCCGAAATATTCAATTCCCAAAAACTCCGGATTGTATTGAGGAAAAAACTTTTGCTGTACTTTTTTCGCGAGTTCTCTTTCTTTTCTTACCTTTAATTTTTCTGCTTCTTCGATTTCATTTACAAAATACTTAATAGAATATATTAAAATAACAAGCAGCAGAAAAAATATTAACTGAATACCCAAATTCCAGATAGAAATAAAATGTAAAGTTTCTCCTGCCCGTCCGTAATAATTATCTGCAAGCCATGATAGAAGTGCAAGAAAAGCCATCAGGAATCCCGATTTCATTCCTCCATACCAGGTTATAATTATAACGGGTATTGAGTAATAAACAAAAAAATCAACCTCGTTTGAAGTAATGAAATCCAAAAAACTAATTCCAAGAACAAGAAAAAACGAAACCATAATTAATGGAATCGGTTTCAGACTATTCAGGTAATAAAATATTTTTAGCATAGGGATTTTAAATTAGGATGTTTAAATAAAAATACACAATTAATAAATCAATTTAATGCCAATTTTTATACAATTTTTTTAAATAAGAAGATACCGCTATTATCACTTATAAATGCTGCTTCAAATATTTATTTTTGTATAAAAACCAATAATGCAAAAAAATAAAAGATATATCGTTCTTACTGCCGCTTTAATACTTAGTCTTGCATTAGGAATAATTTACGCCTGGAGTATTATTAAAGAAGCAATTGAAACATCAGTTAAATTGAACAGCAATACCGGTTTCAATTGGGATATATCGGCTTTAAACGACCCTTACTCAATTGCCGTACTTGTATTTTCACTTACAATGATTTTCGCAGGAAAAATGCAGGATAAACTTGGACCTCGTATAACAATCTATATAGGCGGAATCCTTATTTCTTCAGGGCTTTTTATTATGGCATTTTCAACAAGTTATGTTTTATGGATTATTGGTTTTGGTATTCTTGCAGGCAGTGGAATCGGATTTTGTTACTCAGCCATTACACCGGTTATTATCAAATGGTTTTCACCTGAAAAAACCGGACTTGTTACGGGAGTTGTAGTTGCAGGTTTTGGACTTTCTTCAGTTTATCTTGCTCCGCTGTTCACATATCTATTTGAACATTACGGTTTTGGAAATGCAATTCTCTATTATGGGATTGGGTTTTCAATAATTTTATTCAGTGCCGCATTCTTTCTGAAAAATCCGAAAAATACTTTATTGGAAGAAAAAATGAATATTTCTGCCGAAGAAAATAATTATTCTCTAAAAGATATTTTAAAGCATTTTGATTTTTACAGACTCTGGATTATCTATTTTATTGGAGCAGGTGCGGGACTAATGGTAATCAGCTTTATTACTGAAATGGTAAAAAAAGGACTTGGTAAGCAGGCTTTTTGGGGAGTTATTATTATAGCACTCGGGAATGCCGCCGGAAGAGTTATATCCGGGATAATGTCCGATAAAATCGGGAAAATGAAAACATTAATAATGTTTATTTTTTTCCAGACTTTGTTAATGTTTACTGCCGCTTTTGTAATTAACAATGAGAATGTTAGTATTATTTTACTGCTGTTCATTGCTACTTTCATAGGATTTAGTTACGGTTCTAATCTCACAATCTTTCCAACTATTACCAAAGAAAAATGGGGTATGAAAAATTTCGGTGCAAATTACGGATTTCTTTTCACGGCATGGGGCATCGGAGGTTTTATACTCAGCAGAATCTCACAAATGCTGAAAGCTCAAACAGGCTCATTGCACTGGTCATTCATTCTTGCAGGCTCTCTGCTGGTTGTTGCACTTATTCTTGCTTTTACGGGTTCAATGCCTACACAAAAAAATCGCAATACTTATTTGAAATAAATATTGCGATTTAGAGCACAAAAAATTAAAAAACACAAAAAATTAAAAAACACAAAAAATTAAAACACAAAAAAAGTTTAAACTATTTCTTTATTAATTTTTTAGTAATTGTAGCTTCGGGTATTGGTTTTGTGCAGAAGAACCAGTCATAGCATTTTACGTTTTCTTCTTTTCCATCCATACGGTCTTTTGCGACTCCGCAGGAACCTGCCGGTGGTACTATAACATCATCTCCGGGTCTCCAGTCTGCAGGTGTTGCTATCTCAAATTCGTCAGCTGTTTGCATTGCAATTAATGCTCTGTATAATTCATCGAAGTTTCTTCCAAGACTTAACGGATAATATATTATTGCTCTGATAATTCCTTTCGGATCTACATAAAATACCGCTCTAACGGCTTTTGTAGAACTTTCACCGGGTTGAATCATTCCGTATTTTTTGGCAACTTCCATCGTTATATCTTCAATTAACGGGAATTTAACTTCAATATCTTTCATTCCTTTGTACTCGATTTTATCTTTAATCGTACGCAGCCATGCTATATGACTATATAATCCGTCAACTGAAAGTCCGACGAGCTTGCAATTAGCTTTTTCGAATTTACTTTCGAGAGAAGCAAACGTCATAAATTCAGAAGTACAAACCGGTGTAAAATCCGCCGGATGGCTGAATAAGATTACCCAGTTACCTGCGTAATCTGAAGGGAAATTGATTTCACCCTGAGTTGTAACTGCCTTGAATTCAGGAGCTTTTTCTCCAATTCTTGGCATTGCGATTGTTTTATTTTCTTCCATTGTTTTTTTTAAATTTAATATTTGTTTATTCTGCTGATTGATTTCTTACAGGTGCAGTTGTTGCAACTGTTTTACTTCTTTCTATTGATTGAAGAGCAAGATAGTTATCGCCGAATTTTACCATATTTTCTTCCTCATCGTCATATTGTGAATAGTGTCTTTCTTCATCCTCTACAAGTGATTCAAACAACTTTTTTGAAACAGAATCCGCATTTTGAGCACATTCGTTTGCCCATTTATTGTAATCATTTGCACTGCTTTCCTCCATTTTTTTCGCAAGTTTCAGCATTTCCTTTACATCGTGTATCTTATTAACATCGTAAGCAGCTTTCATTTCTACTTCACCTTTAAGAAATAGTATTCTTTCCGAAATCATTTCAATGTGAAGCATCTCTTCAATTGCCGTTCTTTTAAATAAACCGGCAAGTAAATCATACCCCTGGTCATCACAATGAAAATGAAAATACATATATTGATGCACGGCAGATAACTCGTCTGCAACCGCTTTGTTCAATAGTTCTATACTTTTTTCTTTCATAATTAATTATTTAAATTTTTAAGGTTGGTTTTCTCGTGAATTTTCAGACGGCTTGAAGCCTTATTTAAGATATTTAATTAATAATTGCTTAATTATCAAGTAATAAATTTATACCGAAAATCAGAAAATCTGCATAAAATTAATTATTGCCGAATCCGTGTTCGTGATTGTGACCGTGATTGTGGTGATGTTCTTCGTGGTCCTTGCATAGCTCGCCGTTATCTGTGATTTTACCGTTTAACCAGTCGTTTAATACTGCCTTTAATTCTCCCGAGCAACCTCTTATTACTGCTATTCCGTAACTGCTCAGTTTATTTACTGCTCCGCCGCCTATATTTCCTGCAAGCATTACCTTAACTCCGCTATTGGATAATGTTTCAACGATACTTGATTTACATCCGCAACCGTTTGGCGACGATATAATTTCTTCGTGTAAAATTTCTTTGTTGTCATTTACTGTATATACTGCAAAATACTGACATTGGCCGAAATGATCTTCGACTAATTTTCCATTTGTCGGGATTGCAATTTTCATTTTGTTAATTCCTTCTCTTTTATGTTATTTATTATATTTAAATTACTTTTATTCTTTTTTCTGCATTTTTGGCATTTATGTACTTTTTTGTCATGGATTTCAAAACTTCCGCCTTCGATTACCATTACTTTTCCGTTTATCATTGCATCGGCAATCTTTTTATGCGCCGAATCAACAATTCTGCCGAGAGTTTGTCTGGAAACACCCATTCTTTCTGCCGCCTCTTCCTGATATAAATCCTCATAATCAGCTAACCTTATTGCCTCAAATTCATCAATGGTCAAATTAATTATTTCAGCATCAGACATAGAAATACCAACCGGTTTGTATGAGTAAAATTCCGGCATACAGCATATTTTTCTATTGCATTTTGGTCTGGGCATTTTTATTTTTGCTTTTAATAATGTTTATTGTTCAATATGGGCATATGCTCATTACTTTTCAATGTAAAAAATAATCCCCAAATAGCGCCTGTAACTTTTTAGGCTTACAAAGTGTTTAGTTGTATATACAATAATGTTAAAAAATTAAAGGAGAAATAATATGTTTGCTTGCAATATCGGTAAAACAGATAAAATAATCAGAATTATAATTGGCGTTGTAATTCTTGCTGTCGGCTATGCTTTTCAAAGTTGGCTTGGTTTGATTGGAATTATCCCAATTCTTACAGCTTTATTCGGAAGATGCGGATTATACAATATTCTTAAAATCAACACTGCTAAAAACGACAAGTAAAAAAAAGGTTGTTCTGAAATTGAACAACCTTTTTTCTTTATCTTTATTTATAACAACATTATTTGTTTATGATTTCCAGGTAATAATTTTTATCTAAATGAATAGGCTGATAATTTACACCTCTTCTATTCAGATTTCGTGTAAATGCTCGCAAATGATTTTCGGAAGCTCTTAATAAATTTCCATATACAAATTTCAGGTCTTCATTGTCAGTTGATTTAATTGCATCAATTAAATCCTTTATATCAATTTCCTCTATTTCCGTCGCAAATAAATATTTCACTACTTTTAATAGAATATTGAGGAATCTAAGATTATGCTATTATTTCCCAATCAGTTCAGCACTTTAATCTTTTAATATTAACTTCTTTAAAGAATACTTAACAGGGTTAAAGAGAAAATTTTGTGTTGAGTCTTGAAAAACAAATATTCCAAATATGGTATTTTTATTTTGAACTTTCATGTCGGAAAAAATAAATATTTGATTGGATTTTTCAAAATAAATATATTTCTTATTTGTTTTACAAGAATCTATATCTACAAAACCTATTCGTTTATTATTTCTATCATGATAGAATAATGTATTATCTACTATATCAAATGAGAGTATAGTGTTAAAACGGTTTTGAATTTTTTCCAAACTTTCATAATATACAACATCATTGGTATCAATTGTTAACAAGCCGCCTATATAATCGTAAGAATATAGCTTGTTATTATAGATTTTCGTTATATAAAAATCAAAAATTCCTTTATCAAGGACTCTGAATACAAGATATTTAACTGAGCCCATAATTTTGTAAATTGAACTATAAAGTTTACCATCAATCTTCTGCGTTTCAAACCAATATGAATTATTATTCAAACAGAAAAATTCAGGGACTAAACCATCTGTTTCATATTCCTCATACAAAACCAAAGAATTATCTGTCAATTTATATATTTTATTAAAAACAATTTCATTTATTACCTTATAAAAATGCAGGAGCGGATTAAATTTATTGTCGTAATTCAAAATATCTGATTCGCCAAGTCTATATGAAGAATCAATATTAAAATTTAATGTTTTAATTGTATCATTACTGAGCACTGATACTGATCTTTCATTAAATGAGAAAAAATAAATTTTGCCATTTACATTGTAAACACGATAAAAGTTACTTACGAAGGAGGTATCTATACCAAGACAGGAATAATTTGATATTGGACCTTCTGAATCTATCGTTAATTTATAATAGTATAAGCTATCGTTTATACTTTTTTTCAATATACAATTTTCGGTTGTAATCCAAATATCGTTACCGGAAAGAGCAAAAAAGTAAATACTATGTGTTGATGAATAAATATCTGTGCTAATATAATTCTGACTTTTTATTTCTGCCGGTCGGGAAAAAAGAAAAAGTAATAATATTGTTATAGTGTTTTTTATCATTTCTAATAACCTGAATATTTGCCAAGAAAAATTGATTTTATATATTTATAAGATGAAATATTATTTTTTTCTAAATCATGTTTTGCTTTTTCTTCAAATGGAATAAATCCGTATTTATAAACCCCGAATGTATGTATTTTTGCTTGGTGAGACGATAATATACCCCAATCTTTACCTAAATCTTTTCTTATTTTATTTAAGTAATCTCTTTCAATTGAACCTATCTCACCATATTCAAGGGCATTATCATCCGGGTCTAAATTTTTTAAAGGAGAATGTAATGCTTCGTGAAGAAAAATCATTCCCCAGCCCATTGTTAAACTATTTAAACCGTTTTGTACACCATAAATATAACTATTTATTTCATCCGGATTAAGTAAAATTCCTTTGTTTGAAGGGTCATAACAAGATTTAATAGAATAC
Source organism: uncultured Ignavibacteriota bacterium (assembly GCA_937983305.1). Classification (GTDB taxonomy): domain Bacteria; phylum Bacteroidota; class Ignavibacteria; order Tepidaquicellales; family Tepidaquicellaceae; genus DSSM01. Next base: position 1,106 of record CALKAJ010000085.1, on the reverse strand, counting down.
CCTCCATGTTCAACCACGCGGATTATTTCAGAATTAAATGCGTCAATTTCTTCTGCAATTTTAGCACCAGTGTTACTGGTACCTTTAGTTATTCTTGGTATAGTCCAATTGATTTTGAGAAAATTATTTTCATCCTTATAAAAAGTATATCCGGATATTGTTTTCAAATCGCTGATTATTTGGTCAAGTGAATTTTGGCTTAAAGAACTTACGTCTATTTGCCTCCCATCCGGGTCAATCATAATCATCGGATTTCCAAGTACATAGTTATATGGAGTAAACTGAATATGCTTTTCAAATAAGGGGTCGGTGGATTGCCAGACTGCTGTTCTGCTGTTGTAATACCTTGCACCAAAATAATCATAAGTTGATTCATTGTCCCGTTCTTTTCCGGTGAATTTATATCTTGTGGCGGTTGTGTCCCAGCTTCGGGCAAGATAGCCCCATACATCATAGTCCTGCGACTGAACTAATATATTATTACCGTTTAAAACTGCTCTTATACTGCCAAGATGGTCTTTCAGGTAAAAATAATTTATTCCTGTGGATTTTATCCTGCCTTCGTTTCCCATTCCCCATACATTCCAGAAGTCAAGTTCATAGCCCTGATATATTGCTATTTCTTTGCCCTGTGCATCTCTTACAAAATATTCGTCTTTTGTTATAATCCAGCCCGGAGGCAAATCTCCTTCGCCCGGGATTGGAGGAGGATTCTCTATTGTGCTTTGGTATATCGTCTTTCGTGTTCTGTTGCCCGCTTCATCATATTTGTAAGTTGTAGTATAAGTAGCAGGAGGGTCTATATCTCCAACATATTTTGTAATTTCAATTATTAAATTTCTGTGGTCATATTTTATATCCGTATTGTTGTTCAAATAATCATTTGTCATATTTCCGTTATAGTCATAAGTAAACTGATTCTCTGTTCCGGTTACCTTCCTGAGACGGTTTGTGTATGGGTAATAGTCGTAGTTAAAGTTATCTCCGTTAAAACTTCTTGTATGCGTGAGGAAGTTTCCATCGGGATCAAAGCTGTATTCTCCCGCAAGGTCATAATATTTCGTGCTGTACTTTTCCGTTTTCTTCAGTCGGTTTGATTTATCATA
>CALKAJ010000084.1 GCA_937983305.1 uncultured Ignavibacteriota bacterium | reverse complement strand
TGATGACAACGGCAGAATCAATGACAACAGAGAAATTGGAGAGCGGAGAAATCTGTACTGTGTAATCCTGTATGTTTGTTCCGGCTGTCCAGGTGAGGGTGGGTGTGAGTGAGTTGTTGAAAGAGCCGTTTGCGGGAGAGAGCAGTGTTGGTATATACAGGGGCATACCGCCGGTTTGGGTTTTGAGTATGATGCCGTTATTTCCGCAAACAATTCCTTTGTAAGTGTTGGTGAAGAACACTGATAATAATTTCTGAGTAGTTCCGGTAGTTTGTGCTATCCAGGTTTGTCCTGCATCGGTAGTATATAGAACCTTTCCGAGTCCGGTTGTGATATAGCCGATTGAATTGCTGACAAATTTTACCGAAGTGAATTCGTCAGTGAAGCCGGTATTGATAGTATTCCAGTTTTGTCCGGCGTTGACTGTTTTTAATAAGAGACCTCCGACACCTGCGGCGTAACCTGTATCCTGACCTGTAAAGGTAACGGAGTTGAGCCAATTGCTGTAGGTTAGTGAGTATGACCAGTTTTCACCTGCATCGGTGGTTTTCATAATCTGCCCTACCCTGCCGACTGCATATCCGACAAGGGGATTTGTGAAGTAAATACTTTCGAGGTATTGAGTTGTTGCGGAATTGACCTGATACCAGTTATTTCCTGAATTTGTTGTTTTTATTATTGTTCCAAAATCGGCGCAGCAAAAGCCCACATATTCGTTTATAAAAAATACGGAGAAAAGGCATTTATCAATGCCGGAATTTTGATTGAACCAGTTAGTGCCTGAGTTTGTGGTTTTTAGTATTACCGAGTTTGGGTAGTAGCCTCCGACAGCATAGCCGGTCTGAGCACTTGTGAAGAAGATATCCTGCAATCCTGCTGAGTTTAACTGTTTGCTGGATGTCCAGTTAGTGCCGCCGTTAGTTGTTTTAATTATTACAAGGAATGGATATGGCGTTGAGCCGTAACCGCCGGCAATGAAACCGGTATTGGTGTTTACAAAAAATGCAGAAGCGTATGGTACACTCCATGGAGAAACGACAGACTGCCACCCGACTTGCGGGAGAGCAATTTCAGAGAACAGTAAGGAGAGTATCAGATATGGAAAAATAATTTTTCTCATATTAATTCCTTTTTAGTTGTTTTGAAATTGGGTTATTGTATTTTAAAGAACGTTTTTATTTTTTCCTTCCAAAGCCGGAGCTTTGGAAGGAGAGAAACTATATTTGCTTTCCCAAACTGGAGTTTGGGAAAGAGAAGAAAAAGAACGATTTTATTTTATTAGTGTCATTCGTTTCGTTTCGGAGAAGCTGCCTGCAGTCATTTTGTAAAAGTAAATTCCGCTTGCGAATGATGATGCATTGAAGTTGATTTCATAGGTGCCGGGTTGTTTGTATTCATTGACGAGGGTTTTGACTTCTTTGCCGAGTATGTCGAATATTTTGATTGTTACAATTGATGAGTTTGGAATATTGAACTGAATCATCGTTGCGGGGTTAAACGGATTCGGATAGTTTTGTGAGAGTTCGAATTTTTCGGGGATGGTTGTTCCGATTTGGGTAATACCGATTGGGGTATTTGGTCCGCCGTTGAACATTATGATTCTACCGGGGCGTTCGCATGCTACAAATTCCGTTGTTGAATTCCCATCTATGCTGTTGAGTGCGGAGACTCTATCTGCTCTGTGGTTGTTACTGCCTGAGCCGAATTCATAGGTGAATCTGATGATGCCGGTTTTTCCGCTCATTACAAATACTTTTCCCGGGTCCTGCATTCCGACTACGATGTCGAGCCAGCCGTCTCCATCTATATCGCTGATGGCTGCTACGTCTCTTATGTAAGAGGCGCCCGGAGCGTAGGACCAGAGTACGTTGCTTGTTTTGCTGTCAACTCTGCTTATGATTTGGGGTCCTGAGAGTGTGAAATCTGGAGAGCCGTTTGAATCGAGGTCGTCAAGCATTTCGATTGTTCCGTTGTTGCTTGAGCCGAGATTTTTTGTCCAGAGCATTTGTCCGTTATTTGAGGCGATGCAGAAAACTCCGCCGGTGAAACCTTGTAAGCCGATGAGTTCTTTTACTGTATCTGAGTTGATGCTTGGGAAGAGTTTGAGACTCCAGAGTTTACCTCCGGTTGTATAGCTCCAGACATTGCTGCCGAGATTATCAAAGCCGCTTACGGCATAGACTCCACTGTTGCTGTTTGTTCCGATAGCACCACCGAATGGTGTTGTTTGAACGTCGCCTGTGAAAGCAGAATTTTGAGTGGACATAAAAATCTGCTGTCCGGTCAAACCGTTAATACAAATTGCTGCGTGTCTTCCGGGAGGGTTGTTTCCTGTTCCGCTTGCAGATACTAAAACATCCTTAATTCCGTCTCCGTTGTAATCTTTATCAACTCTGACACCTTCAATATCGCCGTCTGAATATGAAATGGAATCGCCGAATCCCCAGATTTTTTGTCCTGTTCTTCCGGAGATAGTGTAAACCATTTCGTTTCCGCCGCCGCATCCGATAACGACATCCTGAATTCCGTCACCATCAATGTCGTCTCTGATTTGCATTCCGTCTTTCCAGACAACACTGCCTGTGTTGTTGTTGTCATAGCCGGTGTTGAATATCCAGAGAATATCGGCAGTTACGGAGGAGTTGCCGTTGAAGCAGGTAGTGAGATAATTTCCTGATGATACGATTACATCATTTACTCCGTCACCATTTACATCGCCGATTTGTTTTATGCTAACGGGTTGCGGGTCATCATAACTTGTGAAAGGATTATCGGGAATATTCCCCTGCCACATTTGAGCTCCGAGAACGGGAGTGATAACCTGACCTGTTCCGGTTACTTTTAATCTTGCGGTCGGGAGATTGACAGCGTTTGAGAGTATTGATAAGGAGTCAATGAACGTGGATGCTGTAGTGGGGTTGAACCAGATTCTGAAAGTTTTAGTTTTTTGAGTATCTATGGTTACGGGGAAAGTTAAGCCGACAGTATCAATACGATATCTTGCAGTTGTAAATGACATTGAGTTTATGCTGAGCGGAGATGAGCCCTGATTTGTAACAGAGAAAATATATCCGCAAAGTGAGCCGGTACGGCGCTGCTGGTAATCGAACAGGTTTGCCGAGAGATTTATATATGCACCGCTGAAAACACCTTTTCCTTTTAGTGTTACAATCTTTGTCGGTGTTCCGCCGTCGTTGCTTTGGAGTTGAAGCTGTGCGGAGAGTGTATCAAAAGTATTTGGGTTAAATGAGACAGTATAATTTTTTGATTGCCCGGGTTGAAGTGTATCGGGAACATTATTCGGAGTTATTCCAAATCGCGGGTTAGTTATATTTTTTCCGCTGATGATAAGTTTTGCGGAACCGATATTGCTTACGGCTAAGGTTTGAGTAGCTGTTGAGCCGATAATTGTATTTCCGAAGTTAATTGTATTCGGAGTTGTTTGTATAACAGGACTTCCCTCGCCTGTCATAGAGTATTTATAGAGAGTTCTGTAAGCGGCAACATTATTACCGATTCTATAAGCGATGAGATATAAATGCGAGCCGTCCCAGTACATTCCGTGCGGGTCGCAATCGTTATCCGGATCGGGAACAGGGAATGAAAAGAGCGTATCACCAATTGCATCTCTATAGGCGTAGATACGTTCGGGGTCTCCGTGGAAACCGTCATTGACATATAAAATCGTATCGCCTTTTATTGCGAGTCCCTGAACCTGCCTGCCTCTGAGGGGAATAGTATCAACAAGCTGTTTAGTGGTGAGGTTTACTTTATAAGCGTATGAATTTGGATAAGTAGTATAGTCGGGAGAATAAACCGCAAACCATAAATGATTTCCGTCAAGTGCAATACCTCCAATTCCTGCGGCATAGGTTCCTGTGTAAATGCTGTCCATCCTTTGCCCGGTTCTGCTTATTTTATAAAGGCGACCGCCGGAGCTTCTGTAATCTTCGGCAACCCAGAACCCTGTGCCATCCCATGCGAGTCCATGATTGAATGTGAATGGAGTCTGGAAGCTGTCGGCAATTACACCCTGCCTTGTTACCTTGTACATATAGGACAAAGGATATCCTGTTCCGTTAAAATCCGAGGCAATCCAGAATGAATCATTGACAACGGTAATGCCCCAAAAGTAATTATAAGAATTGGCATAGGGGAAATTGTAAGACTGGATGAGAGCCTGAGATTTAACCCCGGAGAAAGCCAACAATATAAATAAGAGAGTAAAGATTGTTTTTTTCATTGCAAATAAATTAATTGAAGTAAAGTTTTATTTTAAAGTCTGAGAGAAAGAACAGCTGTTTTAAATGTACCTTCGTGTGTAGAAAAAGAACTCGTCGGTGAAGTGCACTGGATAACGAATAATTTTGAATCTTTGACTATGAAATAATGAAGCATTGTAACTTCAGTACCTTTATCTTTGAATTTATGTTTTATAAAAATTGCACTTATTCCGTTTATCGGCATTCTTCTTGATTCGATTATTTTACCTTCTTCATACTGTTTTTGAATTGCTTCGGTAAAACTTTCGACCGGATAATCAAGCATTGTCATTCCTGCATATTCTCTGTCAACCACGACATCAATAAACATACTGACAGCTCCGCCGCTTGTAACTGCGCCAATCTGAGTTCCGTTAAGGGTTTTTTGCCATCCGTCAGGGAAATTAATGCTGTATTCGTATTGCTCGCTTCTGTAAAAATTTGAAGTATATTCCGATTGAGCACCGAGATAGTTGAATGAATAAACTGCACTGTTGATAACACCTTCTTCGTTTTCAAAGTCTGATTGAAGAGTCATTGCCTGAATCAAATAAAGATATTCATTTCTGAAAAGGTAATATTGGAGGATGAATATTTTATCGTCGTCATCTGTTTCTGCTGCAAATTTGAGATATAATAAAGGCATCTCTTCGTAAGTCTGGTAATCGGATTCGAGCAGGTTTACTTTTCTGAACTGAGCTTTAATCTCTGAAGTGATATCATTTGCGCTTAACTGATTTGCATTTTTCCCTTTGAAAGCCGGATCTTTTTTTACATTGACGAGAAAGCTTGAAGTAGATGGGCTTTTTGCAACTACAGTAACAGGATCTTCCTTTGAGGGAAGTTGTTCAATATCCCATTTAGCCGGGAAGTCAATTTTATATTCGTATTTTTTATTGACAAAAGAAGTCTTCGTTTGTGCGGAAAGACTTAAAGAAAATGCGATTGTAAAAAGAACCAATAAAGAAATTATTCTCATAACTGATTTATTTATTTATTGTTTAAAATTAATATTTCCTGAAGGTTATAACAAGGAATTTAGAATACGGATTTTGCGAGTTTGTCAACGTATTCATTCCATAAATATCCGGAGTGTGAAGGCAGTTTCACCCATTTAATTTTTAAATCGAGTCCCAAAAAAAATTCTTTGAAATTTTTTGTGATTTCCTTATTCGTTTTCCATTTCCCGGTTGCCCATTTTTCTATTCCTGCCATATCGTAATATATTGTAACTTCTTTGATATTATTATTAATGCAGTATTCCGCCGCCTGCATTGCTCCGGTTAACTCCCCTGCTACCTGATGTGAGCCGTAAACTTCAATCTCGGGAACGATTCCATTTTCTTCGTAAACTTTTTCGCCTTCTTTTCTGACTACAAGTGCATAGCTTGTTTTGCCTTCTGTGTAAGAGCCGTCTATGTCAATTTCATATCCTTTGTTTTTATATGCGGTTTTTTTTGATGCAATTATATTGCCGTTCCAGATTTTTTCGATTTTTTCTCTAAGAATTTCATCGGAAATTTTATTTGTGTTGAGGGAGTATGAATTTTTTGTTGGTTTGTAATATAGATTTAATGTTCCGGAGTTTTCAACTTCAAGCATTGCGAGATAGTCGCGGAAGCCGTTTTCTTTTATGGATGCGATTATTCCGTTTCTGTTTAATTTTGAAATCAGCTCGTTGGATTTTGAGCGTGTTTCGTTTTGGTGTTTGTATGTCATTTTGCAAAATGGTAATTGGGGATTTTATTTTCAACTGCAAAAGGAGATCAGTTGAAAGTTTGTAAAGAGCTTGGAACACAGATTACACAGATTGAACGGATGAACACAGATTTTAAATATTGGCTATCGCCGCAGATTTAATACGGATAAGAACGGATAAAAAAAAGAGCATGGAACACAGATTACACAGATTGAACGGATGAACACAGATTTTAAATATTGGCTA
>CALKAJ010000083.1 GCA_937983305.1 uncultured Ignavibacteriota bacterium | reverse complement strand
TTTATCCCATTTAGTTTACTTCAGTCTTTTAATTTCATTTACAATTCGACTTCCATTAGGTAAATAAGCAACTAAGTCATGATAACTTCTATTTCCAGAATTATTCATCCAGGGTTCTTCGAGAACTAATCTAACAGTAATATTTGAAAATACAGATGCCAAATAAAGAGAAATCAAGCAATCTTGCATCTGCTCTATATCATTAGTTGAATTAATCATGTTAATTAGCTTTTCTTGACCTTTAAGATTAACTTTTTTAGAAATATGTGAAATATAATTTTGTGCCTTCTCTATGATATCGTCTTTTGTAATCGTCATCATTTATTCCCTTCTACAATTTTGATTTCTTCGGGGGTGAGGTTGTAGAGTTTATAGATTTCGGAGTCTAAATAAAAACTTAAATTATTTCCAAAAATACTATTGCTCATCGTGCTTATCTTTAATTAATATACTACTCTTTATATTATATTTATGAAACAATTCTTTATAATCATCTATAATCTCGTTCGTCTGAAATATTGCTTTGCCATCATTTGGATTAATAATCCATAACTTATGCTTTAGCTCTGTGTCTTTTGCCCAAGTCACTATTGATATAATAAAATTTGATTCAAATGTATCAACTATAAATTCTCTTTGATAAAAAAGACCTTTATTAAGTGTCTCAAATATATTTCGATAACTAAAATGATACTTATCATCATTCTTGCAAACTTCATTTTCTCCAATTATTAAATTCACATTATTTACGCTTTGTTTTGTTTTAGTTTCTTTTATTAAATAAAAACTATTTACTCCTAATATTTCAATCATATAACCACCTTTTAGAGCTGTAATTAATGATTCATTCCTTAATTCGAATACTATACGTTTATTATTCTCATTGTGTAAATATAAAGCAATTTCAAGGTTTGGATATTGCCTTTTATTAAACATAGCTTGAATTAAACCGTGTGGTGCTTTCGTTGTTTCAGACTCTAATCTAATATAATATACACCATCCTGACTGTTTTGGTGAGGTGGATATTTACTTTGTGGAATATTCAAGATATAGATTTTACCGTCTTTATATTCTAATTCTTTAATTTTAATATTTAAACCTGCAGGTACTATATTACTGGAAATTTTTTGTGAAAGTATAAAGCTTGATTTGATGTTTTTTGATGGGACTAAATCACCTTTATATACTTCTTTACTCCTAATGTTAGATTTTACTGGTGCACCGATTACAAGTATTCCACCATTTGTATTTAAAAATGCGCATATCTCTGGATATATTTTTTCTAAAGTAACTTCTCCGCTTTTAAATTCTATCGTTGATGTTTCTTCTTGTTCAACAGAAAAATATACGATTAAATCTTCTATGTTAATATCATTTATATCTTTATCTAAAAATTTATTAATATCCATAATTATTTTCCCTCCACTATTTTGATTTCTTCGGGGGTGAGGTTGTAGAGTTTATAGACTTCGGAGTCTATGGCTTGGTCGAGGTCTGTGCATTTGTTTTCGAAGTATGTTCTGTTTCTGTCTGTTTTTGCGGAGTGGAGTTGTTTCTTTGATTCGAGCATTTTATCAACAAGAGATACGATTTTATCGTGTGCTTGCTTTTCATTTTCAACATTTAAATTTACTAATTTTATTGGAAGTGAACTTAGATATTTTGTTTGATAACTATAATAACCACCAGATAAAGTTCCTGAACTTGATTTTAAAATGAAATCAAGTAAAGATGAATTTAATAAGCCAAGAATAAATTTTTCATAAATTTTTGTTTCTGAATTAAGAATAATTCCATAACTCCCCTGGTCAATAAAAATATTTTCTCCACCCAAAGTATATCTTGCAATTGTAGCTAATCCAGGGACTAAAATCTTGGACATTTTTTGACATTCAAAATTCTGTCTTCTGGAATATTCATACCAATTTATGCTTTTATTCCATTTCCCTTTTTCCCTTGTCTTCAGATATGTTGATTTTTCTTTTAAATAATTAAGTGTTTTGGGATATTTTAAGGAAAGTGTTTTTTCTGGGATAAATTCTACTTCACCATTAACTAAATACTTGTAGGGAAAGACAGAATAATAATTTTTAAATTCGTAATTATATCTAAATATACTGCTACTTTTTAAAATTGGAATTAATAGTTCTTTTTCTATTTCATACACTTTTTTGTCTTTTTTTATTGGCTTAACTTTGCAGTAATTATTATACTCCTCTACTATTGAAACTGGAAATACTTCTGTTGGAGTAAGTACAAAACCCTGATATATTTTATAACAAAGATTAATTAATGGAATAGATTCCGATTTAATACGATTTAAAAAGGAAAATTCATTAACTGTTTTAAAAACCCAATTTATTTTACTAAGGTTTTGAAACTCAATTTTTGTTTTCAAAATATCATCATTTACATCTGCCTTATATAAATAATTCTCAACAACAGATTTTTTGGTTTTGTTATCTCTAATTTTAACATAAATAAATTCTGAGTTCTTTTTGTTTTTTGAAAATACATTAATAGTTGTATAAGTTGTTATACCATCAAATACTTGAAATTCATGAAAATCAATAATTTCTACGATTGAATAATTTTCTGTGATTATTCCTCTAATGCCTTCTCCATAATCAGAATAAAAATATTTATTCGGGTTTATAAATGCTACAAGACCATTTGATTTAAGAAGATTAAATGATTTTTCTAAAAATATTGAATATAAATCAAATGTACCTACGGCTGAATTATATTTATCTACAAAATAATTTCTTTCGGTTGATTCTAATAATTTAGACCTAACATACGGAGGATTACCGACAATAGCGTCAAAGCCTCCGTTTCGCATTATTTCGGGAAAGCGTTTTTCAAAGTCCATTGGGTTTAGTTTGAGCTCTTCTTCGGGCCATAACTTGTTTTCTTGAAGAATATCTGTACCGATAAGAGAATTTCCACAGATAATATTTTGTCTTAAATCGGGAAGAACTTTTTTATGGTAATGAAGTTCCATCTGTCTAACGCTTAGGGTGGTTTCATCTTCAAGCATTTTAAGAGCAAGTGAAAGCTGGGTAACTTCAATTGCCTGACTATCTATATCAACTCCATAAATATTGTTTAAAAGAATTTGTCTTTTCTGATTAATGTTTAAAGTGTTTATACCATCTATTTCAATACAGCCGTCTTTCTTTGCTTGCTTTTTATTTTCTTGATAATATTTTGTGTGATAATTGAGAAGAACATCATAAATAGCAATCAAAAATGAACCGCTTCCGCAGGCGATGTCTGCAAAATGCATTTTCGATATTTCTTCAGGAGTTTTATCTTTTATCAAAACGCCAACTGTGTTATTAACAATATAATCAACTATATATTTGGGTGTATAGTAAACACCGCCGGCTTTGCGGACTTCCGGCTTTTCTTCTACCATAACGCCTTTACCTTGTATCTTTACTATTTTTCCGAGAAATCTTTCATAGATAGAACCAAGTATATGAATAGGGATATAATTGAAGTCGTATGGAGAATTTAAATGCGAAATATCTTCGCATATTTTTGAGAATTCATTTCCTTCCGGACCATTGAAATCCTGCTTATCTATCAGATGTTCTTTGAATACAATACCATTGTAAATATCATTAAATTCTCTGCAAAGATTTATAAACTCGCGCCAAGCATTTCCTTTGTTGCCAAACTCACTTATATAATATTCTCCTTCGATTCTTTTATCTTCTAGAAAGCGAATAAAAACAAGTCTATCAATTGTTCTTTGTACCGCTTCGGTTAGCTGTTCATTGTTTAGCTCTTTATCATTTTTTCTAAATGCTTTTGCGAGAGTTTCTCGAACTCCGTCAATATAAATCAGAAAATCATCATCTATTGCTATTTGTGTAGTTGGAAATAATCCACGCTGAACTGCTGCTCCTTTCGCCTTTGGAAGACTTTCAGAATATTTTTCAAGAGATGATTTTTCAACTTCATCACGCGAGAAAAGATAATAAATCTTTTTGAACTTTTCAGGATTTGAATAATCTGAATAATGAAATATTTTATGATTTCTATTATCTAATACGGTATCTATGAAAGGTTTTAATCTGCAATCGAGAATATGAAACTCTTCAAAGTCAGTGAGTACGGCAACTGGAGTGTTTGAATTCCAGCCGTAGCGGATTGTTTGGAAATAGTCGTCGGCATTTTTCAGGCTTCGGCTTGGTTTTTTTGCTTCTACAAAAAACTTAGGCAGACGAAATTCCGGGCTGATGTAGAATGCATAATCCGCCCGCTTCTGAGCTTTTCCTACTAATACACCTTTTTCTACTTTTACTTCTTGTTCGTATGGGTTCTTTTGAACTTCATGATTTACATCCCATCCGAGTGCTTTGAAAAATTTGTCAATAAAATCATGACGCACTTCTGCTTCCTGATATTGCGGTGATAAATATCGAGGTTCATTCTCTTTAAAATCTTTTACAAGTTCACAGACTGTATTAAAAGCATTCTCAAAGTTTGGCATAAAGCATTTCGATTTTTTATTATTTTGGTTTTTATAAAATAGCAATTTATATTTATAGAAGTTATGGAAAATTTTTAGCTTTCACGGAAGGGCTTTGCAAAACATCAATTAAAAATCCCCCCTCCCAAAGCTGAAGGGGGGATTGGGAAAAGTTTACGGAATTACTAATTGCAGTTTTTGTAAGGTTAATTTGCGTTTTTAGGCTGTTTATGAGATTCTAACGCACATTAGAAATGTTTCATTGTAGCATTACCTTGCAAAGCTGGAACCTATTAAGGAAATAAGAAAACATTACTAAGCCGGAGCTTAGTAATGAGGCGAGAACATTTCCATTTCGTAGGTTTAGAAACCTGTTTTTAAGTTGAACAAAGTTGTTTTTCCGGATCCGTTTCTTTCCATTAATACATTAATCTTATGCTCGAATAAAGAAAAGAAACATCATTTAGTAATTGATTTTCAGGTGTATACCCATAATTTATTTATACTAATTCAATTATCAAATATTTCTACTTCTTATCAATGCTTTAACTTATTAACTCTCAATTATACAAATGCATAGATTATTAATAAATTATCCAATTTATTTAAAATAGAGTGAGTATAATTAATTAAAATTTATTGAATTACTAATTTCATAGTATAAGTTAGGAAAGAGAAGATTAGAATTAGTCATTCAATTCTTTCTTTTTTTTAAGTCTATTAATAACTAATTTGAGAAAAATTTCTAATAGTTTTTGTGTAAACATGGATATTCCGATTAAACTCGAAGAAATATTAAAATGTGATCAAGAAAAACACGGTATTGTTTTAAAAACAATAAGTGATTTTGAGAAAATTCTTAAGGCAAATAATATGGAATTCTTTCCTGATTATACAGACCATGGAATTAATCATGTTGAAAATGTTTTATTTTCAATTCAGTCGCTCATTACAGAAGATTCCTTCGAGTTATTAAATTCAATGGACATTACTATAATAATTTTGGCAACTGTTGCCCATGATATTGGAATGCATATTAGCCATCCAGGATTTTTAAAATTAATTAATGGTCATTATGATATTATTCGAATTAATAAATTTGATAAGTTGGATTGGAAAAGTGATTGGAATTTATTCATAAACGAAGCAAAGAAATTTAATCAAAAACAAAAAATTAATCTATGGGGAGACAAGAATGTAAATATTATTGAGCCCCCAGAAACCAATTTAACAGATAATGATAAAAGGTTAATTGGAGAATTTATACGAAGACATCATGCAAGATTAGCTCATGAAATAGTTTTAAATGGATTTCCTACTGCAAATGGTGAAAATATCGAATTTGCGCATGGGTTAGAAATGAATATAAAAGATATCATTGGCTTAGCAGCACGAAGTCACGGTATGGTTATAAGGGATACATTTGATTATTTGGAATTCAAATTTAATAGAAGTAAATTTAATCCTTATGATTCAAAAATTATATTCTTGATGGGATTAATAAGAATTGCTGATTATGTTCAGATTGAGAAAGAAAGGGCAGATTCAATAGTACTTAGGACAAAATCTTTTTCGAGCCCAATCGCAAAACAAGAATGGGAAAAACATGATGCAATAAAATTCATTAGCGTACAAACAGATGATCCAGAATTAATACATATTCATGCTGAACCTAAAACAAGTTCAATATATTTAGAATTAATTAAATTATTTGAGGATATTCAAAAAGAAATTGATTTGACCTGGGCGGTTATTGGAGAAGTATATGGAAGGAATGAAGTATTAAGTAAATTAAAGTATAAATATAGAAGAATATTTTCTACGATTGATGATAAGGATAAATTTTCAGAATCCTCAATTTACATTCCAGAAAAGATAATGTTTGATGCCGAACCTGAATTATTAAAACTTTTAGTCGGACCACTTTATGGAAATAATCCAACTTATGGCGTAAGAGAATTATTGCAAAATGCTGTTGATGCTTGTTTAGAGAGACAACAGATAATTTTTAAAAAATATGGTGGAAATAGCAGTAGAGAATATTTAGAGTATAAACCAGAAATTAAAATTAAAATTGAGTGTAACGAAAATAATGAATACTTTTTTACAATAATTGATAATGGTATTGGTATGAGCAAGGAAATACTTATTAATTATTACTTCAAAGCTGGTGCATCTTTTATCAATAGTGAGTTGTGGAAAAAAGATTTCGTTGAGGAAAAAGAATCAACCATAAGAAGAACAGGTAGGTTTGGTGTTGGTGTATTAGCTTCTTTTTTATTAGGGGATGAAATAATTCTAAATACTAGGTTTTTGAATTCAACAAATTCATATACTTGTTCTGCTTTTATTGATTCTGAGCAAATCGAAGTATTAAAATCAACATTAGAAATTGGGACAAGTATTAAAATAAAACTAAGAGAAAGTATTATTAAAGATTTAAAAGATAGAAGTAAGAAATTAGATTGGTTTACGTGGTATAGATTTAAAAAACCTAACATTACATATGACATTTTTGAAGAATTAAAAGAAAGATTTATCTTTTTAAAAGATACAGATTTTCTCCCAGTTGCTGAAATTAATAATGGTAAATGGAGAACTTCTTACCCTGAAAACTTCAAGAAAGTAAATTGGACACTATCATTAGAACATAATTGGAAGGAAGTTGGTCTAATAGACTATTTCAATTATTCTTCAAATAATTTTTCATATTCTCTTAGTAAAAAGCAATTGAATTTATTTTGCAATGGATTTTGTATTCCTAATGGGAATAAAGTGAAAAATGTATTTGGATATTCAAATTTAATAACCTCTGTTTTTGATTTCAATTCTAAATTACCATTAACTCTTAATAGAAACTCATTAGAAGAAAAAAGTTTGCCATTTCTAAAGACAATTCAAGAAGATATTGCTAAGGATTTTATTGCAAGATTATTGACTCTTGATATTAATAAGCCAATTTATTACTCACCATCTAAAATATTACATGTTGATTATTTGGCTAAAATTGATTTGACTGGTAGATTGATTTTCAAAGAAAATGGGTTTTTATATTATTGTTCTCATATTCTCAATGTATTAGGTATATCCTTAGTTACACATATTTGGCTTTTTGAAAATAGAAATATCAACCCGGAAATCACATCAGGTGATAATATTATTTTCTTTATTAGTAAATATAAATCTATACACGATTTTAATAGGAGGATAAGTAGTGAAAGCGAGTCGTACTTTAGCGATTCACCAATGGAATTTATTTATCCTGATCGAAACGAAATAATGAAAAGAGTCATACTTAACAAAAAACGATATGATTATCTTTTTGAAAAAGATAAGAAAAGAATTGCGAATTATTTAAAAAATTATCTATATAATGAAAATAAGATATCTGATAAATGGGTAACATTGGTAAATAAAGATATGAAAGGTGGTGTTTTACCTTCTAATCTAAAAAGCAATATTAAGTATGATGTTTTAGAAAAATTTAAAGACAATATTGGGTTAGTTATTGAATGCTATTATAATAATGGTCACTTGAATGGTAAAAATGAACTGAAAAATCTAATTGAATTATATTTAGATATATATTTAGGCCCCGACTATATTATTCCATATAAAATAGAAGAACGGCAAAGGAAATATCCAAAGGCTTTTTCGGATTTAAGAAGATATATTGAGTTTTATACTAGAACTTAATTATTTCTATAATAGAATTTCTAAGAGCCGTCTATTTCTAAACGGCTCTTTGTTTTTTCGTTATTCCGGCTTATTGCACTCTACTTGCGGCTTCGCTCCAGGGACCTTGTCCGTTGCGGTTCATTGCACGGACGCGATAGAAATATCTGATTCCCTTTACTACGTCGTCATCAATAAATTGTGTTTTGGATGTTGTTTTAAAATAAATCATTGGAGGAATGGTGTTTAAATCAGTCGGAGTTGTTGACTGACCTTTTTGCCATTCGTAGCTATCCGCCAATTCATCGCGCGAAACGATTTTTAAATCAAAGCCCTCTCCGTCGGAATCGTCATTAATTTCTATGGCGAGAATGCTTGATGGAGGCGGAATCTTTGAGGGGTCTTTACGCGGTTTGATTCCATATTCCGCAAGCTTATCGGGGTTTTTGGCATAAATCCCGTAAGCCAGATTTGTAACCTGCTCATCGAGTGCAACAACGGTTTTATTTAACTCGTTGCCATCGTGGCGGGCGATTTTTGCGGCAGCTTCTGCGGAATCAATCGCGTTGCCGGCAGTTGTTAAATTGGTTTGGGCTGTTTCCAAATCTCCTACTTTTACGGGAGTTGTTACCCAGTCTGAGGGATTTGCGTTCATCCCTTGAATTAACCCTGAGTTTATTCCGAGGGTTTTTACTATATACTTCTTCATTTTTTTTCTCCTTTTTTAAGTTTATGAAAAAGTACCTATTATTTTCAATTAAAATAAAAAATTAGCGTTTCCGGGCTTTAAATGCAAAATTGTTTCCAAAATGTATACTTTTTTCCGAAAATTGTGTACATTTTTCGGAAAATTTTGCACTTTTTTCGGAAAATTTTGCACTTTTTTCGGAAAATTTTGCACTTTCTAAATTACATTTTATACATTTTTCCGAAAATTGTGCACATTTGAAATTACATTTTGCACATTTTAAATTACATTTTATACATTTTTCGGAAAATTGTGCAAATTTGAAATTACATTTTGCACTTTGTAAATTACATTTTATATATTTTTCCGAAAATTGTGCACATTTGAAATTACATTTTGCACTTTCTAAATTACATTTTATACATTTTTCCGAAAATTGTAACTATTTTTTTATGTCAAAGAACTGTTTTTGAAAAAAAATTAAGAGCAAAAATAAATCGTGTCAGACCTTTGTGTTTAAGTTGCAGGATAATTTATTTCGCCTTTCAGTTGTGGGAATTTTTTTGTTGAACCCTCCCGAAGTTGAGGCATTACTTTCACCATCTCAGTAAACTTATCCCTAATTTTCAAAGAAACTCTAACACTTGTTTGGAAATTAAAAACTTATTTTAAAAATTGCAAGTAAAAATTTTATGTATTTATGAGTTGGGGAGTCCTTTTTCATTACTAAGCCGGAGCTTAGAAATGAGAAAAAAAAACCTTACTAAACCGGAGTTTAGTAAGGTTGTAAAAAAGCTTTGTAAAAAAAATATTAAAGCGAAAAACTATTTCATGTGAAGCGGTCCGTCGGGTCCGAGCGGGAATCCGATTAGCATCCAGATAATCAATAACACAATCCAGAAAATCGTGAAGAAAATCGAATAGGGAAGCATTGTTGAAATGATTGTTCCGATTCCGTATTTATCGCTGTAACGCTGTGCATAGGTTACAATCAATGCGAAGTAGCTCATCATTGGTGTTATCGGATTTGTTACAGAATCGCCGATTCGAAATGCCGCCTGAGTGAGTGCGGGATGATAATCGAGAAGCATAAACATTGGTATAAATACGGGTGCCATTATTGCCCACTTTGCCGAAGCACTGCCCATAAACATATTTATGAATGCCGAGAGCAAAACAAATCCGACCATCAGAGGTATTCCCGTCAAGCCGATACTTTTCAAGCCCAATGCTCCTTTCACGGCTACTATTATTCCGAGATTGCTGTAATTGAAGAAGTAAACAAACTGTGCCGCAAAGAAAACCAGCACTATATAGCTTCCAAGTCCGCTCATAGATTTTGTTATGTGTTTCATAAAATCTTTATCGTTGCGGATGGTCTTCACAATTATTCCGTAAATCAATCCGGGGACAAGAAAGAAAATCAAT
>CALKAJ010000082.1 GCA_937983305.1 uncultured Ignavibacteriota bacterium | reverse complement strand
TTTTTTTTTTTTTCAAGCAGAAGACGGCATCCGATGTGGTGATTCGTGACTGGAGGTCAGACGTGTGCTCTTCCGATCTTTGCCAGACAACGGGCTTTTTTGAAAGTGCAAAAACATCGAGACTGTCTTTTGCTCCTTTTGAAAATTTTGCTGTTCCCGATTTTGAAAGGAACTCCCCTTTTATGATGCTGACGCTGTCTGTGGCGATATAGTATTCGGGTTCTTCGCGGAAAGATTCAAGAACATCGCTGTAAACAAATAAAGTATCTTTGCTGTTTTCTTCGGGCTTTATAAGTTGAGAGTTGCCTTTTACGAATGCATATTTTTTTTCGGAATAGTTCTCAAGGTAATCTCCTTTAACAATTCCTTTGCTCCGCAAATCGTTTAGTATTACATTCCCCGAAGCAATTGATTTTCTTTCAAATGAGAAATCTCTCAAGGTATCGGCTGAAATCAAAACAGAATCTTTTAATACGGATGCATTTTCATAAGCAAAAGTTATTCCCTGCCTTCTCAGATAATTCAGCACGCCTGCTTTGATAAGCATAGAATCAGTAGTAACTACAACATTACCCTTTGAATATGAATCTTCAGTATTTCTGAAATATGTAAGTTCATCGGAAGTTATTCTGTAAGTTGGGTTTACAATAATAACATCTCCGGTAAAAAAAGCTTTTGTATCGGAAAAGGTATAAATACCTTTGTTTGCTCTCAAAGTTGCATTAGGGTCTTTAAGAGTTATTCCGCTGTTGCAAACGGCTTTCTGGTCGTTTCCAAAATAAACTCCTTTGTCCGTAAAAAGCGATAATGTATCCTGAAATATTCTTACGTTTCCGATAAGTTCAACTCTGTTTGCTTCAACATATTGAATTGCTGTATTACAATAAACATTAATATTTCCCTGAACGAAATGGACGTTGCCTGTTACCTCTCTTATGGTTTCGCCGTTTTCCGTTTTGCCCGTAAGTTTATCTGCTTTTTTCAGTTCAACTTTTTCCTGAGAATAAGCGGCAATACTTGCAAGCAGAAGAAGCAGTAATATTGAAATAAATTTATTCACTTTGAAAAGATGCCCGTTACTTTGTAAATATTATAGTTTTTAAGATTCTGGTCGGATTCAAAACCAATTCCTTCGATTTCTTCCTTCGGCGTAACTATTTTCACAAAAGCATCTGATGATACTCTCTGAGTTTTATTAGTCCAGTATAACTTGGATGTTTTTAATATACTGCCTTCTTTGTTTACAACTTTAACGCTGTCGAAAATTTCAATGTCTTTGCTTTCGTCGTGAATTTTTCCCCTCATTCCGGAAAGAGTTGAAACTACTTCGCCGTCTCTATAGAAATCAACAACTGCACCGCTATCTATCAAAGTAATTTTTTTAAAGTTAAACATTTGTATATGCCCGGCGTTGAGCACAGCTCTTACTTTCCCGGAATCGGAAAAAGTAACAACAGCTTTCCAGCTTTCCTGGTCGGGTATGTTATCCGATTTTACACCGGTTGCCGGCGGTTGGAATTTATTATCGCAGGAAAAAAAGGATACGGAAAGAAATAATAATATTAAAAATGAAAGCCTCATTTAAGACCGAGTTCAACTAATGTATGAATATGAATAATACCGGCGGGGGTTTTGCCGTCGTTGCTGATTATTAATTGAGTGATTTTATTTTTTTCCATTACGTTCAATGCATTAACGGCAAGACTTGACGAAGGAATCATTTTCGGATTTTCGCTCATCGCATCTTTTGCTTTCAGATTTTCAATATCCATTCTTTTTTCAAGAAGTCTTCTAAGGTCGCCATCGGTTACCATACCTGCAATATTTTTTTTATTGAGAACAATAGCGCAGCCGAGTCTTTTTGAAGAGATGAGATAAATTACTTCTTTCAGGTTTGTATTTAGATTTACAATCGGGAGGTCGTTTCCTTTTACCATAATATCATCAACTCTAAGCAGCAATTTTCTTCCAAGCGCTCCGCCGGGATGAAACAAAGCAAAATCTTTTTTCGAGAAACCTCTTTTCTGAAGCAATGCGATTGCAATTGCATCGCCTGTTACAAGTGCAACGGTTGAGGAAGAAGTTGGTGCGAGATTATGCGGGCAGGCTTCTTCAACATCGCAATCGAGAATGTATTCGCAGAAATGTGCTATCGTGGAATCTTTATCACCGGTTATTAAAATTGTTTTTACGCCATATCTTTTGAAGAAAGGAATAATTTTCAGAATCTCAGGTGTATCACCGCTTTTGGAAATTATCATAACAATATCTTCTTTCCTTATTGTGCCCAAATCGCCGTGAATGCTATCGGCAGTGTGGAGAAACATTGAATATGTTCCGGTGGAATTAAGCGTTGCGGAAATTTTCTGTGCGATGATGCCGGATTTTCCGAGACCTGTTACAATTACTTTTCCTTTGCATTTGAAAATCTCATTTACTGCGGCAGAAAATGTTCGTGCAAATTCTTTCTCCGAAAATTTCTTTTCAAGAATCTGAATTGAACGCCTTTCTTTTGCTACGGCTTCTTTACCGTATCTGATGTTTTTATCCATAAAAATTTTTGTTATGCAAAATTACAAGAATTTATAAAAGAAAAGAAGACAAAAGAAAATTATTTTGATTCGGGAAATAAAAAACGGCTGTCCTTTTTGAAAAGACAACCGTTGATTTGAAAATTTTGTAAGCTCTTATTTTATTAAAGACATCTTTTTTACTTCGCTGAAATTTTCCGTTGAGAGTTTGTAGAAATAAATTCCGCTTGCTAAATTCGTTGCATTTAAATCGTATTCATAGCTGCCGGCTTTCAAAGCACCATTGTGAAGTTCCGCAACAACTCTTCCCGTGATATCCATAACGGTTAAAACAACATCTGAATTTGCAGGTAAAGCAAATCTGATTTTTGTTGATGGGTTAAATGGATTCGGGAAATTTTGTTTAAGTTCAAAACCTTCGGGAATTTTGTTGCTGATTTCTTTAATTGAAGAAGCACTTTTTACAACAATTTTTTTGTTCGACGCAAAGTTCCAGATATCGCCTGAAGAAGTTCCGCTGAGATTCACTGCGTTTCCATTTGCGTAGATTGTATCAAGTCCGGTGGTGGAAGGTGCTGTGTAGTTAAAAAGTATTGAAGCACTTCCTGATGTAAACCCGATTGGTGAATTGTGTGTAAGTTCGCCTGATTCCAAACGAAGCGATGAATTTGCGGCGGCAAGAGTTCCTCTTTCCACAGCAATATCAACACCTGCGGCTGATTGAGTTGAATTTGCAACTACAATTGTATATTGTACGGTTTGACCTGCGATAACAGTATCAGGTCCTATAAAGCTGACTTGTGTAGTAGCTGTAGGGGAAGGTCCGTGGCAGGTACATCCCGGCGAAGAACCTTTTTTTGTAACTCCCGTAATGCCGCCTGAAAATGCATAAAGCATAACGGAGGTCACAGTTATAAGCAATATAACTGCTATTGCAGAAATTACTTTAGTAAGTGATTTAGTCATTTCGACTCCTTTCTTTTGATTACAATAATAAACCAATTCTTGCTGAAAATAATTCAATTTAATTCATAAAACTAAATAATTTCACCGGTATTTCACACTCTACATATTTTTTAATTAAAAACTGTTTTTTTAATTACCTTTGTTGTATTTTTACGGTATGAACATCAAAAAAGGAACTCAAATTTCGGCTGCAATTTCCGGTATCAGCACAGAAGGAAAAGGTATTTATAAAACTGATGAGGGTTTGGTTATCTTCATTGAAAAACTTATACCCGGAGATAAGGCAATAGTTGAGATTACCAAAAAAAAATCCGGCTATGCGGAGGCAAAGCTAATCGAATTAATCGAAAAATCCGAAACAAGAATTGAACCTCCCTGCAAACATTTCGGCACTTGCGGCGGATGCAAGATTCAATATCTGCCTTACCAAAACCAACTTGATTATAAACATAAAGTTGTAGTTGATGCCTTTGAAAGAATCGGCGGATTCAATATCCCCGAAATACCTGCCGTTATTGGTTCCGATGATTCATATAATTATCGGAATAAAATGGAGTTCTCTTTCTCTGACGATAAATGGTATGACGTGCGGCCTGAACAAAAGCCCTTAACTGATTTTGCACTTGGATTGCACGTCCCGAGGTTTTTTACAAAAGTTCTTGATGTTGAAAAGTGTTTTCTGCAATCACCGGTTTCAAACGACATACTAAACCTTACCCGTGATTTCTTTAAACCAAAAGGGATTTCAATTTATTCGACGAAAACACATTCCGGCTTCCTGAGATTTCTCATCATAAGGCAAAGCAAAAACACTGACGATATTATGCTCAACCTCGTTACTTATGATTATGATGAGCAGTTAATCGGCGAATATGCAAACCTTATTAAAACCAACATTCCTCAGGTTACAACCTTCATTAATTCATTCTCAACAAGAAAAGCACAGGTTGCAGTCGGAGAAGATTCGAAAATTATTTTCGGCTCAGGATTTATTATAGAAAAACTTAACAATCATATTCGCGATTTAAGCTTTAAAATTTCACCAAATTCTTTCTTCCAGACCAATACACTTCAGGCAGGAAAACTCTATTCTGTCGGAATGGAATTCCTTGAACCGGATAAGGATGATATTGTGTTTGATTTATATTGCGGAACAGGCTCTATTTCACTTTTTATTGCAGATAAAGTTAAAAAAGTTATCGGTGTTGAACTCGTTGAAGATGCAATAAACAATGCGAAAGAAAATGCACAGATTAACAATATCGAAAATGCCGAATTTATACTTTCAGACATAAAAGATTATATCAAAAATGAAAACTCATCAGGGGATATTAATCTTGCGGCTACTAAAATTATTTTAGACCCTCCCCGCTCCGGACTTCATCCTGATATATGCAAAATTTTATCCGAAACTTCATTCAAAAAAATTGTGTATATTAGTTGTAACCCGGTAACACAAGCAAGGGATATTGCGGCAATTTGCTCCTCGGGTAATTATTCAATTGAAAAAATCCAACCCGTTGATATGTTCCCGCAAACCCATCATATTGAAAATGTTTGTTTATTAATTAAAAAATAATTTTATCCGGAAAACTTTTGTTTACACCTTTGAAACTTTAAAATTCGAACAATGGAAACAAACAATAAAATCCTTTGGGTTGATGATGAGATAGAACTGCTGAAATCTAACATTATCTTCCTGAGGCAAAAAGGTTACGATGTAGTTGAATCAACAAACGGCGAAGATGCTGTCAGACTAATAGGTGAAAATGAATTCGACCTTGTTTTCCTCGACGAAATGATGCCGGGAATGGGCGGACTGCAAACACTCCTCGAAATTAAAGAAACCAAACCAAATCTCCCGATTGTTATGGTTACCAAGAATGAGACAGAATCACTGATGGAAGAAGCAATCGGAAAGAAAATTACCGACTACCTTATTAAACCCGTTAACCCAAATCAGGTATTGCTTGTTTGCAAAAAGATTATACAGGGACAAAAAATCAAAGGCAATGTGGTTTCAAGAGATTACATTCAGGAGTTTAACAGAATTTCTGTTGAACTGATGAATAACCCCGGCTGGAAAGAATGGATTGACCTGCATATTAAACTCACAAACTGGGAAATGGAACTCGACGAACATCCCGAACTTGGCTTAAAGCAAACAGCCACCGATCAAAGAAGAGAGGTCAATGTTGAGTTCTCAAAATATGTTGAGAAAAATTACATTGACTGGGTTAATAACAAAACTGAACGTCCCGTTCTTTCAAACGAAATAGTTGAACGTTATATCATTCCGAATATTAATGACTTCAAATCAACCTATTTTTTCATTGTTGACTGCATGCGGCTTGACCAATGGCTTCTTATGGAAAAATTCCTTTCCGGATTCTTTAAAATTTCCAAAGAGTACTATTATTCGATTCTTCCTACTGCCACTCCCTATTGCCGTAACGCAATTTTTGCAGGTCTTTTCCCGAGCGAAATTGAAAAGCATTATCCGGAACTTTGGAGAGGAAACGATGACGAAAACTCAAAAAATAATTACGAGAAGGAATTTCTGATAAAACTCCTTGAGCGGAAACGAATCAAACTGAGAAATGAAATCAGATACACCAAGATTATGGATTCCGATTTTTCACGCGGAATTGAAAATAAAATTATATCATTCTCCGAAAGCCAGCTTAATGCAATTGTTATTAATTTTGTTGATATGATAGCACATTCAAGAAGCGATAATGCCATACTTAAAGAAATTGCCCCTGATGATTCCGCTTATCGCTCTCTTACTTCTTCCTGGTTTGAACATTCAAGTTTCTTTGGAATGCTTAGACATCTTGCCGGTAAACCTAATATTAGAATTGTCATAACAACAGACCATGGCAGTATTCGCTGCCTGCACGGAGTCAAAGTTCACGGCGACAGAGAATCCGCTCCTAACCTCCGTTACAAATACGGAAAAAATGTAAAAGCAGATGCAAGAAATGCTCTATTCATAAGAAATCCTCTTGACTATAAATTCCCCGTCAGAAATGGAATTGTAAATTATATTATTGCAAAAGAAGATTTTTATTTCGTTTATCCCACTGATTATCATCAGTATCTTTCGAAATATAACGATACTTTCCAGCATGGCGGTATTTCTACAGAGGAAATGATTTTACCAATTATAAACCTTGAATCAAAATAACCAATGAAGGTTTTTATCAGCAAAAGTCAGGACGAAACTATTGATTTCGGAAAAAACTATGCCTCTAATTTACAACCCGGTTCCGTTATAGGGCTAAAGGGTAACCTTGGAACGGGAAAAACACAATTTGTAAAAGGTGTTGCGGCATATTTTGAGGTTAATGAAATAGTAAACAGTCCGACTTTTTTGATAGTCAATGAATATGTTTCAAACATCGGGTCAAACAGTGGTTTAAAGATTTTCCATTTTGACCTTTATCGAATCAATTCCCCCGATGAATTAAGTACAATAGGATTTGATGAATACTTCAACGATGAAAATTCCATTTCTTTAATCGAATGGAGCGATTTGGCGGAAAAATTCCTTAACAAACACCTGAAAACTGTTACTTTTGAATACGGCGAAGAAGAAAATGAGAGAATTATTAAAACTGAATAAGTATTTCTTTTTTTGTATTTTTAATGAATTATTTTGAATATTTTACTTGTTGACACGGCTACTTACATTCCCGGTTACAGCTATTGGGTAAACGGGAAGGAATTGTTCCGAAGAATACTTAAAGGCGAGAAAAATGCCGATATGATTATACCCGGAATCGTTGACGATTTTAAGGTTCACCATTGTGATTTAAGGCAAATCAGTCATTTCAGTCTCGCAAATGGTCCGGGTTCTTTTACAGGACTTAGAGTTGGCTCGGCGATTGCAAAAGGAATTTGCCTTTCTACAGGTGCAGATTTAGTGCAGGTAAATTCGCTTGATATACTTGCAAATAGTTATTCGGAATCTAAAGAAGGAGATATTCTAATTGCCCTGATTCCTTCAAACTCCAAAACAAACGAATACTACTGCGGCAGGTATAAAGTTGTTAATGGTGATACGGTTTTGGAATCGGATTATTTTATTTCAAAGCCTGAGAACCTGAACAGAAAAAATGAAGAAACACTTATATTTCAAAACGATGAAGATGTTTGTTTTGATTCACAAATGAGGCTTACGTTGAGAATGATAGAAGAAAATAAATTTACAAAAATCACGAATTCAGAACCTTTCTATATGAAAGAATTCGAACCGATAAAAAATAAAATTATAAAGTAAATATATATAAAATGGCATGGTTCAAACGCTCTAAGGAAAACATTACTACGGAAGTCCCAAAACAGGATTTACCCGATGGAATGTGGGTAAAATGTGAAGATTGCGGTGAGCTAATTCACAAGAAACAATGGGAAGCAAATAAATATGTTTGTATTAAATGCGGAAAGCATTTTCGTATTGGCAGTGAAGAATATTTCAGTATCTTATTTGATGAAGGAACTATGAAAGAATTCGACAAAAAAATGAAATCTGTTGATACGCTTGGTTTTACCGATACTAAACCTTACAAGAAAAGAATTGACGAAACAATAAATAAAACCGGTTTACAGGATGCTATAAGAACAGCAACCGGAAAAATCAACGGAATAGATGTTGTATTGTGTGCGATGGACTTCAAATTTATTGGAGGAAGTATGGGAGGTGTTCTCGGAGAAAAAATATCAAGAGCCGCAGAAAAAAGTGCCAAGACACGTCATCCGCTGATTATCATTTCCGCAAGCGGAGGTGCAAGAATGATGGAAGGCGGCATATCGCTTATGCAGCTTGCAAAAACAAGCTCAAGGATTGCCAAACTATACGAAGAAGGCATTCCTTACATATCAATAATCACTGACCCTACAACAGGAGGAGCAAGCGCATCTTTTGCTATGCAGGGAGATATTAATATTGCCGAACCAAACGCTCTTATCGGATTTGCTGGACCAAGAGTTATTAAACAGGCAACCGGAAAAGACCTTCCTAAAGGCTTCCAGCGTTCCGAGTTCCTGCTTGAACATGGCTTCATTGATACCATTGTAAACAGAAAAGATTTGAAAGATAAACTATCTCAGATATTGGCTCATTTATTGGATTAATTTTGTTATTATATTAACTGAAGTATTTATTAACTTATTAAAAAAATCGTGAAAGTTTTAAAAGAAATTCAAGCTCTCCAGATGATATCGGATTATCACAGGGCAACTTTTAAAACCATCGGGTTGGTTCCTACTATGGGTTTCCTTCACGAAGGTCATATCGCATTGCTTGAAAAAGCAAAACAGGAATGTGATATAGTGGTTGTTAGCATTTTTGTTAACCCTACTCAGTTTTTACCTCATGAAGACCTCGATAAATATCCGAGAGATTTTTTAAGAGATTATCATCTCTGCAACAGTTCAGGAGTAAACTATATTTTTTACCCCGAACCAAAATTAATGTATCCCAAAGATTATTTTACTTATGTTAATGTTGAGGATATCACCGAAAGACTTGAAGGACAATTCAGACCCGGACACTTCAAGGGTGTTTCAACAATTGTCAACAAACTGTTTAATATTGTTAAACCTCACAAAGCTTATTTCGGTCAAAAAGATGCTCAGCAGGCAGTAATAATTCAAAGGATGGTTGAAGATTTGAATATTGATACAGAGGTTATTATTTGCAATACAATAAGAGAAGAAAACGGACTTGCGAAAAGTTCAAGAAATGTTTATCTCTCGGAAGAAGAGAAACAGGAAGCGGCAGTTATTTTTGAGGCTTTGACAGAAGGTAAAAAAATGATTACCGATTACAAAATTACCGATACCCAGTCTGTTAAAAATGTTGTATCAAACTATATAAACAGAAAGTCGGATAAAATAAAACTTCAGTATCTCTCAATAACCGATAATGTAAAGCTGAAAGAACTGGACAATTTAAAATTATATAAGGGTGATATTATTATTTCACTCGCCGCTTATATGGGCAACACAAGATTAATAGACAATGTTTCATTTAATTATAAGTACCAATAAAAAAGGATAATATTTAGAAATGCAAAGATTAATGTGCAAATCGAAAGTGCACAGAGCAACCGTTACACAAGCCGAATTGCAATATGCCGGCTCACTGACTCTTGATAAAACTTTAATGGATGCGGCTGACCTGATGGATTACGAGCAGGTTAGCGTCGTTAATGTTAACAACGGTCAGAGGTTTGAAACTTATTTGATTCCCGGAGAAAGAAACAGCGGAGTTGTATGTCTAAACGGACCCGCTGCAAGATTAGGTCAGGAAGGTGATATAATAATTATTATGAGCTATGCTTTATATGACGAAAAGGAATTGAAAAACTTCAGACCTAAAATGATTTATGTAAACGATAAAAATAAAATTGTAAACAAAAAGAGGAAGTAAATTGCTTGCTGTTGTAATACTCGCCGCCGGTAAAGGAAAAAGGATGAAGAACCCCGAAAAAGCTAAAGTGATGTTTGAGCTTAAGGGGAAGCCAATGATTGAGTACGTCGTTGACCTTGCTCTAAAAATTAATTCTGACAGAATAATTGTAATCGCAGGTCACCAAAAAAAATCCGTTATTGAGTTCGTTGCCGGTAAATTCATTGATTATAAAAATAAGATTTACTTCGCTCATCAGGATCAACAACTTGGCACAGGCCATGCTGTAATGCAAACCGAAAAACAATTAAGCGATTTTAACGGGATGGTAATGATTCTATCCGGCGATGTTCCTTTGCTTTCGGAAAAAACTTTGAAAAAATTTCTCGAATATCATATTTCAGGGCAATTCGATGCCACTTTGATTTCCGCAATAATGGATAATCCCGACGGCTACGGAAGAATAATCAGAAACAGCAGCGGCGATTTTATTGATATTGTAGAGCATAAAGATGCTACTGAGGAACAAAAAACCTGTAAAGAAATAAATTCGGGAATTTACATTATTAAAAGCGAATATTTATTTGATGCTTTAAAAACCTTGAAAGCTGATAACGCTCAGCAGGAATATTATCTGACAGATGTATTCTTGCATTTTAAAAACAAAGGTTTGAAGATAGGTGCAATACCTGCTGATAATAATATTGAAATCGAAGGCGTCAATACAATTGAACAACTCGAAAATCTCGCTAAACATATACATTAGTCAGAAATTATGAAAAAAAAATCAACTCCGATTATTGCGTCTGTTTCAGGCGTAAGAGGAATTTTAGGTGATAATTTAACACCTGAAAATATTACCGGCTTTGCTTCTGCCTTTGCCGATTATTGCAGAGCCCGCTATAATTCAAGAACAATCGTTATTGGAAGAGACGGCAGAGCTTACGGCGATATTATTTACTCAATGGTTATTTCTTCGCTGTTTCTTTCCGGCTTTAAAGTAATTCATATTGGCGTAGTACCCACTCCTACCGTACAAATTGCAACTGAAGAATCGGAGGCATGCGGTGGTATTGCAATCACTGCATCTCATAATCCTCAAAAATGGAACGGACTAAAATTCCTCAACCCGGACGGAACTTTCCTTGATGCGGAAGCAATGGAAGAAATTAAAAAAATTGCAGCTAAGAAAAAGTTTTATTATGCTCCCTTAAAAGAACTTTATCCCCCCGTTCCCGATACTTGCTGGTCAAACAGACACCTTGATAAGGTTTTAAATATGAAAAAGTTAGACCTGAAAAAAATCAAAAAGAAAAAATTTAAAGTTGTAGTTGATGCCGTTAATTCTTCCGGCTCATTAATTGTACCTTCCTTGCTTTGCAGGCTCGGATGTGAAGTTATAGAATTACATACCGCTCCAACAGGCGTATTCCCTCATACTCCGGAACCGATTCCGGAAAATCTCATTGACCTTTGCAATGCAGTTAAAAAACATAAGGCTGACTTAGGTGTAGCAGTTGACCCGGATGCCGACAGATTAGTTTTAATTACCGATAAGGGTGAACCGTTTATAGAAGAGAACACAATTACAACGATTATTAATCATATATTCAGAAAATTCAAATCAGAAAAGATAAACGCCACTGTTAATCTTTCTACAACTCGTTCGGTTGACGATATTGCGAAACATTACAAGGGAAAAATTTTCAGAACTCCGGTTGGTGAAATTAATGTCGTTAAAGGAATGATTAAGAATAAATCAATCTGCGGCGGAGAAGGCAGCGGAGGTGTTATTATTTCACCTGCAATTGGCGGACATTACGGAAGAGATTGTTTATTTGGTATTGCCATTATACTCAACGAACTTGCTGACGCTAATATTTCATTGAGTAAATACAAAGAAAATCTCCCGAAATATAAGATTGAGAAAACAAAATTGACAATCAAAGACCCTGCTAAATTTCTGAGAGACATTGTCATGAATAATAAAAAAGTGAAAGGATGTAAAATTACACAAACTGACGGAGTTAAACTCGATTTTAAAGATTTCTGGGTGCATTTCAGAAAATCCAACACAGAGCCGATTGTCAGAATAATTAAAGAAACAAAGGTTTTATAATGAATTATATTTTAAGAAACATATCTAATCTTGTTACTTGCAAAGGAATTCCCGGAGTTCCTAAATCAGGAAAAGCACAGAATGATATCGGAATGTTAAAAAACGGATGCCTTGTTACGGATAAAGATAAAATCTCTTTTGCAGGCAGTGAAAGAGGGTTGAAAAAATTCCTAAAAGAAAAAAATAACTATAAAGAATTAGATTGTACCGGAAAAACTGTTATGCCCGGATTTATTGATACACATACCCATTTCGTATTTTCAGGCTCGCGTTCCGATGAATATGAAATGAGAATATCCGGAAGCACTTATGAAGAAATCGCTAAAGCCGGCGGAGGAATTGCAAAGACTGTCAATTCGGTTCGCAAAAGTTCTAAAGAAGAATTAAAATCAATTGCTTCTCAACGGCTGGAATATTTTATCCAATATGGCACAACAACAATTGAAGGAAAATCCGGATATGGACTTGATACGAAAAATGAAATAAAAATGCTGGATGTAATAAACGAACTTGGTTACGAAAACGAATTTGGACTTGATATTTTTCCGACTTTTCTTGGTGCTCATTCAATACCGAAAGGAATCCCGAAAAAAGAATACATAGATTTAATTTGCTACGATATGATTCCGAAAATCTCAAAAGGAAAAAAGGCTGTGTTCATTGATGTATTCTGTGAGAAAGGATATTTTACCGCAGAAGAAACGGACAGAATATTCAGAGAGGGAGTCAGATTCGGATTAATTCCAAAACTTCACACAGACCAGTTTAATTCAATTGGCGGAATTGATGTTGCAATTATAAATAAAGCTATCAGTGTTGATCATATCGAGGTAATAAACAAAAAAGATATTAAGAAACTTTCAAATAAAGGAATTATTGCAACCGCACTGCCGGGTGTATCGTATTTCTTATCAATACCATACACTCCTGCGAGAGAATTAATTGATAATAATGTACCGGTTTCACTTGCTACGGATTTCAACCCCGGAAGTTGTATGACTCAGAATATTCAAATGATTATGTCTCTTGCATCCGTCAAAATGAAAATGACTGCAGAAGAAATCATCAATGCAGTTACATATAACGCCGCTTATGCTCTTTACAATCTTGATAAAACAGGAAGCCTTGAACGAGGTAAACAGGCGGATATTTTAATTTTTGATTTCCCTTCTTACAAAGACTTAATTTATAACTTTGCAGTTAACCGTCTGATAACCGTATTCAAAAAAGGAAAAATTATATATAATTAATTTGAAAATTTGTAACACTCAAAACTGTATAGTATGGAGCAAATAGTATTTGCGGAATTAGAAAAACAGAAAATTGAATTCGTTAAGCTTGTAAAAGCCCGACTCGATAATCACATTACAGATGAAGAACTCGAATTTATCACGGAAAATCTGACATCATGCATTATCAATGCAGTTACAATATTGAAGGAAAGGAAATCTGCACACGACAAATATTTTTCCGATATTATCTTAAATTCAATTGACGGCATAATCGGCTTCGACCCGGACGGTAATATTTTTCTATGGAACAAAGGAGCGGAAAAAATATTTGGCTATCAGCGTGATGAAATCCGCGGTAAAGATTTTTTTTCGCTTATGCCGGAACATATTAAAAAGAAGGGTGACGCAAAAGAAATAACAAGAATTCTGAAAGAAATTGGTTATATAAGCAATTATGAAACCGAGTATCTTACAAAAGCCGGAGATATCAGATATATCAGTATCGCAATTTTTCAAATAAAAAGTGAACAGGAAAAGTTTATAGGCAATGTCTCTATAGTCAGAGATATGACAAATGAAAGAAAGCTTAAAGACGAACTGCGTGAAAAAGAGAATCTTGCACTGATTGGAACTGTAGTATCTTCTATCGCCCACAACCTCTCAAATCCCCTCAACATAATATCAGGAAACGCCGATTATCTGCTGCTTGACAGAAAAGAAGGTGATGAAGGCTTTGACGAACTTAAAGTAATAATTCAGGAAACTACGCGTATAACAAAATCAATCAGGCAAATATTAAATTTCTCAAGACCATTAATATTAACCAAAGAAAAATATTTTATTAATGATTTGATTTCGGGGATTCTTACAAGTTCAAATTATTTATCTGACGGAAAGAGTATTGATTTCATACAAAATCTTCAGGAAGGAAAGATCGGAAGAGCGTCGTGTAGGGAAAGAGTGTAGATCTCGGTGGTCG
>CALKAJ010000081.1 GCA_937983305.1 uncultured Ignavibacteriota bacterium | reverse complement strand
GCAATGGGCTGAATTCAATTTGAAAAAAATAAAGTTTCTTCAGGATGAAGGCGCTGCAGTTATTATCGAGCCGAGTTATAGATATTACGGAATAGTTCAGGCATGGGGAAATTCAATTCCCGAAAAGCCAAAAGATATTTTCGATTACTTAATTGCATTTTCGGGCGACCCAAAATATGCCGAAACAGTTCCGCAGGTTTGCATTTCGCTTGAACAATATAACAGTCTTGCAAGAGCAATTGAAAAAGGAGCCAAGGTTACAATGGAAATAAATGTTGAAGTAGAAAATTCCGGAATAGAAGACGGATTCAATGTCATTGCCGAAATACCCGGTTCGGAATTTCCCGATGAAATTGTAACTATTGGAGGTCACCTCGATTCATACACTTATGCAACCGCCGCAACCGATAATACAACGGGAGTTGTAGCTTGCCTCGAAGCCATTAGAATTATAAAAAGTCTTGGCATTCAACCTAAAAGAACTATCCGTATTGGGCTTTGGGCTGGCGAGGAAGAAGGTTTGCTTGGCTCGAAATATCACTCGCAAGAGCATTTCATAAGTGGAAAAGAAAAGTGCTTTGCATATTACAATATGGATTTTGGAGCAGGAAGATTCAGAGGCATTTATACCGAAGAAAATAAAGGCGCCTCGGAATTATTTAATCAATGGATGAAACTTATCGGTGACCCGAAATTTCAAACTACCTGTCTGATGAAGACAATAAATTCCGACCATCAAGCATTTCAGGATGCCGGCTTAAACGGATTTGCCTTTATTCAGGATGCAATGGATTACTGGAAAACATTTCACACAAATATGGATATGATTGAAAGAGTAAACAGAGAAGACTATAAAAACGATATTTATATTATGACAATATTCGCATGGCTTTCCGCAAATATGCAGGGAAATTTTCCGAGTAAATAATTGGATAAAATTTATAAATTAAATCATTTATTTTAATAAACAAAAATATATTTTATGAAAAAATTATTATTCTTATTAATGGTTTCTCTTCTTGTAGCCGGTTCTGTTCTCGCACAAAATTTCGAAGTTGGCGGCACATATCACGGTTTTAAATTAATTGATAAAAAGTTTGTAAAAGAAGTTAACAGCGAATGTTACGTCTTCGTACATACCGCAAGCGGAGCTAAACTCCTGAAAATTGCTTCCTCTGATGAAAATAAAACATTCGCAATCGGATTTAAAACAGACCCGGAATCCGATGCCGGCTACCCGCACATTATGGAACATAGTGTGCTCAACGGCTCAAAGAAATTCCCCGTAAAAAGTCCTTTCGATGTTTTAATGAAAGGTTCGCTTAACACCTTTATCAACGCATTTACAGGTGCCGATAGAACGATGTATCCTATCGCAAGTATGAACACTAAGGATTATTTTAATTTAATGGATGTTTATCTTGATGCTGTTTTCAACCCTCTGCTTTATACCGACAAACGGATTTTAAAACAAGAAGGCTGGAATTATAACCTCCCATCAAAAGAAACTCCCGTTACAATTAACGGCATCGTTTACAATGAAATGAAAGGTGCATTCTCAAGTCCGGAAAGGGAATTATACTATCAGGTTCAGAAGATTCTTTTCCCGGAAACAATTTACCGTTTTTCATCAGGCGGTTATCCTCCGTCAATTCCGGAAATTACTAATGAGAAATTTATTAACTATCACCAAAAATATTATCACCCTTCAAATAGTCATATAGTAGTTTACGGTAATGCAAATCTTGATGATGAATTAAAATTTATTAATGATAACTATTTAGTCAATTATTCCTTATCGGATAAAAAAGTTGTAATACCCGTTCAAAAACCATTTGACCAAATGAAAGAATCGGAAGGATTTTATTCTGTTGCTGACGGAACGAATACTGAAGAACAAACTTATCTTTCATTAAACTTTGTAACCGGTTTAAGTAAAGATACTAAGCTGTCTCTTGCTCTGGATATTATTGCTGATGTGTTGATTAATCAGGAAACTGCACCAATAAGAAAAGCACTTGAAGAAGCGGGAATCGGTAAGGATGTTTACGGTGAAGCTAACGGATATAATCAGATTATGTTTAATATAATTGCTCAGAATGCCAACAAGATTGATAAAGATAAATTCAAAAAAATTGTATTTGATAATCTAAAATCAGCTTCCGAAAAAGGACTCGATAAGAAAATTGTTGAAGGTACTTTGAACAGATATGAATTCCAATTGAAAGAAATGAGTAATTCTCAGCTCGGATTAACCTATGCATTTCTTGCTTTTAAAGGCTGGTTCTATTCCGATAATCCTTTCCTTGATATGGAATATGAAAAAACTTTTGAAGAACTTAAATCAGATATTAATAACGGCTATCTCGAAAAAGTAATTAAGGATTATTTCCTTGATAATAACCACAGCGTGCTTTTTGTGTTGAGTCCTGAACCCGGTCTCGATAGAAAAAGAAATGAAGAAACGAAAAAGAAGCTCGAAGAATTTAAATCATCTTTATCAGATTCCGATATTGAGAATATGGTTAAAGAATCCGAAGAACTTTTAAGATATCAAAAACAGGAAGATACTAAAGAAGCTTTGGCAACAATTCCAATGCTTGATATTCAGGATATAGAAAAAAAACCAAAATATTATAAAGCAGAATTAACTCAGTTGAACGGCTGTGATGCAGTTAAATATGACAAATTTACAAATAATGTTGTATATTTTACCCAGTATTATGATTTAAGAGTATTGCCGCAGGAACTTCTTCAATATGCCGCTTTACTTTCCGAAGTCCTTGGGGATTTAAGCACTGAAAACTATTCTTATGGTGAACTTGATAATGCTTTAA
This sequence comes from uncultured Ignavibacteriota bacterium, assembly GCA_937983305.1. GTDB lineage: Bacteria > Bacteroidota > Ignavibacteria > Tepidaquicellales > Tepidaquicellaceae > DSSM01. The sequence continues at coordinate 4,521 of CALKAJ010000081.1, read as the reverse complement.
ATAAACACACCGGAGGATTTAATTCATATACAACTTCATTCCTTGAAAATAATAATGATGAATTGTTAATCCCCAAATTTGCCGTCGAGTTCAAATCAATGAATTATAAAACAGATAAAATGATTGAGCTTGCAGGTGAAATTATTAATTCTACAAAATATGACGATAAAGAAAGAATAAAATCTTTGTTAACGAGATTTCAATCCAGACTTGAAGAGAATACTCAAAGTAACAGCTACGGATTGACTACCACCCGAGTAAGATCTTATTTCAGTAAAGAAGGGATGTTCAGCGAAAATACAAATGGATTCAGCTTCTATTGGTTTATTACTGATTTGGCAAAAAACTTTGATGCCAAGTCTGATTTGATATGTGATAATTTGAAAAAAACCGCAGATATGCTTTTCAAAAAGGAAAATCTAAAAATATTAGTTACATCATCTAAAAATGATTACTCCTCCTTTGAAAAATCTTTTAAAGATTTATCGATTAAATCAGCAGGTAAGAAACCGGAGTATGTTAAATGGAATTTCACCCCTGTTAAAATGAACGAAGGATTGTTATCATCCTCGAAAGTTCAATATGTTCTGCAGGGTTACGATTTTAAAAAACTTGGTTATCAATGGAACGGAAAAATGAGAGTGATGAATCAGATCCTTTTCAGAGATTATCTGTATAATAAAGTCAGAGTAATCGGAGGTGCTTATGGCGGTATTAGTATGATTTCTCCTAACGGTAATTTTATATTTGCTTCTTATAGAGACCCGAATCTTGAAAAAACATTTGAAAATTACAATGGCGCTGTTGAATTTATTAAAAACTTCAATGTAGATGAAAGTGAAATGACAAGATTTATAATTGGCACTATTGCGAGAATGGATAACCCTTTAACACCAAAACAGGAAGGGGATAGAGCTTTTAAATATTTTATCGAAAAGATTTCTAAAGAAGAACTTCAGAAAGAAAGAGATGAAATACTATTAACTAATCAGGAAGATATCAGAGGGTTCACAAAACTAATCGAAGATATGCTTTCGCAAAAATATTTCTGTGTATATGGAAATGAAGATAAAGTAAATGAAAGTAAAAACTTATTTGACAGCGTAATAAAAGTTATAAAATAAATATTACTTTGAATCAGGATTCCCAATCAGGGAATCCTGATTTTTCTTAGGAGTTTTTTTGATTAATCTGTTTTTCAAAAGTGGTTTATCATCAAGATAATAATATAAAGTAAAATCATAGTTAACATAAATATCATAGTCGAGAATTTCGTATGAATACCAATCGTCTTCCATTATTACTTTAAAATCATACCAATCCTCGTTTAAAGTGATGTTAAAATATTCTCCCGGGTAAATATAATCATAAATTGCATTTCTGCTCCATCTGTATTCATATTCATTGTTATTCCTGTAATAAACTGCTGTTATCACTTTTTCATAGTCATCGTTTTGAAACGTAACAGTATAATATCTGTAATCTGTTATAAATTCACACCCCTGAAATATTGTTATTGAAACTGCGAATATCAAAACTGTAATAATTTTTTTCATGACTTTAGAATTTATTTTTTCTGTTTTTTATACTTTAAAAGCAGATTTTTGTTCCTTTTTTTAAAAAATAATATTTTTCTCTTGACAATTAAGGTTTTTTTCCCCAATTTGCAGGTAACCAATCGGTTCAAAGGGCTTGGGTTAGAGTTTTTATAACTTTAAACCCTTAATAACCTATGTCTAAAATATTTCACTTTATCGTTTTCTCTCTCTTGCTCCTTTTTGCAACTAAAGCATCTGCACAACTTTACTGTTTTACAGACAAGATAGTAATTTATGGTGCAGGCGACTATGTTGCTTATTGGGGATACGGTAATGACTATAATACTGTTAAAAACTTCCCTATAGGAAATAAAAATAAATTTAATCCTGCTCCAATTAACAGAGGTCAACCTACCCAGTTTCAAACAGGCGAGCACCATTTTGTTTTTAAAACAGCATTGCCATGCTGTGGAGAGCTAACCTGGTATCTTGACAACGATTATGCCACTGCATTTGGGAAAGATATTTTACTTAGAAAAAATGACGGAAGAAGCGAAATGCCGGACACTTTAGGAGTCCCGACTACTTATACTTTGACTTATAAAAATCTTTCCGATTTAGATGCATTTGATGTAAAGCTTATTGACACAATCCCTGCGGGTACTCAATATGTTTCTCATACGGGAAATGCCACAGTTCTCGGGAATGTTATTATCTGGAACATTGGAAATCTTCCAATTGGAGGATGTGCTTCTTATGAGGTGAGTGTTATAGTAACTGATACGAATAAAACAAAATTTAAGAATGTTTCCTGGCTTTATTCAAATACTCCTTGCGGAGAATTTTGGTCTTACTCTGAAGATGTAAATTGCAGGCCATCAGGCGGATATAAAGCCGGTGTTGAAAGCAGTTATGATATGAGCTGGGCATTATTCCAGAGAAACTTCTTAATTAATAAAGGATGGACATCATTAATGGTTTCCAATAATGCCAAAATTCTTGGCGGAAATCCGTTGTCAACCTATATTCCTCTAACAGGTCCTGACCATTCCAGTCCTGTTGAAACTACCCCATTTGACATCCTCGGAATATCAAATGCTACTTCTGCTTATGCTGTTGATTATATGAGAGGTCAATATAGACACGCTACAATATTTTCAACAACTACTAATCCTCCTTACATATACAGTCACAGTAAAACAGTTTGCGACAGACTAGCATATTCTAATATGGAAGATTTAGATGTAGTATTCATCAATGAAAAGCCATTTTATTCTTCAACCTTAATTAATCAGAAAAATAAATATGGTGATGCATCTATATCATTTTCCATTTACGAAACTTCAAATTCATTCATAGTTGACAGCAAATGGACTCTTGATGAATACGAAGTCCCGGGAAATACAATTCAGGTATATAATTTCCAGGTTTGGTCGCCATCTGTTATTACAACTAAAGAGCTTGTTGCAGCTATTATTGAAAAATTTAAAGGTACAAAAAGTAACTCATATAGTAACGATTTCCTGAATACTCCAAATGCTTATATTCAAAAAGCAAGTTATACAAACGATGGAAAAGTTTTAGTTACAGTGCAAAACTTCACAAATGAAGCTGTGACTTTAAATGTCGATATGAAGATTACACGTCAGCAAGGTATGGATGAAGAAACATCAATCAGAACTATTTCAGCAGGTCCCGGACTAACATCACATATTATTAATTCAGGAATTATGTCATCAGCAAGAATAGCAGCTATTGATAATAACGGATTTAAAGATAATGTATTTGTTGGAGCTGGCGTTTTTGGTTCTTTTGCCGGTCCTCAAAGTAAGGTTGATGAATTCTCTTATGTAATATCACCAAATATCCCGAAATATCCGGAAGGTTCATTAATCTATCCGGGAGGAGCAAAAGTTAAAGGTAAATTGAATGACTTTTTAATGATTGGTCGCTCACTGGATGCATCATACGACCCACAGGATTTGACAAAATATGACAGATTCCTGTTTACTGCAACAGGTACAGGTAAACTTAAAGTGTATTTTGAAGCATTCATTGATGGGAAATTTGAATATCCTTTTGTTACTGTTGAATTAACAGGTGAGAAAGAATATGAAATTCCTTTAAGAACTTTTAAATTAAACGGAAATTCGGTAAAACTTAATGCAGTTACAATAGCAGGATTTGAATTCAATAAAGATTTTAATCCTGAGGTAAAATATACTGAATTTACAATTAGAAATATTGCTCTCTTTAATAATAATAATGTTGCAGAATCTGTAACACCAAAAGAATTCTGGCTATATCAAAACTATCCAAATCCTTTTAATCCAAATACATTTATCAAAATAAATGTACCTAAAGAAAGTAAAGTTAAACTTGTTGTTTATGATGCTCTTGGCAGGGAAGTCGCCGTTATTCTGGACAGAGTAATGCCTCCGGTTAGCGGTTATGAAGTTCCTTTTGATGCATCAAAACTTTCGAGTGGCATTTATTATTACAGATTGATATCCAATGGTATCTCAATTACCAAAAAAATGACACTTGTTAAATAATTAAGAGTCGCATAAGTTATACTAAAGCCCTGTAATGTTCAAAGTTACGGGGCTTTTTGTTTTGGAACTTTTTAAGTATTTTATAGCTTTAAGTTAGTAATTCAACAAGAATTTTAAAAATTAAATTAAAATAATGAAAAAATTATTATTATTCGCAATTGTTTTTGCATTTATCATAAATATAAACGCAAATGCGCAGTATGATGATCCATACGGAGATACCGATAAGGATTATTTTATTAAGGAAGCACAAAGAATTAAAGAATCCGGACTTCAATCAGTTACCGGATATGAATATAAAATTATAAACGGAAAAGCAGAAGAGAAAGTTATGAAAAGTTATTTTTAAAGAGAAGATGAAAACGGAAATCTCTGTGAATATAAGTACTCTAAAGATAATGGAAAAAATAAATTTTGGTATAAAGAAA
>CALKAJ010000080.1 GCA_937983305.1 uncultured Ignavibacteriota bacterium | reverse complement strand
ATCTGGCGGCAGTAGTAGGAAAGGTAAGCATTAACGAAATGATAAAAAAGCTTCGCGAGAAAACCGGGCAGCGGCATACCGATATAGAAGAATCACTCGGCGAAAATATTCCCGAGCCCGGATGGGTGAAAGACTGCCTTCCCGCAATTGTTTACGATGCGCGTGAAGACCTCGACAGCGGAATACAGCCGCTGAATAAAGTAATGCGCGATATAACAAACTTTTCCGAAGGAGATATTTATAAATTAATAACGGCATTTATTCCGGCACCAATGATTCTTGTATTAAGGGAAAAAAACTTTGAATGTTTCACGGATGAAATAAATCCTGATGAGTTTGCAACCTATTGCAGAAAAGATACAGCCCGGATTTAAAATATTAGATTGAATTTGCGGAATCAAATAATTAGATTCTGCAAAACAAATCAGTTTATGAAAATAATTTCATTAGTGTTGCTTGTGCTTTCCCTTTCATTCGCAAAGAATGCGGAAAGCCAATGGATAAGTTACACACTGCCTTATGACGGACTTGCATTCGAACTTGGATTTTATAATACAAATTCGGGGATTTCAATCGGACATTCACTATTTCAGTTTCAGGAAAATATTTATTACACAACAAATTCAGGATTCAACTGGCTTCCTGCTTCATCGCCTGCCTCAATCAGAGCACTTGTAAATCTTCAGTACATAAATTCATCAATTGTTTATGCCTGCGGTGCGGAAAATAATTTTGGTTTTGCACTGAAACCGGCGGGCTTTGCATCGCTTCCCTATCAGCAAAGGCAGAGCTTTTATATCAAAGGCATTTCGGAATTTTTCTCCGAATATAAAACTGCTTTTCTGAAATCAACCAACGGCGGAGTGAACTGGTTCAAGGTCGGGACTTTCGATACGACTACGGGCTATATGAACGACATACATTTTTTTGATGAGCAAACCGGCTACGCATTGATAGATACAAATCCTTCAACCAATCCGAAATTTTATAAAACCATAAACGGCGGTAACAACTGGCTTTCGCTCGGTAAAGTTGATGACAGCATCTATCTCGACAATATGCATTTCTTCAATATCAATACGGGCTTTGTTTGCGGAGCAACTTACAACCTTGGCGCACCATCGCAAAACGGAAGAATTTACAAAACCACAAACGGCGGACTTAACTGGCAGAAAACCGAAAAGACAAATGTGCAAAGTTTAACCGACATTGCGTTTTACAACTCAACAACAGGGCTTGCAATCGGAAGTTCATTTCCCGGAAATTTCAAATGTTTCCGCACAACTAATTCAGGCACAAGCTGGGATTCGGTCGCATACTTCAGCGGAATTGGTTTTCGCAATATTAAAACTGTTGCCGGAACCGGCATTGCATTTATGGTCGGGAATTATCTTGATACAAATTTCGGAATCGGAAAAATTGCAACTGCAAAAACAACAAACTACGGAACAAGCTGGACTTTGAAACGCCTTAACAATAACGACCTGACAACCGGACTCGCACTGATAGATGCAAATAATTTTTATATGAGCGGCGGACTGAATGATGCCGCAAAGATTTTCAAATCCACAAACGGCGGAAATGTTTTCATACAACAAATCGGAAACGAAATCCCCTCTTCATTTTCCCTTGAGCAAAACTATCCGAACCCGTTTAATCAATCTTCAATAATTCAGTTTAAAGTTCCTTCACTGTCATTCCCGAATGTTTCTATCGGGGGGTACCCTCTGGGTCATCCACATATCAATATTATTGTCTATAACATCCTCGGCAGAGAAGTCGCAACCCTCGTCAACGAACAAAAACAACCCGGAACATATCAGCTCAGCTTTAATGCGGAAGGACTATCATCGGGAATTTATTTTTACAAAATGACAGCCGGCGATTTTTCCGAAACAAAGAAAATGCTGCTTGTCAAATAATTTAGTACATATGGACGAAAGAGAAACCCGGTCTTTGGAGGGAGAATTGGAAAAAATTATTTTAAAAAAATCATAAATAAAAATTATGAAACCTAAAGAACAAAGCATTTTTTTAAACATTGGAACAATCATTGCCATTATCGGTTTTACTGTCGGTGCGGTTGCAGCAATTATTGCTTCTCCAATTATCGGAAGTATTTTTACCTTATTCTTCATTATTGTATTTGGTTTGGCATTTGGATTACCTTTTTTGAGAGAAAGGAAGAAGAAGAAACTACTTGCAACAGGTAAAACTGCAAAAGGAAAAATTGTTGAAATGTGGGATACAGGCACAACAATAAATAATCAGCCTCAAATCGGGATAACGATACAGATAACTCCTGATTTCGAGCCTGCATTTACTGCCACAGTAGTTCAATTGATATCGAGATTACAAACATCTTTATATCAGGTTGGAACTCCATGTGTAGTAAAATATGACCCAAACAATAAAAAAACTGTAGCAATCGAAAAAATAGGTGACGACAATTAAGATGATTACTAAGCTCCGGCAACCTCTCTCCTTACTATGCTCCGGCAACCCATCTCATTAAATATCTCCTCTCCTTACTAAGCTCCAGCATCTCCTCTCCTTACTAAGCTCCAGCATCTCCTCTCCTTACTAAGCTCCAGCTTAGTAAGGTTTCCCTTTCTCATTACTAAACTCCGGCTTAGTAATGCAAATCTACCCCAAAACATTTCCAATGTACATAGAAATAATTCTATGGTACATTGAAACACTTCTGCGGTACCGCAGCGGCTCTCCAATGTACATTGGAAGTGCGAAAATGTACATCAGCGGAATTCCCGTGTACATTATTTTTCCAAAATCCACATCTGAGCATTTCCAATGTACCCCGGCGAACCTCCAATGTACCCTGACGGCTTTCCAATGTACCGCGGCGAACCTCCAATGTACCGCGGCGGCTCTCCAATGTACATTTATGAACGCCAATGTACCGCAGCGGCTCTCCATTTTACCCAAGAATCATTCCAATGTACATTAGAATCTCTCCAATGTACATTAGAATTGCAAAAATGTACCCAAGAATCTCTCCAATGTACATTAGAATTCCTCCAATGTACATTAGAATTGCAAAAACCCTCAAAAACAGCCTAAAAACGCATATTTTTGCCCTTCCGTGAAAGCTAAAAATTTTCCATAACTTCTATAAATATAAATTGCTATTTTATAAAAACCAAAATAATTTATGTCAAACTTTGAGAATACTTTTATTTCAGTTTATACAAACGATATGCTCGAAGCAAAAAAACGACTCTGTTCCGCAAAAACAGATAAAGAAAAAACATATTTCGAAAACAAATGCGAAGACCTCGTCCAAACCATAGACTCCGAAGTCTATAAGCTTTACAACCTCACCACCGAAGAAATCAAAATAGTGGAAGGAAGAGAATGACTGAATTAATTAAATTCGTATTTCAATTGTTAAATTAATCTTCAAATATTATTTTAATCCTGAATAATAATTTAAAATGTCAGTTAAAGCACTAATAACGCCGAAAGTATTGAAATGGGCTCGCGAAACATCTAAAATTTCTATTGAAGATGCCGCAAAAAAAGTGCCATGTTCTGTTGTCACTCTTATAGAATGGGAATCAGGAAATCTTCAACCGACTTTTAAACAGGCTGAAAAACTTGCCGGTATTTACAAAAGACCTCTTGCTGTTTTCTTTCTTCCCGATATTCCGTCTGACTTTCAGGTTCTTCAGGATTTCAGGAAAAGGGATTCTGCTGCAATCAGCACTGCACTGATTTTTATGATTCGTGAAATCCGGCAAAAACAAAATTGGTTAAAAACTTATCTTGTAGAAAATGATTATCATAAACTTGATTTTATTGGTAAATATTCAATCGCTGACTCCCCCGATGCCGTAGCTTCGTATATCAGAAATATTTTCGAAATTGATTCTATTGGTTTAAACTCCGAAACCCCTCTCAAAGAATGGATTAAAAGAGTTGAAGCAAAAAGAATATTCGTCTCTATGTCGAGCAATTTTCATTCACGTTTAAAAATTAGTTCGGACGACTTTAAAGGGTTTGCAATATCAGATTCTTATGCGCCGTTTGTTTTCATTAACAGCGATGAATGGGAAACAGTACAATTGTTTACTTTAGTTCATGAACTGGTTCATCTTTTTATTAATGAATCCGGTATTTCTAACGACATCAATATTGATTTTCGTGAAAGTAATATTTCAGAATACAATCCTGTGGAAATATTCTGTAATAAAGTTGCCGCATCAGCATTAATGCCGCTCGAGATTTTCAAGACTGTTTGGGAAAGCCGGAAACTTTCATCACATAACGATTTATTTAACGTTGCAAAAGTGTTCGGCGTTAGTTCTTTAAGCGTTCTTTTCAGGGCACATAATACAGGATTATTAAGTCAACAGATATTCGAATCCTGGAAAGTTATTTTGGATAATGAATATCAAGAGTTTTCAAAATACTATTTTGAAAAGGAACTTAAGAAAAGAGAATCGAAGAAAGGCGGTCCAAATTACTATCTGCTATTATCTAAGCGCAACGGGATTGAATTTTCAAAGTTTGTTCTGGATTCATTCAGAAGCGGAAGCGTTAAAGGTGTAGAATTAAGCAATTTGTTAAACCTCAAAATTAACAAAATTTCAAATTACGAAAACTTTATTTACAAATAAATTATGAGTAAGAGATATTGTCTGGACTCAAATTTCTTCATAGTTGCATGGAACACATACTATTCTCCAAATTTTTGTTCTGATTACTGGGACATAATAAATTCACTAGGAAAAGAAGGCAGAATTTTTATTCCTTATGAAGTAAACAAAGAAATTATCAAAACTGATGATGCTCTTTCTAAATGGTTAAAAAAATCAAATATTGAAGTCCTTCAGCCTGACGAAGAGGTCCAGAGATATCTAAAAGAAATTTTTGAATTCAACCCAATTCATAGAAAACTTGTTGACAATATAAAAAACCGTTCATTAGCTGACCCTTGGGTGATAGCACACGCAATGAAAGAAAAAGCAGTTGTAGTTACAAAGGAAAGCAAAGTTACCACATCAACCGACAAAATAAGGATACCAAATGTTTGTGATAATATGGGAATTGAATGGATTGACGATTTTCAGTTCATTGCGGAAACCAACATAAATTTTTTCTGTAAAATAAATTGATATATTTTTATTTCTATAAAAGCAAAAAGCCCGCTTTCGCAGGCTTTGTTGTCGACCGGGGACTCCCCAATCCTTTTATTCAGAGTAAATTTAAGTTTGTTAGTTTTAAATATCAATAGAAAATATAACATAATTTCTTCTTTATCGTATCATAAATAAAATATTTTTCATGAAAAAATACTTCCTTCAAAACAGACATCTCTTTATACTTTCGGCAATAAATTTTGTTTTAATTTTTTCAATCTTTCACCGGAATATTTTTTTAGAAATAAATATCAAACAGTCACTTGACAAATTGAAATAATTTTTTTAACTTGAATTGGCTTTTTCATAGATTACTCCCACCAACAATAAACCACGTTCCCGGTACCCCCACCGGGAACTTTTTTTTATGGATATACCTCTTTTAAATTTTTATACTTTTTTTATATTTCCGGGGAATCCCTTAATTTCCTATATACATCTTTCTGCTTAATTTTGTAATAAAAAAAGTTATATGAACAGCGAATACTTTATCAGCGGATTTCTCGCACTTGCAGTTTTGATATATCTTATTTACGTAATTTCTAAACCGGAAAGGTTCTGATATGGAAATTAAAGATATTCTTCAATTGCTTATTTTTCTTGCTTTGATTATCGGGCTTGCTCCTTTGCTCGGTAAATTTATGTTCTCGGTTTTTTCGGACGGTAAGCATTTTCTAAAACCGGTTTTAGGCGGGTTTGAAAATCGCATCTACGGTTTTTTAAAAATCAATCCCGGAAAAGAAATGGATTGGAAGGAGTACTTATTTTCAATTCTGATTTTTAATTTTATCGGTTTCATTTTTCTGATGTTGATTCTGATGTTTCAGAAATTTCTTCCGCTTAATCCTCAGGGCTTTGATAATATCCCCTTTCATCTTGCTTTTAATATTGCAGTAAGTTTCGTTAGCAATACTAACTGGCAGTCCTATGCAGGTGAAACTACTTTGAGCTATCTTTCTCAAATGCTTGGGCTTACGGTTCAGAATTTCCTGAGTGCGGCTACGGGAATTGCCGTTCTGCTTGCAATTGCAAGAGGGCTGAAAAACAGACAAAGCTCACGTCTGGGAAATTTCTACGGCGATTTGGTTCGCTCGGTAATTTATATTTTAATTCCGCTTTCCGTTTTACTTGCAGCTGCTTTGATTAGTCAGGGCGTTATTCAGGACTTTAGCGGTTATAAAACCATCACTACGCTTGAAGGCACTGAGCAGATAATCCCTTCGGGTCCGGCGGCTTCTCAAATTGCAATCAAACAGCTTGGGACAAACGGCGGAGGATTTTTTAATACAAACAGTTCACATCCTTTTGAGAACCCGACTCCTTTGAGCAACTTTCTTCAAATGATTTCTATTCTTTTGATTCCGGCTTCTCTTACTTTTACTTACGGACATATTGTCGGCTCAAAAAATCAAGGCACCGTGCTTTTTGCGGCGATGATGATTTTATTTTGCGCAGGTCTTTTCACTTCTCTTTATTCCGAATTTTCTTTCGGCATTGGAAATAATATTTCAGCGATGGAAGGCAAGGAGACGAGGTTTGGAATTCTTAACAGCGTTATCTGGTCAACTGCAACCACAGCCGCATCAAACGGCTCGGTAAATGCTATGCATTCAAGTTTGACTCCGCTAAGCGGATTGGTTGCAATGCTGAATATGATGCTCGGTGAAATTATTTTCGGCGGTGTCGGCTCGGGTATGTATGGAATGTTAATTTTCGTTATCATTACTGTTTTTATTTCCGGTTTGATGGTCGGCAGAACTCCGGAGTATCTCGGTAAAAAAATCGAATCGCCGGAAATCAAAATGGCTATTCTTGCAATACTTCTGCCAAGTGCGGTTATATTGATTTTCACTGCCGCCGCATTAATCAATGATATTGCACTCTCGAGTCTTTCTGCGGCAGGTCCTCACGGTTTTTCGGAAATCTTATATGCATTCTCTTCAGCCGCAGGCAATAACGGCAGTGCTTTTGCGGGACTTAATGCGAATACGGTTTTTTATAATATTATGATTGCAATCGGAATGTTGATTGGAAGATTCGGAGTTATAGTTCCGGTTCTTGTTATTGCGGGAAATCTTTCCGGCAAAAATATTTCACCTGAATCAGCCGGAACTTTTAAAACCGATAACTTCCTCTTTGTAGTTTTACTTTGCTTTGTGATAGCAATTATCGGAGGTCTGACCTTTTTCC
>CALKAJ010000079.1 GCA_937983305.1 uncultured Ignavibacteriota bacterium | reverse complement strand
CACCCAAACTTCCTTAAGATACACCCAAACTTCCTTAAGATACACCCAAACTTCCCCAAGATACACATAAACTTCCCTAAGATACACCCAAACTTCCCTAAAATGCAACTATTTTACTTGTTTTTCAATCTTTTCTTTCCTATTTTTAATCATCAACAAACCTAAACTCTTTCAAAATATGCTTACTTTCAACTTCCACCGCCTTTTCAAAGAGCGTCTCATCAACAAACCCATCGGTTTCCTGATGAAACACGGACTCGGTCCAAATGTCGCCTATAACATTGTTCATAAAAAAGCCAAAACCCTCACTCCCGCACATATCGAAAAGCTCTGCATCGCTTTCCGTTGCACTCCCAACGACCTTTTCGAATTCACACCATCTCCTGGCTCCGAAATCCCCGACGACCATCCGCTCAACAAACTCAAAAAATCAGATGCGCCCCCGCTCTCCGAAATTATTCAAAACCTCTCTATCGAACAACTGAAAATTATCTCCGAAACCATTTCTAAATAAAAAAAGATTCCAAAACCGGAACTTTGGAATCAGAATTGTAAACACAAACTTGATAAACTTGACAAACTTTTTTTATCCGCCCTAATCTGTGGCGATAGCCTATTTTTTAAAATCTGTGTCAATCTGTCAAATCAGTGTCATCAGCGTTCCAAGGCTCTTACTTCGCAAACTTGACAAACTAACTCCCCCTACGGCTTCGGACTATAGTTCGGTGCCTCCTTCGTAATTTTTACATCGTGTGGATGAGATTCCCGCAAACCCGCATTTGTGATTCTTACGAACCTTGCCTTCTCCTTCATCTGCGAAATATTTTTTGCTCCGCAATATCCCATCGCCGCTTTCAATCCGCCGAGTATCTGATATATCGTATCTTTCAATGGTCCCTTATAAGGTACAATTCCCTCGATTCCTTCCGGTACCAATTTCGCTATGTCTTCTTCCATATCCTGAAAATATCTGTCCTTGCTTCCGTGCTTCATTGCCTCGATTGAACCCATCCCTCTATATACTTTGTAACTTCTTCCTTCATACAATACTTTCTCGCCCGGCGATTCATCAGTGCCCGCAAGCATTCCGCCTACCATTATCGTATCTGCTCCGCCCCCGATTGCTTTCGGTATATCTCCCGTTTGCTTCAACCCGCCGTCTGCTATTATCGGAATATCATATTTCTTTGCTACCGCCGCACATTCTATTATCGCCGACATCTGCGGAACGCCTACTCCTGCTATGATTCGCGTTGTGCATATCGAACCCGCTCCTATCCCTACCTTCACCGCATCTGCTCCTGCTTTTATTAAATCTTCCGTTGCCTCCGCTGTTGCTACATTTCCCGCTATTATCTCAAGTCCGGTTTTCGATTTCACTTTCTTTATCATATTTAAAACTCCTGCCGAATGGCCGTGTGCCGTATCTATTACAAGCACATCCGCTCCCGCTTTTTTCAATTCCTCTGCCCGCTCAACCGTATCAACTGCAACTCCCAAAGCCGCACCTACTCTCAGTCTCCCGAATTTATCTTTACACGCATTCGGAAAACTCTTTCTTTTCTGAATATCTTTAAATGTAATTAGCCCTTTCAACACTCCGTTTTTATCAACAACCGGAAGCTTCTCAATTTTATGCTTTTGCAATATCACCTCCGCCATATCAAGGTCCGTTCCAAGCGGTGCCGTAATTAAATTATTTTTCGTCATCGCATCTCTCACAAGCATCTCCTCATTTATTCCAAACCGCAAATCCCTGTTAGTCAAAATGCCGACAAGCTTTCCGTCAAAATCAATTATCGGAATTCCGGAAATCTTAAACTTCTCCATCACTTCAAATGCATCTTTGATTTTCTTATCAGTCGTTAAAGTTACCGGCTTCAATATCATTCCGCTCTCGCTTCTTTTCACCCGGTCAACCTCTGACGCCTGCATTTGCAAAGTCATATTCTTGTGAATAATTCCGATACCGCCCTCCCTTGCAATTGCTATTGCCATTGCCGATTCCGTAACAGTATCCATCGCCGCTGATAATATCGGAATGTTTAGTCTGATATTTTTTGTTAGTCTTGTGGTTAAATCTACTTCCCTTGGAAGCACAGACGATTTCGCCGGTACCAGCAAAACGTCATCAAATGTTACTGCAGTTTCTTTAAATATTTTATTCATATTTTTAAAATTTATTTTTCATTGTTAAAATTTTTCAAGTCCTTTCACATCTCCCCACAATCCTCTTTGATTTTCTCTCGCCTCTCTGTATGCCTCACGGAATTCATCAAGCTTCGATAATGGAAATTTATCATATACATAAGCATATCCGTCTGCAATAATTTTTTTGTTAATCATCGTTCCGTCTTCAAAATAAATATATCTCAAAAGCCTTCCGTATCTGTCCCTGTCCTCGTGATTCGGCTCTTTCTCAAGATAAACTTTTTTCCCTTCGGCAAATCCCTTAACATAATCGCTCGCAAGCTTACCGAGTTTCTGTAATGTCTTTTTATCTTTACCCGATTTTTTGGAATCGCTCTCAAGTTTATTCGATTGAAATTTTTCGGGAGTATCAATCCCCAGCAGTCTCACCTTTTCGCCGTTTGAAAGTTTAAACGTATCTCCGTCAATTACTTTTTCTATCGTTAAAAATTCTTTGCCCGGAGATTTTTGTTCCCCTACATTTTCCTTCTCAAGCTCGCAGCCCTGAAAAACCGCAGCCGCCAAAAGCAAAACAAATATTTTAATAAAGTATTTCAATTATCAATTTTCTTTCTTTTGGTTTGCTGTTTGAAATTTCAATGCTCTCTTCCGCAAATGCTTTCGCCGATTTTATTTTTCCTTCATCTTCCGCAAATAACGTCATTACGGTTTCGCCTTCTTTAATTTGATTACCGCATTTTTTGAAAAGCTCTATACCTGCAAGATAATCTATTCCGTCTGTTACTTTCTTTCTGCCGCATCCAAGCTCTACCGATGCAAGCCCGATTTTCAATGCATCCATTCTCGAAATATATCCGGAAGCTTTTGCTTTCACATCTTCTCTGAATTTCGCCCTCTTTAAATTTTTCCAATCATTTACATAAGCAATATCGCCGCCCTGCCTTTTCACCATCTCTTTAAACTTCTCAAAAGCTTTGCCGCTCGAAATTATTTCTTCCGCAATCGCTTCGCCTTCCTCAATTGTCTTTGCCTTACCGCCAAGCATCATCATTGCACCCGCTATTACGTTATTTACTTTTTCAAGGTCAGGGATTTTTTTCCCGTTCATTACTTCAATACATTCTTCTATCTCAATCCAGTTTCCGATTTTATTCCCAAGCGGCTCATCCATATCCGTTAAAATTGCAATTGCTTTCTTTCCGAATTGCTTTGATACACTTACAAGTTTTTCTCCAAGCTTTCTCGCCTCCGCCTTCTCAGGCATATTCGCACCGCTTCCGATTGTTATATCAAAAACTATTGCTTCAGCACCTTCTGCAAGTTTCTTGCTCATAATACTTGCCGTAATAAGCGGAATGCATTCAACTGTTGCAGTAACATCACGCATTGCATAAATCTTTTTATCCGCAGGTGCAAGCTCGGAAGTCTGTCCGCACATTACAAGACCTGTTTCGCTCAATATGTTTTTATATTCTTCAATTGTCCGGTTAACTGAAAATCCCGGAATGGATTCAAGTTTATCAAGTGTTCCGCCTGTATGCCCGAGACCTCTGCCGGAAATCATCGGCACTGCAATCCCCGAAACTGCAATCTGAGGAGCAAGTATTATTGAAACTTTATCACCAACCCCGCCCGTCGAATGTTTATCAATCTTTGGTTTTTTAATTTCCGAAAGGTCAACAATCTTTCCGCTGTGAAGCATTACTTCAGTTAAGAAAAATGTTTCTTCGTCATCCATTCCGTTCAGAAAAACCGACATCAGAAATGCCGAAATCTGATAATCGGCAGTATCGCCTTTCAGATATGAATTAATTAAAAACTCAATCTCAGCTTTACTTAACTTCTGTTTATCTCTTTTCTTTTTTATTATTTGTACGGGATTCATCGTTCTGTTTTGTTGGAATATAATTTAATTAATATCATTTGATTAAAAAAGGCTATGTTTTACATACTTTTTATATAAATTTCAAATTATTTTTCGCAATGCGAACCCTTGAAACCATTCCGGCGCTGAAATTTGCATTACTTTTTACGGCAGGTATTCTTTCCGGCTCCATATATTTTATTTCCCCGATTTATTCTCTTCCTTAGATCGGAAGAGCACACGTCTGAACTCCCGTCACGAATCACCATCTCGTAT
>CALKAJ010000078.1 GCA_937983305.1 uncultured Ignavibacteriota bacterium | reverse complement strand
ATACAAATTTTATTAAAATTGAAATATCAGATACAGGTACAGGAATCAAACCGGAAGATATTAATAATATTTTTATACCATTTTTCTCAACTAAAGAGTATGGTAAAGGAACAGGGCTCGGACTGGCTTTTACCGATAGAGTAATCAGGGAGCATAAAGGTTTTATAGAAGTTGATTCAAAATTGAATGTTGGAACTACTTTTAAAATATTTATCCCGCTGTAACGGAATATTAACCTTTGACAATTGACGTATCAACGATTTTCTCAAATGAATTTAAAAGGGAATTCATCTGTGTTATCCTCATCTCATCTGCCGCAGCTCTGAGACTCTTTCCATATAAAACGAGTTCTTCACATTCATTTTTTTTCGCAAATTCAATAAGTTCGTCGGAAAATTCCATAACATCTTCTATCAATAATCCCTCAAGCAGCAACTTCAATTTTGGCAGAAATTTTTCTTTAAGTACACTTTTCATTTCTACCGGTATTTCAAATGCCTTGTTAAAAGATATTGCCTTATGCTCCTTCTCTTTCTCTACATCAAGTATCTCTGCTTTCTCATATTTTATGTGCTTCATCAACTCAATTGTCAGATTCGTTTTGCTCAATGGCTTTCTTAGATATCCGTCAAAATTTTTACCGTATTTCTTTTCATCTTCTTTGAACCCAAATGCTGTAATTGCTATTATCGGAGTATGCTCCAATCCCGGAGATTCCTTGATTAATTTTGAGGCTTGAAACCCGTCAAGCACAGGCATCTGTATATCCATAAGAATCAAATCAGGCTTAGAATTCCGGGCTTTTAAAACTCCCTCTTCTCCATTTTCTGCCTCAATAATATTAAATTTGTAATAGTTTAAATGCTCCTTGAGTAATATTCTGTTTGATTCAATATCTTCCACCATTAATACTGTTATCTCCTCAAATTTAATTTTCTTCATCTCTTCATCTTTTAATAATTCACTTTCAACATACTCTACCGACGATACTGCTATATCTCTGAATATTATACTGAATGTGGAACCTTTACCAAGTTCACTCTTTACCTTAATTGTTCCGTTCATCATTTCAACAAGTCTCTTTGTAATAGCAAGTCCAAGTCCCGTTCCACCGTATTTTCTCGTGTTTTGTCCTTCCTGCTGCCTGAACTCTTCAAATATCAAATCAGTCTGATTTTTGGTTATCCCTATTCCGGTATCTTCAACTTCAAATATAATATCTACAGAACTTCCAAGTGAATCTCTGGAAATTGAATAGGCTGATACTTTTATTCTGCCTTTTGATGTAAACTTAACAGCATTCCCAACAAGGTTAAAAAGAACCTGCCTTAGCCTTGTTTCATCCATCAAAATTGATTTGGGAAGCTTTGGGTCAACAAAAATACTGAATTCAAGATTTTTATCTTTTGTCTTTATATAAAATATCTGCTTTATATCTGCAATAACCACATAAGGATTTACGGGCTCAAATACTAATTCCATTTTACCTGCCTCAATTTTTGACAGGTCCAGAATATCATTAATCAGACTTAAAAGATTTTTCCCACTTGTCAATATTCCTGATATATAGTTTTCATACTTTTCGTTCCCGAATAAATTCTCTTTCAGCAATTCAGCAAATCCTAAAACTGCATTCAATGGGGTTCTGATTTCGTGACTCATATTCGCAAGAAATTCACTCTTCGATTTACTTGCCAGCTCAGCTTCTTCCCTTGCTATCTGCATCTCGATTTCCGCCTGCTTTCTGTTTGTTATATCAAATGCGAGTTCAATTCTTACGGTTCTTCCGTCAAACCATTGCATTGCTTGTTCACTTGCAGCAAACCATCTGTTATGCATTAAACTCATAAATTCCCATGAGTAAACTCCCTTTGGACTTCCATCTTCTTCAATGATTTTTGTTTTCGAATAACATTCGAGGGTATTTCCGGGTTTTACCGGAAATACTTCGGTATATTTTCTGCCCAATATATTTTTCAGATTGAAAAACTCCTTAGCGTATTTATTCAGAAATAGTATTTCATCCGTATTTATATCTGTTACACAAATCAATGCATCTGTTCCATCTAAGATGGAAATCAGCATTTTATTTGATAATCTTATCTGCTGCTCTTTATTTTCAAGCTCTGTATTTATATCCCTTAAAACTGCCTGTTCTTTTTTGTTTTGATTGAAAAGAAATATAAATATTATTAACATCACAAGTAGTATGATAAATGTAACTGACCCGACAAGAATTAAATCTGCATTGCTCGAAAATATAATATTTTTGTATTGGACTGTGTTAAGGACTGCGAGGTTTTCATCAAGAACTTTAATTGGATAATAAGAAGTAAATACCTTTGTTTTAGAATCCGCGTTAATTAATTCGTGATATAAATTTCCCTGAAAACCTTGCGATATTTCATTTCTAACATACTCAATTCCCGAAAGCATCTTGCCTTCTTCAATATTCGAGAATACTATGTCACCCTTTGAATTAATTACTGATTGATAAAATATATCTGTCGTATAATATCCTTCAAAAATATTCTTTAAAAACTTGCTGAAATCAAGTGTAAATATTACATTTCCCCTGACTTCCCCGTTCGCCGTGAATGGCTCTACGATTACATATTTTTTCAGTTCTGAATCAAATCTTTCAATAAATTTCGGAGATAAAGGCTCCGTCCTTACAGTATCATATCTGCTGTAAAAATAATTTTTTAAATCTTTCCTTTGTGAATAGGATTTACCTGTACTGTTTATAAATTTAATTTCAAATACAAGCTCATTATATTTAAATAAAAAATATCTGATTTTTTTCTCGGTCAGACTTTTCTCGGAAGAATTGGAAAACATCCTGTCTATATCAGTCAATGAAAACGAATACTTTATTTCCTGCTCAAGATCTCTTACCGTGTTTTCAATACTGTTTCCTAATGTTTTAGAATCGTGCTCAGCATTAGCCTCAATGGCATTCAACTGCCTGTTATACGAATTCAGGTAAAAATATAGATTCAGCATTACAATAATAAAAACAACAATGGAAAGTAAAGTAACAACCTTTTTCATCTGATGGTATTATAGTTTTTCAATTTTTATCAAAAACCAGTTAAGCTGATTCAGCTTTGTTGAATATACTGCATATTTCTTTGAATCGAATTCAAGATAATCAAACGATTTTTTATTGTTAATAATATCTTCAAAAGCGGTTCTTATATTTTTATTCTTATGTGTTAACAAATTAAAATCTTCCTGCCTGTATGTATCAGCCTTAATTGTTTCAAAATACTTATGGTCTTTTAGTTCCGGAAGCTGAAGTAATTTTATAATGAATTCATCAGCCGCTACTATAGTTCCTTTATTGTCGGTAATAAATGTTTCTTTGTTTAATTCGGAGAAATATTTATCCGTCATCGTTCTTACGGTTACATCAAGCCCGATAACTCCCTGAAGTGAGTCTTTAAAATATACAGGTGCGATTGCGGATACCATCCAACCTCTGCCTGCAGGGTCAACATACGGCTCTCCAACCCAAACATCTTTTTTTTCGGGATTATGATTCCTATCGGCGAGATAATAAAAATTATATTCCGGAATATTCATCTTTGGCTCATATTGCTTTAACACATCCATAAAAGGATAAATCCTGTTATAACTGAATTTATCATTATAATATGATTGTACAACGGAACTATTGGAATGTACAATTGCTTTGAGTACTGAATCTAACGGCTCAGTAAAATATACAATCTGTTTTATTGTTTCATTCACAGGAACAACACCGGAAACAAATACAGCTGCATTCCCGTCATCCTTTGACTTGTACATAACACCCTCAGGGCTTATTTCATAAATGTTTTTATCTTTTGGTATATACGTCTTTGAATTCTCATAAAGGGTTTCGGTAAATAATGCAATCTCTTTTGCCTTCTTACCTATCACTGAAAAATCGTTATTTATTTTTTCGGAGAGCAGTTTAAGCTCGTTAAGCTCCTTGTTAATTTTCGCTTCGTCAACCTTATCGCCTGAACAGCCAAGCAATAATGAGATAAGCGCCAATGAAAAATATCTGATTAAATTCTTCATAACAATTGATTTTTATACAATTTGTGTAAAAACTAATTAAATGTAAACATTAAATTTTAGTCGCTATCTGTTGATTAAATAAGTAAGCAAATTGTCAAAAAAACTAATATTTCATGAAAATTAAAACGGAGAAAGCTTAATCGCCTTCTCCGAATATTTCGAACTCATTTAACCTAATCATTACAATTGCGAAATTACTTTCTCGATCCAAAAATCCTTAACAGGTAAATAAACATATTTATGAAATCCAGATAAAGCATTAATGCTGAAATCACAGCGGATTTTTTTCCGATATCTGTGTTGAAATCTACTTCCGAACTTAATCTCTTTATCTTTTGAGTATCATAAGCAGTAAGGCCCGTAAAAATCAGAACACCTGCATAAGTCGTAATCCAGTATATCATTGAACTTCCAAGAAAAATATTTACAACGGATGCAATTATTAATCCGATTAGTCCCATATAAAGAAATGTTCCCATTCCGCTTAAATCTCTTTTTGTAAGATATCCGTAGGCGCTGACTGATGCAAACATTCCGGCACAGACAAAAAACGTAGTTGCAATTGAGGCGCTTGTGTAAATCAAAAAAAGAATTGACATTGTTATACCTGTCAAAGCCGCATAAAAGAAAAATGCACCGATTGCAATAATTGTTGGGATTTTATTAATTGCAAAAGTTAAGCCAAGTACCACTACGAACTGAGCAATTAATAATCCATAGAAAACCGGTCTGTTTAAAATAAAAGCTTCAAGGACTGCATCGCTTCTTGAAACAAACATTGCAACCAAAGCAGTCAATGCCAAACCAAATGCCATCCAGTTATACACATTAAGTAAATACTTTCTTGAAACATCGGTTGAAAAAGAACCCGCAACTGGTCTGTCAAAACCGCCCTGCTTTTGATACGGATTCTGATTTGAATATGGATTGTAACTCATATAATTTATTTTCTCCTTAATTTTTTATTATTCAGTGTAATATAACGAATTTATAAAATATTTGTTCCTGAAAAATTTACTAAATATTTATATAGGAAATTGGATACGATGTTTTAAAATATCAGGGTAAAGGTGCAGAACGAACACCACGACCTCCATAATCGTTATAACGATTAACAACGGTTAGTGCCGCATCATATCGGACTGATGTTCCGATATAAAAAACCGATGACCCCCATGCACCGCCCCGGAAACCTGAACCCAAAGCATTAGTCCCGGGCCAAAGCAATACATCTGCATTACCATTGACATCAATCGCTCCATTGCCATGCAGACCTGTATAAGCTCTGCCTGTCGGATTTCCGGCTGATACAGTCCGCTCATAAACATTAGCTGTCATTTCCATAATACCATAATAAGAAGCTCCTGCAGAAACTCTTCCTGTATTTAAAATATTACCTGCAAAAATTCCAACGCGGAACGGTCCGTTTTCTGAGCCAAAAGTATTGATATAAACTGCATTGCCGTCTGTAGTGCTGTAGTTAATTGAAATGTTTTCATTATTTGCTCCGGGATTGCTTATTGAATACATACTGCTTGCAACCTGAGAATTACCCCATACAAATTCGTTATAAACCGACGCTAAAGGTCCGCGTGCCGCTTTTTCAAATTCCAATTCCGTCATAGCCCTTAAACCGCTCCAATCAAGATATGCCGCAATATCAGACCAGTTTAAATAATTGCAGGCTAAATAAGGATTTGTTGTGACATAATTACCCACAGTATTACCTGTGATTTCGTAGCGGTAATTTGTAGCGGGCTTATTGTATTTACGGGTATTTGCCTGTGACTGAGTTATTGAATTCAGAAAGTCAACATACTCCTGCTGTGTAATTTCGTATTTCATACAATAAAAAGCATTATATCCTTTTGGATATTCAGCAGGTATAGGTCCTTGCCTATCGCCGCCGTAAGCCGTGAGCGGGTAATACAGCCAGTCGGTTTGTGCTCCAACGGGAATTGGACTTTCGCTTGTGATATGGTAAGAAGTATAATCAGGATACTTGTAGAAAGCAGCACTCTCATTTCCGCCGCTTCCGATATAAAAACTGCCCTGCGGAACATACACCTGTTCGATTGCAAATACCCGTATGTCTATATTTGCATTATCAGGTACTCCATTTGCTCCGTAATTCCAGCGAAGCTGTATACCTGTTTTAGAAAATGTTCCTGTTCCGTCAGCATCTCTGTAAATGAATACACCCAATCCGGGATTAGTAGTTTGGTTAAATGTTGAATCCGGTTTTAGCAAACCCGTTGCAATCGTGCTTCCCGCAGGATTAATGTGTCCAGTATTGTTCAGCCAAGCGTGCTGCCATTCGCCTGTCCCGTTCACGCGGTATTTTATAAACACCCAGGCAGCATCCCAATTATTCGGAGCAGATGATGTCCGCCAGGAATTTTCCCAGCTTATGTCAAACTTGAGCATTGCATAGTGACTCTGCGCGTTTTGCCCTGTAAGACTAAAGTTACTTACACTGATGTTATTCGCATAAGCACTGTAACTTGCAAAAATAAAAAGTATTAAGACTATTATATAATATTCTATTTTTTTCATAAGAATTAATTTTTTTTATGAATTATTTCAAAAGCAACATTCGTTTCGTTTCCGAATATCCGTCTGTTGTCAATCTATAAAAATAAACTCCGCTCGGAAATTCTGGCGCATCCCAGTTAACACTGTATGTCCCTGCTGAAAGTTTTTCGTTCACGAGCGTTGCTACTTCTTTCCCTAAAATATCGAATACTTTTAACTTTACAAACTTGAAACTTGAAACTTGAAACTCAATTTTTGTCATTGGGTTAAACGGATTCGGGTAATTTTGTTCCAAAGCAAACTCTGTCGGGAGTTCACTGCTGATGTTAGTTGTTCCTGTTAAAACATTATTTAAACTTTCGAGCATTACGTCACCTCTGCCATTCCCGCCGGAATATTGTGCTCGCAGAAGAACAGGCACTGCAAGTAATATCAGAATAATTATAATAAATTTTTTCATTTGATTATTTTTAATTAAATTTTTTTGCTTAGTGTGAAAACCAATACTTATTTTCGGTTTCGCCTTTTTCCAATTTCATTTCGGGATTGTCTCTTGCACGCAAATATTTTTCCGCTTTATCTCTGTCGTAATACCACATAGACAGAAGTCCGAAAACATTATTGTTTTTTCCGATAATTCCTTCGGGATAGCCAAATTTATTCTGAAACGCTATCCTTACATAAGGAATATACCATCCCAAAACATATTGATAATAGTTTACTGCTATTGAATCAATTTGCTTTATCACCTGAACCCGCTTGTTAATATCATCTGACGAATTATAAATAACAATTAAAGAATCAATTGCTTTGTCTTTATTTCCTGACCAGTTATTTGAATTTGGTATATCAGCCGCTTCGGAAGAAAACAAAGCATCAGGCGAAGGAAAATCAGGATTGAGCCACGCTACCGGAATCAACTGAAAATTCCTTTCCAGCCCAAGCTTTCCAAGCGTTGCCGCATCGGTTTCTTTTAAGTTTAGTTTTATTCCAATCTTTGCAAGGTCTTCTTTATAAATCGTAAAATATCTTTCCTGAGATTTTAGAAACGGCAAATCAAATTCAAGAATTTTTCCGTTCTTAATAAGATAGCCGTCGGAATTTTTTTCTGCCCAGCCCGCTTCGTTCAGAAGATTTTTTGCAGAATCTAAATTAAATCCTGTTTGTGGATTATTTTTATTTTCATAAATACTTCCCGGAAAAAAAGAATTTAAATAGCTGTATGAATTATAAAACAATTTTGTATTAAACTGAATTCTGTTATACGCATAGTTGAGTGCTTTCCTTATTCGAATATCGTCCAGCGGCTTTCGCCTCATATTAATACATATTCCCGAAGGTCCCTGAGTTGGCTTATTATAAACAGCTCTCTTTAGTATTATACCTCTGTCATATTCTTCGCCTGTCATTTTCTCAACCCAGTCAGATGCTCTGAAAACAAAGATTGCGTCAATCTCGCCTTTTTTAAATTTTTCGTTCCTGAGCATTTCATCATTCACCGATTCGATTTTTATATAATCAAAATTATAAAGTCCTTTTGCAAATTTTTCCTTCTCAGCCCAGTAATCGCTTCTTCTTCTCAAAGCAAAAGAGCTTTCTTTTACAATATCAGCAGTATCAAACAAGTAAGGTCCGCTGCCGGGAATGTATCTTGTTCTGTATTTCTCATTATATTCTTTCCCTGTGAGATTTTTTATATAAGATGCGGGATAAATTTTAAAAGCTCCTGCAGCGTGTAAGAAATATCTCCATCCCGAAAAAAGCCGCTCTGAATTTTTCGATGTCGAATCAATTTTCGCCGTGAATTTTACGATATACTTACTTTCTGCTTCAGGTCTTGTAAACATTCCGGCAACTTCATTTATTTCCGGAAATAAAATTGTACTGTCGGAACAGAGGTCATAGGTTGCAATTACATCTTCGGATGTTACCGGCTGTCCGTCAGCAAAGCGTGCATCGGGATTTATTCTGAACCTGTACGATTTTCCGTCAGACGATATCTGCCAGTGAGTTGCAAGTCTCGGAATATAGTTTTCTCTGTTTTCATCTAATGAAAGCAACGATTCATACATCAGTGAATTAATTAATGTATTCAATTCTGTTGCCGAACCTTTTCCGTAAAGTGCCATTGTTGCGGGGAAATTTCCAAAGCTGAGAACTATTCCCCCGCCTTTAAACGCTTCCGGATTTGAATGAACTTCATAACTTGTATTTGTCTGCCATCCTTCGCCTTTAAATCCTGCACCGCCAAGCTCTGCCGGAACTGTTGGGTCTGCTCCCGGCGGAGTATTATAAATCTTTACGGATACAGGGCTTGTATCCGGAATTCTTGTGCCGGTGTTTTTTTTACCGCACCCAAAAATAAAAAATGGCAATAAAAAAATTACAAAAATTATTCTGTTCATTCTTAAGTAAAATTATTTCAGCAGAATCATTTTCTTAACATCAGAAAATTCAGAAGTTGATAATTTATAAAAATAAATTCCGCTCTTCAGATTTCCTGCATCGAAATTAGTTTGATATGTTCCCGGCTGAAGATTTTCATTCACAAGTGTTGCAACTTCTTTACCTAAAATGTCAAATACTGTTAACTTTACAAACTTGAAACTTGAAACTTTAAACTCAATCCTCGTCACCGGATTAAACGGATTCGGATAGTTCTGTCCCAAAAAATATTTTTCCGGTATTTCATTTCCGGTTTGAGTTATGCCCGAAGTATTTGTAACAACCACATAGCTCGTTTTAGTAATCGTATCAGAGCCGAAAGAATTTGCTACAGCCAATTTCACTTCGTAAACGCCCGGCGTTGAATAGCTTATACCTGTTGGGTTTTGCAGATTCGACGTTGATGGATTTCCTCCTGTAAAAGTCCAGCTCCAGCTCGTTGGCATATATGATGACTGGTCATAAAAATTTAATTGTTGACTTATATTAATATCCCTTCCGCTTGAACGAAAATCCGCAACGGGCTTTCTTGTCAAAGTCGGTTTGTATGCCGTAATCTGCGTACCCGCTCCGATTGCAACAAATACGCCTTCCTTACCAAGCGGCGCTCCGAGATATGTTACGCTCGCTAAATCCAATTGCCATTTAATCGTTTGCAAATCGGGAGTAAATGCAATCAGCTTTCCTGTTGCGCCCTCGCCGTTGTTCACATAAACTGTTGAATCCGCACCTACTGTTACATAAACCGCCTTTGTACCCGGCATCGAATCAATCACCGCACCTGTCAACGCGTTTATTCGCATCAATGTTCCGCCTGTTGTTCCCGTATTAACATTCGCACAATAAATTACATTATTCGGTCCGAAAGATTTTGGCAAAACCGCAGGCGACTTAGACCACTTCTCTGTAAAGCCCGAGCCGTTATCCGTAAAAGCATAAAGAGCTCCTCCGTCCCTTGCAATATAAATAGTCCCGTCAGGTCCAATCACCAAATCATTTTCCTGATCGCCGTCTCCGGGAAGCTCTGCCGACATATATTTCAAAGCACCTGTATTAATATCAACCGCAATCAGTTTCTTTGGAGTAACAATCGAGCCCGTCCAGTGATAATATGTATTTCCATAAACAACAAAACCACCGTCAGGCGAAACGGGAATAATATAATTATAACTCCATTTCGGAACACCTGTTTTTCTGTCTAATCTTTTGCCGAAAATAATCGGGTCGCCGTCAGGTGCAAAACAGATTCCCGTATTACCCGGAAACATACTTGTTGCAATACTCCATTTCACATTTCCGCTATCAACCGATAAAGCATAAAGCGTTGTAGTTGCGCCCTGATAATCCGCCGCATAAACAGCATCTTCAGTAAAGCCAACTGTATAAAGCCGTGCAATATCCGAAACAGTTTTCGACCAGATAAGCTGACCTGTTGCAAGACTCCGCATTTCTACAAGCATCTTATAAGGAGATAGAACTCCTCTTGAAGAAACAAACTTATCTCCGAAAGTATAAACTGCATTACCCCATACAGTATTAGTCGGACTTGTTACAGACCAATATGGCGTTGATATAGAAACGGGACCTGTAAGACTTGTCAAACCGTTTTTAGAATTACTGCCGGCAATTGTGTACCAGTTCTGCCCGTACAAAAGTGTGGAAATCAATAAAAGAAAAATCGTAAAAAAAAGTTTCATAAGATTATCAAATTTAATTTTTCTAAAAATATTTTATTATTTAACTAATATCAATCGTTTTGTTTTTCCCTTTTTTCTAATAAACTTTACAAACTTGATAAACTTTACAAACTTTACAAACTTTACAAACTCAATTCCCCCCCTCCTGATTCCAAAGCTCCAGCTTTGGAATCACAAACTTGACAAACTTTTTTTATCCGCCTTAATCTGTGGCGATAGCCTATTTTTTAAAATCTGTGTCAATCTGTCAAATCAGTGTCATCTGTGTTCCAAGGCTCTTACTTGATAAACTTTACAAACTTGATAAACTTCACCCTCTCCTTCCAAAGCTTCGCCCCCCTCTCTCCTTCCAAAGCTCCAGCTTTGGAAGGTACAAACTATTTTCTCTGCGTTCCCAAGGTGGACCTTGGGAACGAGAATAATAAATTCTATTTAATTAATGACATTCTCCTTGTTTCAACAAAGTTTTCACTTTGCAGGCGATAAAAATATATTCCGCTCGCAAGCTTACCTGCATCAAAAGTGGTTTCGTATGTGCCGGGCTGCAGCGATTCATTTACAAGGGTTGCAACTTCTTTGCCGAGGATGTCATATACTTTCAGCAATACTCTGTCATTCCCGCGAAGGTGCGTTTCTTTGTATCCCGGCTTGTCGGGACGGGAATCCACTGCCGGTATTGAGAATCGGATTTTCGTCACCGGATTAAACGGATTCGGATAATTCTGCTCCAACGAAAATGCCGATGGAATTTCCGCATTAATATAACTTATGCCCGAAGCAAAATCCGTCAACGGTCTTCTCCAGATTGAATTTGCACTCGCAGCAATTAACACATAATTATTTTGAATACTGTAAGTAATACCAAAGACATAAGGATTTTCCGTAAAGCCGTCATTTCTTTGAATCCAGCTCGTTCCGTTATCTGTTGAAAAATAAACTCCATTATATCCGCTTGTTCCTGCCCATACATTTGTGCTATATACCGATAAAGTCATAATGAACTTATTATTCAAAGAAGTCTTTGTCCAGTTTAACCCTGAATTCGAAGAATAAAAAACTCCCGAATCAGTTGTCCCTGCAAAAATATTATTACCGTTTGCCGCAAGTGAAAATATATCTCTGTTATTTAATGAAGACTGTACCCAGCTTGAGCCGTTATCACTTGAAAAATAAACTCCGCTTGTTTCTGTTCCCGCAAAAACAGTATTACTGTTATGAGCAAGTGCTAAAACTGTTTTATTATTCAATGTTGTAGTTCGCCAGGATGTTCCGTTATCATCTGAAATATAAACTCCTGAACTTGCTGTCCCTGCATAAACAGAATTATTAAAATAAGTTAAAGACCAAACGCTTTTATTGTTCAAAGTAGTTTGTGTCCAGTTAGTGCCGTTATTCGATGAAACATAGACGCCGCTTGCATTTGTACCTGCAAAAACATTTCCGCCCGAAATCAACAAAGTATAAACAGTTTTATTATTCAACGATGTTTGAATCCAGCTTGCTCCGCTGTTTGAAGAATAATACACGCCGCCTTTGCCGCCTGAACCCGCAAAAGCAGTTGTGCCCATACAAGTAATAGAACGAACATCCTGATTTGAAATATTTGCCTGCGACCAGTTAAATCCGTCATTTGCTGAATGAAAAACTCCGTTATCGCTTAATGCATATATTTCATTGCCCATAGCTATATCGTGTATCCATCCTGAAGTTAAATCAGATTGAAACCAGTTTGTTCCGTTATTTGTAGTATAATAAACTCCTCCGCTCATAGTACCGATTAAAACTTTGCCTCCGTTTGTATAAATTGAAAAAACACTATTCCCTCCTGCAACACTTACCGCAGTCCAGGAATCTCCGTTGTTATCAGAGCGAAAAAATCCTGAATATGTACCTGCAAATATTGTAGTCGAATTTGAGCCGAGAGTAATTACTGCTCCGCTGTTTAAAGCAGTTTGTGACCAGCTCAAACCATTATTGCTTGAACGATAAACTCCTGAATCAGTACTTCCCGCAAATATGTAACCGCCTTTAATTCCAATTGACCAAATATTTTTATTATTCAAACCTATTTGGTTCCAGTTCATTCCGTTATTAGTCGATAAATAAACACCATAGCTGTCTGTTCCCGCATAGAGATTATTTCCGTCAACAATTATTGTCCTTACATATCTCGAAGGAAGTGTTTGAACCCAGTTCAATCCATTATCGGTGGAAGTGTAAATACCCGCACCATAGAAACCTGCAAAGGCGTAGTTATCTTTTGCCACCATTGAATAAACATATCCGCTTGTTAAAGTTGTCTGCGACCAGGTTGCACCGTCATTTGTTGAGCGGGTTACGCCTGAATTATATGTCCCGACAAAAATATTTGTACCGCTTACAGCCATAGATTTCAGATTCTCGCCATAATATAATCCGTTGGCTTTTACCCATTGGGCTTGACTCACATTAAAATTTAAAACAATAGCAGCAAAGAAGAAAATTGCAAAAAGTAAAATATTCTTTTTCATAAGAGTTAAAATTAATTTTTAGATATTACAAAATATACTTCTATTATTATTTCAGCAATACAAAAATTAACCGTGTTAAAATTTATTTACATAACTGTTTAAATTGCAGACAACAAAACTTTTTTAAAAGTTAAATATTTTTTTCCAAAAATCACCTGCCGTTATGAAGTTGTATTTCAGATAGATTTCTTTTCCATACGGTGAGAATACACACTGATTGTACACAGAAAGCATCATTATATTTACGAGAATTCCTGCTACTAAAATATTCTTTGACATTCTTAAAATTATTTTAATTTTATTATTCATCCTTAACGCAACGAATACTGTAACCGTATCCCTTGGTGCTGCCATTCATATAGATAACGCTATTATCGTCGAGAAGGTACAATCCGACCCCGCCACTACTACCAACTGCCGTAGAACTCCAAAAGTTAGTGTTGTAGCCTAAACTGCCGAAGCTGCCACCAAGGTGGCGGTAACCCGCCAACAGCGCGGAAAAGCCGCTTGTGTTTGTTCCTGCACCACTTCCTGTTCCCTGTCCCACTGACTTTAATGCGTTACCGGAACCATTTACTGCTGATTCAAGTGCTGCGAATTCTGCATACGTTGGTATGTGCCAACCTAAGGGAGCAAGTTTGCGGGAGTCGGACACCGCATACCAGTCATATAATCTTCCATAAATATACCCGTTTCCGGGGTTGTTATTATAAAACCAGCTGTTAGTTACTACATCACCATTCCTGAACCTGCTTGTTTTGAGGTTTTCCACCATCCAGGTCTGGCTTCCGATTAAAACTGTATGATATACATTGCCGTCAATGTCGGTTACTATCGGTCCGTCACCGTCCATTACAATAATGTTTGCCTGATACGGCAGGCCGATTCCATAATCTTTATTACTGCATTCCTTTATTCTCAGGGTTACAGATTCTGTTTCCTCAAGTATGCTGTCCTGCTTCACTCCTTTTACAACAATCCTTGCATACTGCTCATTTGGAGGTATAGTCACGCATCCGTTTGAAATAATAGAATCGCAGTCGGAACCAATAATTGCATTGCCCGATACTTCGAGATACACTTTCAGGTCTGCGCCTGTTTTGTTCGGAACTCCGGTATTCAGTATAAAATCCGCCGAGTCGCCGTAGATTTCCCATACCGTATGGTCAGAAGATTTTATTGTAATCACTTTCTCTGACGAATATTCTGTGGGGCTGTCGGAGCAGGAGTTGAATATTAATGAAGTAACCGATACAAAAAATAGCAATAAAATAATTTCATAGTATTTCATAATTTCGTTTATTTTAATTACTCCCCGTATCCTTTAAAAGATACGGGGAAAGGAGGAGAAAAATGATAATTTAAAAATGTACATTCGGTATAATGCTGGCAATGCCCGTTCCGAAAGTAGTACTTTTATGTCCGGTGTAAATATAAAATTCTTTTATCCCTTGTAAAATCCGGGTTTCGGTCCATTCCATTTTTTGTTCCCTTTCTTTTTTAATATTTAATTTTGTTCTAATAAATTTTTTAAATTTTCTTGTAAACGGAATTTCCGAAGGCAAGTATGGAAAGGAAAATCCACGGAAGAAGTATAAGACCAACCGTAAAGCCAAATCCTTTTGCAAAATGTTTTGACAAAAGATTTAATACTACAATGTAAAAATAAATATTTACAAAAGGTATCAAAAGCAGAAGCAGCCACCACCACGGTTTACCGATAATTTCAAGAAATACAATACCTCCATAAATTGGGATTAATACTGTCCATCCGGGCTTTCCGGCTTTGACAAAGATTTTCCATCCTGCTACAATCTTTATTAATATCAGGACAATTGAGACAACATAAACAAATGTGGAATCTTGAGTTTCCATTTTTTTGGTTTTAAGTTAAACAAATATGTTTCTTATAAAGAACGGATATCTATTTAAAAAATTTTAATTTACTTAATTATTTCAGTCTCAATGTAAGTACATCTTCTTTCGTACCGTTACTGCTGTAACCTGTAACGACAATTCTCCTGTCATTTTGAATATACAATCCGTTAGCGGCATCTGTATTACCATGCGGTCCGTTAAAAAGGTAAACACCGGCAGTTGCAAAAGATACATCTACCATCCCATTGGAATTCAGACGCAATACCAATCCATCATTATACTCGGCGATTTTTCCGGTTCCGCATACAATTATATTTCCGGTAGCTGACGATACTGCTATCCCATATACCTGAGCATATCCGCTTACAGTTGTATATGTAGCAACGCCGCCTATCCCAAAAGTATTGTCAAGTGTACCGTTAAATGTAAGGCGTAGGACATATAAGCCAGAAGTAAGAGTATTCATAGAGTTACCGGCAATAAGAATTTTTCCGTCCGACTGCAAAACAAGTTCGTTACTGAAATCATCATTTCCAAAACCGCTATTCCATCTGAATACTCCTCCGCTTCCGAATGAATTATCCTGTATTCCCGAAAGTGAATACCTCAGGACTAAGGCATTATTCTTCCCGCCTGATATTACCGAACCGCAAACAATTATTTTATCATTACCCTGCATTGAAATTCCAAATCCTTTCGCATCAGTTCCCGGATTATAAACTACTTTCCCTCCGCTTCCGAAAGATGAATCAACTGATAAATCGTTATTATACCTTAGAATTATCAACTCCTGATTTGTTCCGCTCAGTCGTGTTTCACCACAAACAAGAATTTTTCCGTCGGGCTGGAACGTAACGGCAAATCCAATATCCGTATAAGAGGCAGAAAAAATTACAGTTGAGATAAGTCCTCCGTTTTTGCTGAATTTTGCGGTTAATATTTCTCTGTTCCCGGAAGATACATAAGTAAACCCTGTAACAACAATTTCATCGGTTGATTTATTGACAGCAAGCCCAAGCCCTTTATCATCAAGATTTCCCGGACCCGGAAGAAGAGTACATCCGTTTATTCCGAAAGAATTATCAAGTGTGCCGTCAATGTTATATCTCAAGAGCATGATATCCGTATTCGTCCCGTTTGAAGCGTAACCCATTACTACAATTTTTCCGTCCGACTGTGATTCGGTTTCTACACCTCGTGCAGAACCGCCAACAGGGCTTGAAAAAAGGGCATACCCGCTTCCGTTGAAATTATTATCAAGGAGTCCTAGAGGATCGGAACTGATATTTCCCGGGTCAAGAGGATTGTTTCGGCATGAAGAAAAGTACAACGAGTATGTACAACAAAACAATGCAAACAAACCGATTTTTATAATCCTGATTATTATTATGTTCGGTTTTTTTATCATAATTTTTATAATAATTAAACAGATAGTATATCAAATTTAAGCTATTAAAAATAGAATTTTAAAAATAGGGGTTGTCTTCTAATGATTATTATTAGCGACTAACGATAAATCCCGTCTTTTAATATTAAAAAAATACTCTCAATCTTCATAAAAAAAGGCAGAAATATTTCTGCCTTTATTAATCAATTAGCCGTATTATTGTTGATGTCATATTATATTAATTTCTCCCCGTCGGCATATTATTGATTAACCGGGATTTTTTTAGGAAACTCAAGGTTTATAAGTAAAGAGTAAAAAAACATATAAAAATAAAATTGCAATTACCAGAATATAGGGTATTGAATTGCTAAACGAATATAGGAATCTATACTTCATAATATTAACAATTTTTAGTTTTGTTTTCGATTTAGGTTTTGCTCATTCTTTTTAATCTGCTCAACATACAAAAACTTTTCGTCTCGGCTTAGTTCTCTAAGGTTGTTTGAAAACCTTAACAGTAAAAACACTGCAAGTAGTAGAAAAAACGCTGTAAAAATTAATTCCATCATAAATATTATTTTTATGTAACGTTTTTTAATTATACAACACCCTAAGTTATATAAACTTAACTATTCAAAATATGAATAATATACGAAAGCAAGATATATGCGATAAAAGATAAAAAGAATATGTAAAAGGAATTAAAAGATATTTAAATAAATTACTGTAAAAAATCTTTTTTAAGTTTCCTTCCATATCTTTGGCTTATTATTAATGGCTTCTTTGAATTTTTAATATAAACTTTGTGAGTATAATTAAACCACTTATCAATTTTCTCTATAAATTGGGTATTCACTATTGTAGATCTGTGAATTCTAACGAAATATTCTTTTGGTAGTTTATTTTCCCATATCTTCATTGTTCTTCTTACAATATACGATTTGCCATCAATTGTATAAAACTTAGTGTAATCCCTTGCTGAACTTAAATAGACTATATTGCTGATTTTAATAAACTCCGACTTTTTATTATCACTCAGGAATATATTTTCATCATATTTGAGTCTCTCAGGTATAAGTAAATTGCTTTTACTTTTTTCCGAATCATTATCTTCCTTCGTAAAATTTTCCTTTAATATACTTAATAATTCGGTTTCTGCATTTATTTTTGATAACAATTTATCCCTTTTATTTATTTGAGTTCTTATTGCCTTAAGCAATTCATCTCTTGTAAAAGGTTTGGTAATATAATCATCGGCTCCCATTTCCATTCCTTTTCTTAAATCCTGTCTCTCACTCTTTGCCGTAAGAAAAATAAAGTTAGGAGGGCTTTTTAATTTTAATCCTGAAATTATATCCAGCACTTCATAACCATCAAGTTTTGGCATCATAATGTCACATATCACAACGTCAAATTCATTGTCAGATAATTCTTTAATCCCTTCAATTCCATCTTGTGCCGATGTCACACTATACCCTGAATTTTCAAGAATCGTACAAATATTTTCCTTTAAAGAAATATTATCTTCAATTACTAATATTGATTCCATTTTTCTTTTTTGGTAACTTAATTTCTAAATGAATTGTATTTTCTCCCGGTGATATTATCAACTTTCCTTTATATGTTTCAATAATTTTCTTAGCAATGTATAAGCCCAGCCCTAAACCGGGTTGTTCAAATACACTTCTTTCAAATTGCATATTAGGCATTATTTGCATTATTTGCTCTTCGGTCATTCCTCTGCCTTGATTTGAGACTTTAATTGTAATATAGTCACTTTCTTCCGAACTATATATAAAAACTTTTTGTCCTTTTTCTGAAAATTTAAATGCATTATCTATTATTTCTTCAAGAATTTTTATTAAATCATTTTCACCTATCTCAATTTCATAATCTTCTATATGATTAATTATCAGGTCATCAAAGCGATTATATGTTTCCATAATTTTTTGAGAAATATCATTTAAAACTTTATATGTTAAAATAGCCGAAGATTCATTTGGTTTTTTGATACCCTTTCCGTTTTGTGCTTTTATTTCAAGACTGGTCAGATATAAATAATTTTCAACAATTCGATGAATTTTATTTCCGGCTGTATTTATGTTTTTTAAAAAATTTATAACATCTTCCTTGCTATAGTAATCGTAATTTTCAATTAATAAATCTGTAAATCCTATAATCGGAACTAACGGAGTTCTTAATTCGTGAGGCAAAGACAATTTTAAATTATTTATTAAGCCGTTGATTTTGTTTTCCATAAATTCCAGCTTCAAGAACCTTGTTTTTACAGACCCGGTTAACTCCTCAACTTTAAAGGGTTTAAATATATAATCGTCTGCTCCATAATCCATACCTACCCTAAAGTCTTTTAGCTCGGATTTAGCAGTCAAGAATATAAAAGGAATATTCCTGGTATATTGATTTTTCTTTATAAGTTTTATAACATCCAACCCGTTTAATTCCGGCATAAATATATCACATATTATTAAATCAGGTAACCATTCCATTGCAGTATTAAATCCTTGCCTTCCATCATACGATAATTTTACTTCATAGCCTTCACCCGATAAAATTTCATAAATATTTTCAATTATGTTTTTATCATCGTCAATTACTAATATTTTTTTCATATATTATTTATTTTAAAGGAATAATTAATTTAAAAGTTGTACCCTTAATTCTATTTCTCGTACATTTTACTTTGCCGCCGTACATTGATGCTATCATTTGAACTAACGATAGTCCTATTCCTGTTCCGGGGACTTGACTTGCATTGCTTCCCCTGTAAAATTTATCAAAAATTTTATCAACTTCGTCTTCCGGTATTCCAATTCCTTCGTCAATAACTTCAAAAATAAGGTTTTTATTTTTCTCCGTAACATTGAATATAATTTTACTTTGCTCATTTGAAAATTTTGCGGCGTTTCTTAGCAAATTATCCAATGCACGTGTTAAATGTTCCGCATCAAGGAAATATATATCTTTGGGTAATTTGTAATTATATTCCAATTTATATTTATACATTATTCTTTCATTAAAATCATTTATCAATTCATCACACATATTTTTCAGATTAAACTGAACTCGTTTTAGTACTGATTGGCTGTTTTCTATTCTGTTGAAGGATAGAATGTTATTCAACATTGAATTTATTTTTTTTACCGAAGAGATTATTTTAGCGAAATGATGTTTTTTCTTTTCCAAATCCCATTTATTGCCATACAACTCAAGAAGTTCTGCTGAAGATAATATTGCAGTAAGAGGTGTCTTAAATTCATGAGATGTTGTACTAATAAAATTAGTTTTCATTTCATTTAACTCTTTTTCTTTTTCGTATGCTTTTTTAATATTTTCTTCTCCAATTTTTCTGATAGAAATATCTCTGGATGCAGATAATATTTTATGCGTTTTACCATTTTCATCCTTTACAGGTGTTAACACAGTTTCTAATACTACAATTGAGTTATCCTTTTTCTTGAAACTCGCCTCATAAACATATTTCGAGTCATTAATTAATATTTCCGGAAGTATTAAATCTTTATATCTGTTTGAATCTTCTTCTGTCATATATTCTATTGGTGATTTGCCTATCAATTCTGATGTTTCATAACCCATAACAGTTTTGATAGAAGGGCTTACAAATTCAAATACCCCATTAAGATTTATAAGGCAAATTATATCCTCGGAATTCTCGGCTAATAATCTGTATTTTTTCTCGCTTTCTTTTAAAATTTCCTCTAACTGCTTTCGCTTTGTAATATCTCTGCTTATTCCGAATATTACCGGTTTATTATTCCAATTCCCAAGTTTTACTTTTGTTTCAACATCAATCTTAATATCGTTTTTTGTTATCAAAGGTATAAAACAATACTCCTCTTTTTCGTCCAGCATATCTTTAACAACTTTTGAAGCACTTTCTCTCCCTTCGGGTGTGTGAAGATTTATTACATTTTTATTAATAATTTCACTTTCTTTGTACTTTAATTTGGTTAATACCGAATCATTTATTTTAAGAATATTTCCATTATTATCTAACACAAACAGCATATCATCAATGGTATTGAATAGTGCAGTTAAATTCAATTCGTTTTGGATAATTCTTTCGGATAAAGATATTCTATGAAATGTACCCGCTATTTCTTTGGATATTGTTACAAGTAATTCCTTAATGTTTTCCGGTATTGTTCTGTAAATTGAACTCTTCAAATTAATAGCTCCAATTGCTTTATTTTCGTTGATAATTGGAATACTTGCAACCGAAGCTAAATTATATTTCTTTGAATTTTCCCTGTTAATATCCTGATAATTTTCTGCAAATATTGGTTCTTTATCTATAAATACTTTGTTATAAGGATATTTATTTATATCAATATCTTTGTTTTTATTTATAAATTCCTCATTTATTCCTCTATGATAAACAAGCTCCGCTTTTTTTGTTTTTTCATTCACTATATAGATCCCACCACCGTCAAAATTGAATAACTCAAGAGAGCTTGCTATGATATTTTCAAATAATTCTGATAGATTATCAGCATTATTTGCAGAGTGTACAATTTGATGAACAACTGATAACTCTTTTACTTTATCAATATACTTTGCGTGTGTCCTTTTTTCCTCTATGTTGATTGCGAAAATGTTTGCAAGACTTGTCAGCATATCAATTTCTGTCTGCTCCCAATACCGCTCATCTGTAATATTATCAAACCCCATAAAACCCCAAAAAAACGAATCTAAAAAAATTGGAATAACCAATATTGATTTTATATTCTGCGGTTCAAGTATTTCTCTTTCTTCTTTCGGTAAATCTTTAACTAAACTGTTTATTGAACTTCCATATAGCATGGTTGACTTCCAATATGGAATGTAATCGTAATCAACATCCGATAAATCCGGATTTCCAAGTTGTGAATCAGCTTTATTGCTTGTCCATTCATAAATTTGGCTGGTTAAAAGCTTTCCCTTTTTATTTTTAAAATTCTCGAAAATATATAATCTGTCAACTGAAACAGCTTCTCCTACTTCTTTCAAGGCATAATTTATTGATTTATCCAAATCTTTTACTTTTAATAAGTATCCTGAAGCTTTAGATATAGCACTTAATAGTTTATCCTTCTTTTTTAATATATTTTCGTTTTTTATTACATCGTTTATATTTCTTGATACAAATAATACTTTTTCCTTGTCTAATTGATTTATTATTGCCTGATAATGATTGGTTTTGCCGTTTTCGATATATTCATAATTTAATATTTCCTTTGAATTATTGTTTATTTTTTTCATAATATTGAAAAAAGCATTGCAAATATTTTCCGGTAACACTTCCCTGATATTTTTATTCTTAAATTCCGAAGAATCCATAAATAATTCGTTTTTAGGACCCCCAATATTTTCGATAATTACTCCTTCTCTTGAGATAATAAATATTAAATCAGGAAAAGAACTGAAAATTGCATCGTATTCAGCAAATTTATCTGCAAAGTTTTTACAACCTTCACTATATCTTTCTTTTTCTTTTTTTACTTTAGCTTCTAAATCAGTAATTTTTTCCTCTAAATCTGAGATTTCTAAAGATGTCTTTTTTTCTTCCTGACTTATTTTACTTTTTGGGCTCATCTTGATTTATTAAAAATCTATTTTTTTTGTCTCTCAAATATTCGTTTGCATACGTTATATATCTTTTGTCCTTATTATTATTTTTCTGTACAAAATTATGTAGTTTAATTTTTTATAAAAATTAAGTTGCGATTTTTGAAAAAAAATAGCTTTAAACGATAAATAAAAACGACAAACGAAAACAATTTCCTGAACAAACTGACGAAATATTCACATTGCAATTTCTTTCCTTTATTTTAACTGCAAATACTATACCTTATTTTATGCACTTATAAACCCATAATTTAATTTTTAAGCAAAAATTATTTTCTCATAATGAAACTCTTATGTCTCATTATGAGAAAATAATTTTAAAATTCAAAACCCGTTTCCTAAAAATCCCACTACGGTTTCGGACTATAGTTAGGTGCCTCCTTCGTAATTTTTACATCGTGCGGATGAGATTCCCGCAAACCCGCATTTGTGATTCTTACGAACCTTGCTTTCTCCTTCATCTGTGATATATTTTTTGCTCCGCAATATCCCATCGCCGATTTCAATCCCCCGAGTATCTGATATATCGTATCTTTCAATGGTCCCTTATAAGGTACAATTCCCTCGATTCCTTCCGGTACCAATTTCGCGTTGTTTATTAAAATGCCATTAATTCCAATCCATATTCTTTGTAGCTTATTAATCCTTTTGCTTTAATATTCCTTTTCCAGCCCTCTTCTTCGTGACTTATATCAATTATTTTTGCCGTCTTCTCGTATTCAAAATTTTCCAAAACCCTTTTTAATACTTCTAACTCTTTGCTTTTAAATATCGCTTTATCAAATTTCTTCAATGGTTCATACTTCGAAAATTCATAATCCTTCATTACAACATTATCGCAATTTATTGCTCCCTCTTTTTCTAAAATACTGTATAATAAATTATAATTATTTGGAACCGGTCCTTTATCTATTGCTGCATAACGCAGCCCTGTTATGGAGAAACCGGTTTCGCTAAAATTCAAAAAATCACTGTAGAATAATAATTTGTTTAACCTCGTTATGTATGTAAATGGATTTTGTAGAAAATAGATTACTACATTCTCTATCTTTGCAATGTTTGGCATTTTATATCCGGTAAACTCCGTAGGCTTTGTATTATCTGAAAATAAATAATCTCTTAAACAGAAACTATCTCGTTCAACAATTATTTCTTCGACTCTATTGCGTAATATTTGAAACCGCTTTTTAGTGAACAAATCCTCCTTTTCCTTAATGATTGATAAAAAGCCTTTCGGTTTATATGCCTGATTCAATAGCGTCGAATTCGAATCATTCGGTATCTCACCCTTTTCATAATTGCTGTATGTATTTGCCCCAAACCCGAGTACCTCAGACATCTTTGCCGCCGAAAGCCCATATCGCTCCCTCATTTCAGTTATCTGCTCCGGAAACAATACCTTCTTTCTTTCTCTATACATATTAAATAGCTGTATTATATTTAAATCTCCCGCCTCGCTCGTCGTAAATTCTTTCCACGTCTTTTTGCATTTGTAAAAATATTTACGGACTTTGAAAATTTCTTTTCTGAATGTCTCATTTGAAATTTCATACTTTAATTCCGCTTTTCCATTTGCGTATGGTGATTCGATTATTTTCTTCATTTTAATTTATTTATTAATTAACGGAAAAGTCATTTTGTATTTTGCCTTATGGAATGATATACATATCGCCGGTTTGCTCGCCTTACCTTTGTTTATTTTAATATAAACATCCGTGCTTTTTATTCTCTTTCCAAACTCCCAATATTCTCCTTTCGCAAATAGATCATTCAAATAATACTTAACTGTTTCAACTGTATTCATATGATTTAACGTAAAAATATTGATTATAGTTTCAAAAGTCAACTATAAAATAGAGTAATCACTATAATAATGTAAGATACTCAACTATATAGTTGAATTCACACCAACCCCGGGCTCCGAAACCATTTCTAAATAAAAAAAGATTCCAAAGCCCGAGCTTTGGAATCAGAATTGTAAACACATAACTCCTAACAGAGTCGTAGAGCTTGAAAATTTTATTTAACTAACGACATTCTCTTTGTTTCAACAAAGTTTTCACTTTCCAATCTGTAAAAATAAATTCCGCTCGCAAGCTTACCTGCATCAAAAGTGGTTTCGTATGTGCCGGGCTGCAGCGACTCATTTACAAGGGTTGCAACTTCTTTGCCTAAAATATCGAAGACTATTAACTTTACAAACTTGGAACTTGGAACTTGAAACTGAATTCTTGTCATTGAATTAAACGGGTTCGGGTAATTCTGCTCAAGTGAATAAGCGGAAGGAATTTCTGTGCTTATGTTTTGAATACCGATTATTTCCGAGAAGTTTCGGCGCCAGACTGATTGTTCGCCCGTGCCTGCGAAGATGTAGTTGTTTGCTGCGAGTAAAGCATTTACAGTTGGTATTACGTTCCAACCCTGATTTTTTTGTATCCAGGTTTGTCCGCTATTGGTGGAGAGATAGACGCCGTATTGCCATGTTCCTGCAAATATATTATTTCCACTTATGGCAATGGTATAAACAGTTCTATTATTCAAAGCAGTTTGCGTCCAGGTTGTGCCGTTATTGGTGGAGAGATAGACACCAAATATACCTGTCCCAGCAAAAATATTATTTCCACTTATGGCAAGGGAAGAAACATCTCCTTGATTCAAAGCAGTTTTTGTCCATGATGTGCCATTATTTGTGGAGAGATAAACACCACTTGATCCACTTATAAAATCGTAATATACCCCTGCAAAAATATTATTTCCGCTTACGGCAAGAGAACGAACATCTTTATTACTCAAAGCCGTTGGTGCCCAGGATACGCCGTTATTGGTGGAGAGATAGACGCCATATTGACCTGTCCCTGCAAAAATATTATTTCCACTTATGGCAAGGAAACGAACAGTTTGATTATTCAAAGCAGTTTGCGTCCAGGTTTGTCCGTTATTTGTGGAGAGATAGACGCCGTATTGACCTGTCCCAGCAAAAATATTATTTCCACTTATGGCAATGGTATAAACAGTTTTATTATTCAACGCCGTTTGAGTCCATGATGTTCCGTTATTGGTGGAGAGATAGACTCCGCTGTTCGTTGTCCCTGCAAAAATATTATTTCCGCTTATGGCAAAGGACAGAACATTTTTATTATTCAAAGCTGTTTGCGTCCATGTTGTGCCGTTATTTGTGGAGAGATAGATGCCGTAATCTTCTGTCCCGGCAAAAATATTATTTCCGCTTATGGCAAGGGAAAAAGCACTTCCTTGATTCAAAGTCGCTTGAGCCCATGTTGTGCCGTTATTGGTGGAGAGATAGACTCCGCTGTTCGTTGTCCCTGCAAAAATATTATTTCCGCTTATGGCAAGGGAAGCAACAGATTTATTATTCAAAACCGTTTGCGTCCAGTTTTGCCCGTTATTTGTGGAGAGATAAACGCCAAATAATCCCGTCCCTGCAAAAATATTATTTCCGCTGGTAGCAAAGGAATAAATAGCTATATTGTTCAAAGCAGTTTGTGTCCAATTTGTGCCGTTATTAGTGGAGAGATATACGCCATAAGATGTCCCTGCAAAGATATTATTTCCGCTGGTAGCAAAGGAATAAACAGCTATATTGTTCAAAGCAGTTTGCGTCCAACTTGTGCCGTTATTCGTGGAGAGATATACGCCATAATATGTCCCTGCATAAATATTATTTTCGCTTATGGTAAGGGAAAAAACAGTTTGATTATTCAAAGGCGTTTGCGTCCAGGTTGTGCCGTTATTGGTGGAGAGATAGACGCCTTCACTATAACCGCATCCCGCAAAGATATTATTTCCGCTTATGGCAAGAGAAGCAATAGATTTATTATTCAAAGCCGTTTGCGTCCAGCTTGTGCCGTTATTTGTGGAATGATAGACGCCATTATCATATGTCCCTGCAAATATATTATTACCGCTGATGGCAATGGAACGCACTCTTCCGCCATAGATGCCGTCGCTTTGCACCCATTGGGCTGAGGAATTAAGAATTAGGAAAGAAGAATTAAGAATAACAAAAAGCGTTACGAAAATTGCAATTATTGTTTTCATATTTATTATTTCTAATGTTTTTCTTTATTTCATTTTTAAAATTGTGCAGATCAGAGAAAATGCACTGACCTGCGAAAAGTTTGTTATTTTACTAATGTCATACGTTTTGTTTCTGTGTAGCTGTTTGTTTCCAATCTGTAAAAATAAATTCCGCTCGCAATGTTGCCAGCATCAAACGTAGTTTCATAAGTGCCGGGCTGCAGCGACTCATTTACAAGTATTGCAACTTCTTTGCCTAAAATATCGAAGACTATTAACTTTACAAACTTGGAACTTGGAACTTGAAACTTAATTCTTGTCATTGGATTAAACGGATTCGGATAATTCTGCTCAAGTGAAAATGCTGATGGAATTTCCGAGCTTATGTTTTGAATACCGATTATTTCCGAAAGGGAACGGCGCCAGACGGATTGTCCTTGGGTACCGGCGAAGATGTAGTTATTTGTAATTTGTAATGCTGGCACGGGACGTATTGAATTCCATCCCTGATTTTTTTGAATCAGATCGGAAGAGCACACGTCTGAACTCCAGTCACGAATCACCAT
>CALKAJ010000077.1 GCA_937983305.1 uncultured Ignavibacteriota bacterium | reverse complement strand
CAACACCAAGCTCTACACTCTTACCCTACACGACGCTCTTCCGATCTATCTGCTTAGTGAGGATAAGAAATCTTTCGAACATTTCGAATCAATCGGTATTAATAATGATGCCAAAAAATCATTTTCGGCTGCCGGGAATGAAGGAGAATTAGGCACTGTACTTAATACACAAAAAATTCAGCATCTAAAGAATATTCCCGAGACAACCCGCTTTCTCTATAACACAGTTAATGGCAAATTTATACCAAATGAAATAGTAACAATTCCCATCCTTTCGGGAGCAGAAGTCATTGCTATAATATCATTGGCAAGCGTTGGCGTTTATAACCCGAGTTCCATTCGCTTAATAGAAAAAAATCATATTACCCTGAATACCCGCATTGAAGGGATTCTGGCATATCAAAGAATTAAAGAAATTTCAGCCAGATTGGAGGCTCAAAAAAGCGAACTGGAAATACAACAAAGTGAATTGACATCTCAAGCTGCAGAACTGACCGAACAAAACCGCGAACTCGAAATGCAGAAAA
Source organism: uncultured Ignavibacteriota bacterium (assembly GCA_937983305.1). Lineage (GTDB taxonomy): Bacteria > Bacteroidota > Ignavibacteria > Tepidaquicellales > Tepidaquicellaceae > DSSM01. The sequence continues at coordinate 818 of CALKAJ010000077.1, read as the reverse complement.
ATCAGCTTAGCGAAGCAAGCAAACTAAAAACCAGTTTTCTTTCGAATATGAGCCACGAGCTGCGGACACCGCTAAATTCCGTAATAGCACTTTCCGGAGTCCTGAATCGGAGGCTGGCAAAGAAAATTCCCGATGATGAGCACAACTATCTTGAGGTGATTGAACGAAACGGAAAAAACCTGCTTACTATGATTAATGATATTCTTGATATTTCAAGAATTGAATCGGGAATGGTAGAAATAGATATATCAAAGTTTGAACTTTGCAATTCAATCAAGGAGCTTGTAAGTATGATAAAACCGCAGGCAGACGAAAAGAACATCACGCTTGAATTTGATTTGGGCAACTGTGAGATTGAAATCATAACCGATATATCCAAGTTCAGCCATATACTTCAAAATCTTATTGGGAATGCGATTAAATTTACTGAAAAGGGAGGCATAAATATTTCGGTGAAAAAGACAGACGTACAGGCTGCAATATTAGTAGCCGATACGGGTATAGGTATAAGCGAAGAGAACCTCCTCCATATATTTGATGAATTCAGGCAGGCTGATTCCGGGATATCCAGACGATTTGGAGGTTCAGGCATTGGACTTGCGATAAGCAAAAAATATGCAAACTTACTTGGAGGTACTCTTACGGTTGAAAGTGCCCCGGGAAAGGGTTCTGTATTTACACTTTCACTTCCATTGGTTTATGAAATTGAAAAGCAGATACCGGAAGATATATCTGAAAATGTCTATTTGAATCAATCAATAAATAAACCCGAACTACGAACTCTATCTGACGGAACTAAAACGGTAATGCTTGTTGAA
>CALKAJ010000076.1 GCA_937983305.1 uncultured Ignavibacteriota bacterium | reverse complement strand
AATAAATCTGTTTATTCCCTTGCCATAAGCGGAAATAATATTTTTGCAGGGACATTAGGTAGCGGTGTCTATCTTTCCACAAATAACGGACAATCCTGGACTCAAACAACTTTGAATAATAAGGATATCCTTTGCCTTGCGATAAGCGGAAATAATATATTTGCAGGAACAGATTATGGCGGCATCTATCTCTCTACAAATAACGGCACGAGCTGGACACTAATGGGTTTGAGTAATCAATATGTTATGTCCATTGCCGCAAGCGGAGATAATATATTTGCTGGATGTAATTATAATCAAGGCGTCTATCTCTCAACAAATAACGGCACAAACTGGACTATAACGGGGTTGAATAATAAATCTGTACGTTCATTTGCCATAAACGGAAATATAATCTTTGCAGGTGCAATAGATAGCGGCGTTTATATCTCCACAAATAACGGACAAAGCTGGACTCAAAAAAATCAGGGATGGAATAAAATCCCGTCTGTCTCTTCTTTATTCATCGCAAACAATTACATCTTTGCAGGAACTTGGGGCTATTCCGTTTGGCGACGCTTATTGTCTGATATTACAGGTGATTCAATTCACACCGTTACAGGAACTGTTAAATATGCAGATAACAATCAACCTGTATCCGGAGGATATGTGAAGGCTTTGAAACTGAATTATTCAACTATGCAGATGGAAACGATAGATTCAACCGGAATACAATCTAACGGAACTTATATTTTGCCAAATGTGAGGACAGATTCGGTTTACATCAGGCCTTATCCGAATTCAACTCCTGTAGTGGATTTTATTCCGACATATTATCCATCTTCCATAACCTGGGAAAATGCAACAGTGCTTTATGTAACTTCCAACTTAAATAATATTAACGTCGGCGTTATCAGGGCAAACATTGCAACAACTTCGAGTACTATCACGGGAAGTGTTTTTAAAACAACTTATAATCCATTGCCGGGATTAAAAGATGTTTTATTGTATGCAAAACTGAATAATGAAATAAGAGGCTTTACATTCTCAAATAACGACGGGTATTATTTGCTCAATAATATGCCTTCCGGAACGTATAACATATATTCAAACAGACCCGGATATAAATCTGACAGTATTGCTGTTTATATGCCATCCGGCGGAACACTTAATAATATAAACTTTACGCTATATCCATTCTGGACTTCAATAAAAAAATTAGAAAGCGGAATAATTACAGAATACAGATTAGAGCAAAATTATCCAAATCCATTTAATTCAAAAACGAAGATTAAATTTGAAGTAAAGAAATCGGGTAATGTAAAATTAAAAGTATTTGATATAACCGGAAAACTTGTTGCGGATATAGTTGACAGCGAACTTGAAACCGGACGGTATGAAGTTTTATTTGATGCAAAAAATCTATCAAGCAGTATTTATTTCTACAGATTGACAACCGGTGACTTTACGGAAACAAAGAGAATGATTCATATTAAGTAACTTAATTAATTGATTTTAATTTAATTGTTTTTTACATTATATATATAGTATAAGTCTGATTACGTAGTCATCTTTGGTAACGATTAAAATCTCAGGTTTTGTTGTTTTCAAATTAACCTTTTCTTTTTTAACTTCCAAGAACGGAGGAAAAAATGCGAGGCGTAATTTTAACTGTCCTTTTATTCGCGGCAGTATCGGCAATTTACCCTCAATCAGGTTGGGTAAATTTAAACAGCGGAGTATCTTATGAGCTCAGGGGAATGTACTTTCTTAATAATAATACCGGTTGGATTGTGGGCTTCTCGGCAAATGTTCTAAAAACAACAAATGGCGGTTCGAATTGGGTAACGCAGGCAACGAGCTGGAATTCCGGCTTTTTATCAGCTTATTTTATTAATCAAAATACAGGCTGGATTTCAGGTGGTAATGATAATCAGAATATTGCAGTTATTCAGAAAACTACCAACGGCGGAGCCAACTGGAATCAAATTTTTTACGGCAATATTGGTGTAGTTTTTAATGAGTCATTTATTAATTCAACAACGGGTTGGTTTTCGACAGGTGAGGGGTATGTTATTAAAACTACAGATGCCGGATTAACCTTTACAACAAAATTTGTGGCGCCATATGCTTTTGTTGGAATTAATTTTGTTAACCAATACACAGGTTGGGTTGCAGGTTTATCCGGAAAAATATTTAAAACTGTTGACGGAGGTGTGAGCTGGTTCGAACAATCAAATACTTTAACATCAAACTTACATTCAATTAAAATGCTTAATGCTTCTACCGGTTTTATTGCAGGGTATAACAGCACTTTAATAAAAACAACAACCGGAGGTAACAGTTGGGTTCCAAAGACGCTTGGGAATTCGTTCTGGATAAATCATATACATTTTTTAAATAACACTACCGGATATCTTTGCGGAGGAAATTACAATGGGTCAACTCCTTTGATTATGGTAACCACAAACAGTGGAGAAAACTGGATTAGCCAATCTGTTCCTGTTTCATATTGGATTGGCAGAGTTCAGTTCCTTGACCAGAATACAGGATTTGCGGCAGGTAGAGGAGGAATAATTCTAAAAACGACTACAGGCGGTTATTCAACTCCGGCGGCACCTGTATTGGTTACTCCTGCAAATAATTCCATAAATGTATCTCCAACACCTACTTTAATATGGATTGCTTCTATCGGAGCAACTCAATATAAAGTTCAGATTTCCACTGTTCCCTTGTTTAATGTTATTACGGACTCGGCAATCGTCAATACAACGAATTATTATGTTTCTAACGGTAAGTTATCTCCCGGATATACTTATTACTGGCGTGTGAGTGCACTGAACCTTTACGGAGTTAGTCCCTGGTCATCAATCTGGAATTTTTCAACTTCCGTTACTCCACCGGCTCCTGTTTTAATCTCTCCACCTAACGGCACAATTGGAACAACACAAACTCCAACGCTTGTCTGGGGCAGTGTTTCAGGGGCGTTGAATTATAAATTGCAAATTTCTACTGTTCCGGATTTTGCAATCTTGACCGATACTGCGACTTTGAGTACAACAAGCTATACAATTCCGAACGGAAAAATAGGAATTAATATTACATACTACTGGAGAGTTCGAGCCGGGAATACATTTGGATACGGACCTTTTTCAAATTACTGGTGGTTCATTTCGTTGCCGGATAATATTTCGGGGAATGGCTCCGTAATTCCCGAAAAGTTTAATTTATATCAGAACTATCCGAATCCTTTTAATCCGGAAACTAAAATTAATTTTGACATTGCTGAAAATTCAAACGTAAAGTTGTCGGTTTATGATATGTCGGGCAGATTGATTTCGGTTTTGATTGATAATAAGCTGAATTCCGGGAAATACAGTGTTAGTTTTTCCGGGAAGGAATTAGGCAGCGGTGTTTATTTTGCGAGATTGGAGACGCCGGCTTATTCTTCAATTATCAGAATGATACTGATTAAATAAAAAAAAGAGTAAAATAAAAAAAGAGTAAAATAAAAAACCGTGATAAAATAAATATCACGGTCTTTTTTTTGGCGCTCCCAACGGGATTTCCCGAGTACTCGGGATGTTTTCACTGTATAATAAGAAAACCGCGATAAATAATTATCACGGTCTTTTTTGGGGCGCTCCCAACGGGATTTCCCGAGTACTCGGGATGTTTTCACTGTATAATAAGAAAACCGCGATAAAATAATTATCACGGTTTTTTTTTGCGCTCCCAACGGGATTCGAACCCGTGTTTTCACTGTGAAAGAGTGGTGACCTAACCCCTAGTCGATGGGAGCGGGTTATATCGAATTTTATAGAACTATCAATATAATCAAATTAATATTTTTTTTCAACTTATTTAGCCGGTCTTAGTCTGAAAACGAAATATGTAGCCGTATCAAGTGTTTTTAAATACACACTCTGTTGCTTAGTAATGTAACCCGGATATTCAATTATTGCAGTGATTGAACCGCCGCTTGAACCAAACCGGAAACCTCCGATTTTAAAGTAGCCTGTTGAATCGGTATAAACTGAAGTTGATGTCGGTATTGTATAAACCAATGCACCCCAAAGAGGTGTACCGGAATTTGAATCAACTACTCTCCCCGATAATCTCCCAATGTATTCTGCCTCTCTGATATTTTCGCATCCTGTTGTATATGCAAAAACAGCAGCTGTAATAATTATTAAAATGGCAGGAAGGAGTTTTTTAATCATAATATTTTTTTATTCAAGAAAATTATTTTAAATTTCATTTTTTAATGTTTGGTAACTGTAGTCCGTAACCTTTCTTCTTATCTTCAAGTTTCAGCAGGAAGGCAAACAACAAAGCAGTGATTCCAAATGACATAAATAAAATCATTGGAATTGTATAATTATAAGATGTAACTTCCTGTCCGTCAACAATTGATGTTCCGGTAATACAATACGTATCGAGAACCCATCCGATAAGAGCCGGAACAAACATAAGTGCCCATGCGTTTTGAACCCAGAAAATCAAAGCATAGGCAGTGCCAAGCTGCTTTTCCGGAATAATTTTCGGAACAGAGGGCCACATAGCAGACGGTACGAGTGAAAAACCAATACCGAGTACAATCATCAAAATAATTGCAATAATCCAGCTGTTGAGAATCGGAACAGCAAATAAGAGGTGAACTAATATTATAAGCAAAGAGCCGATTATCATAATTGTTGCACCTTTTCCTTTTCTATCGTAAAGGTTACCAAAAACAGGCGTCAGCAAAATTGTTCCAAACGGTAGGAGTCCGGGAATAATGCCTGCAAGATTTTCTTCAACACCAAATTTATTTACCATAAAATACGTGGCATATTTCAGGAATGGGAAAACAGCGGAATAAAACAAAGCACAAAGAATCGAAACATACCACCAGCCTTTGTTTGTGATAATACTGAGAATATCTTTAATCTTAAATTCTTCATCAGGCGAGGTTTCAACTCCTGTATCTAATTTTGCTTCCTTGATAGATTTCTCAAGCCTCTTATCGTTAAATGTGTAAACAAAGAATGCTAATAAACCGATAACAAGCATTAGCAAACATATAAGTATCGGAGTGGATACGTGACCGAATGCTTTTGCAATGGGAAGGGAAGTTGAAAGAGCAAGTGCAGTTCCAAGTCTTGCAATTGAAAGTTGAAGACCCATTGCAAGAGCGAGTTCGTGTCCCTTAAACCATTTTACAATTATTTTTGAAACAGTTATACCGGCAACCTCAACACCGACACCAAAAATTGCATAACCGAGCGCCGCAAGCCACACCTGAGCAGGGAAAGTCCAGAATAAAATATCCCAGCTTTTTCCTTCAAGCGAAGGGGTTGAAACTGCCCAATACTTCAGGGCGGCTCCCGCAACCATAACTGCAGCGGCGGCAAGTCCGGTAAACCTGACTCCCATTTTATCGAGTATGATACCTCCAAAAATCAGGAAAAACAAAAACACGTTAAACCACCCGTAAGCACCTGTGAACCAACCATAATCAGTTTTGTTCCAGCCAAGTTCTTTTTGAAGCAATCCGTCAAGCGGAGCCATAACGTCTGCGAGGTAATAACCTGCAAACATTGTAAACGAAACAATAAGCAACGCTGTCCACCTTGCTGATTTGGAGTCGTTTAAAACTTTTTTAATTGTTTCAGTCATTAGTTATATTTTATTTAGCACTCGAAGGTGCAATTTCAATTTGTTCAAAGAAAACATATTTTATTTTAATATTCAATTTAAAAAGAATAACCGCATATTAAGAAACATATTTAATTTGAATAAGTGTATGAATATATTTATATTTACAATAATTTTTGCTTCTTAAAATTTTTGCTTCTTTAAAACTTCAAATTATTACTTTATGTTTAAAGGACATCCAAAAGGCTTATTCGTAGCATTCTTCGCAAACATGGGGGAGCGATTCGGATTCTACACAATGATGGCTATACTTGTACTTTTTCTGCAGGCAAAATTCGGTCTTGCAGCTGATGATACAGGTTTGATTTACAGTATTTTTTATTTTTCAATTTATGCTCTCTCTCTCGTTGGCGGTTTAATCGCAGATAAAACTCAGAACTACAAAGGAACAATTTTAATAGGTATTATCGTAATGTTCCTCGGTTATGTTCTTGTTGCAATTCCCGGATTTGGACTTACTATTACTCTTGTCGGACTTTTTACAATTGCACTCGGTAATGGTTTATTCAAGGGAAATCTTCAGGCACTTGTAGGGCAGATGTATGATGACCCGAAATACAGTTCGCTCAGAGATTCGGCTTACAGTGTTTTTTATATGGGAATTAACATTGGTGCGTTTTTTGCACCAAGTGCAGCACGCTCAATAAGAAGCTGGTTCTTGAGTACACAGGGATTTACTTATGATTCCGATTTACCGAAACTATGCCACCAGTTGATTAACGGACAATTGACTGATATGACGAAGCTTCAAACACTTGCAAATAAAGTTACCGGAATGAATATTACCGATGTAACTGCATTTGCAAATAATTATTTGCAGGCATTTGCAACAGGTTACAATCTTGCTTTTGGAGTTGCCGCTGTTGCAATGGTGATTTCGTTAATTACATATATTATTTTCAAAAGTCATTTACCTGACAGAAAAGAACAGGTCAAGAAAGACTCAAAGATTCTTGAAATGCCGAAAGCAGAAGAAAAACAAAGATTAATAGTTCTTGGTCTTGTTTTTGTTGTTGTGATTTTCTTCTGGATGTCATTTCATCAAAACGGCTTAACACTTACGTTTTTTGCAAGAGATTATACGGTGAAGGTTGTTGACGCATTTACTTATATGTTTTTTGATTTAAGAGCGTTTCTCTCTATTATTGCCGCAATACTTGGTATTGTATTTCTTGTTAAAAAATCAAGCAAGCCCGCAATGAGAGGTCTTGGTGCTTTACTTTTAGTAGTGGGCGGATATCTGACTTATTACCTGTACGGTACTTACTCTGATGCAAATTCAATTGAACCGGAAATATTCCAGCAGTTTAATCCGATATTTATTGTATTTCTAACGCCTGTGGTTGTAGGATTCTTCGGCTGGCTTAGGAAAGCAGGAAAAGAACCTTCTACTCCAAGGAAAATAGGAATAGGTATGTTCCTTGCCGCTATTGCTTTCGGATTTTTAGTATTTTCTTCGATTGGATTGCCGTCACCGAAATCTCTTGGTGATGCTCCATCTCCCGACAGAGTATCTGCATATTGGTTAATTGGAACTTATCTGCTTCTCACTGTTGCGGAATTATTCTTAAGCCCGATGGGACTTTCATTTGTATCAAAGGTTGCTCCTCCAAGATTCCAGGGTCTGATGCAAGGCGGATGGCTTGGAGCTACTGCACTTGGAAATCAATTGCTTTTTGTAGGCAGTACGATGTGGGTACTTGTGAACGTATGGCAGGTATGGGCAATATTTGTAGTATGTTGTGTGATATCAGGTGCATTTATATTTTCAGTAATGAAGAAATTGGAAAAAGTAACTCAATAATTTTATAAACTTAAATTAACAGCTTATGTCAGAGCACGTTTCAACAGGAAAAGGTCTTCCGGAAAATGCATACAGGGAGCTGAAAGAAGGTGAAGAATATCAACCGATAATGTCACCGCTTTCCAATCCTCCGGAAATTACACCTTATTCCGTAATTATGGGTTTACTGCTTGCGGTGCTTTTCTCGGCTGCAGCAGCATATCTCGGTCTGAAAATTGGTCAGGTATTTGAAGCAGCCATTCCTATTGCAATTATTGCAGTCGGCTATTCATTTCTTACCAAAAGGAAAAATGCACTTGGTGAAAACATCATTGTGCAATCAATCGGAGCAAGCTCCGGTCTCGTTGTTGCAGGTGCAATTTTCACATTACCTGCACTTTATATTTTAAATTTACAAGCAGAATTTTATCAGGTATTTCTCGCCTCACTTTTCGGCGGTATTCTTGGAATGTTATTCTTAATACCGTTCAGAAAATATTTCGTTTCCGATATGCACGGAAAATATCCTTTCCCGGAAGCAACCGCAACTACTGAAGTTCTGGTTTCAGGCGAAAAAGGCGGAAATCAGGCGAAGCTTCTTCTCGTCAGTGGATTAATCGGCGGTATTTATGACTTCATCATTGCAACATTCGGATGGTGGAGTGAAGTATTTACAACAAGAGTACTTCCAATAGGTGATTTGCTCGCGGAAAAAACAAAATTAATTTTCAAACTTAATGTCGGCTCGGCAGTTCTCGGTCTTGGTTACATAGTAGGTTTGAAATATGGTGCCATCATTGCCGCAGGTTCTTTTGTCGGCTGGTATTTTGTTATTCCGATAATAAATCATTTTGCTCCCGGACTTACCGTAACAATCGGAGCTGGTGTTACGAAGCTTGTCGGTGCAATGACACCGGAAGAAATATTCAGAGCTTATGTAAGACCTATCGGTATCGGCGGAATAGCTATGGCAGGTGTTATCGGTATCATCCGTTCTTCAAAGATTATTAAAAGTGCCTTTGGTCTTGCAATAAAAGAAATGGGCGGAAAACACGATGCAAACAAAGAAGTAATCAGAACACAAAAAGATCTTTCAATGAAAATTATTGCAGGCGGTCTTTTGATTTCCTTAATACTTATTTTCTTATTCTTCCAGTTTGGTGTTGTTCATAATTTATTATATGCAGTCATCGGAGTATTAATAGTATTTATAATAGCTTTCCTATTTACAACTGTAGCGGCAAATGCAATTGCTATTGTAGGTACGAATCCTGTATCCGGAATGACATTAATGACTTTGATATTAACTTCGGTTGTTATGGTATCTGTCGGTCTTTCAGGTGAGACAGGAATGGTAGCCGCATTGATTATCGGCGGAGTTGTATGTACTGCATTATCTATGGCAGGAGGTGCAATTACGGATTTGAAAGTCGGTTACTGGCTTGGTTCAACTCCGGTAAAACAGCAGACAATGAAGATGCTTGGAACAGTTGTATCTTCGGTAACAGTCGGCGGTGTTATTATCGTATTGAATAAGACTTACGGATTTGTCGGAGAAAACGCACTCGTTGCTCCACAGGCAAATGCAATGGCAGCAGTTATTGGTCCTATGATGTCAGGTCAGCCGGCTCCCTGGATGCTTTATATTGCAGGTGCTTTAATGTCGTTAATTCTTACTATGATTGGAGTTCCCGCTCTTGCATTCTCGCTTGGAATGTTTATTCCGCTTGAGCTTAATACACCTATTTTAATCGGAGGTATTATTTCTCACTTTGTTTCAACAAGAAGCAAAGATGAAAAAATCAATAATGCAAGAAGAGAAAGAGGTACATTAATTGCGTCCGGCTTTATTGCAGGCGGTGCTCTTATGGGCGTTATCAGTGCAGGCTTGAGATTCGGCGGAATTAATTTTGTTAATGAAGCATGGTTTGAATCACATTCAGCGGAAATAATCGCATTGGTGATGTTCTTTGCAATCGCAGCTTACTTTATCTGGGATTCGCTAAAAGGCAAACCCGAAGATTAATATATGATTTAAAAGAATTGAACACGGAATACACAGATTAGACGGATTTTCAATAAAAAATATTTTAGATACGCAGAATACACAGAGTTAACACAGATAATCACAGAATTTTAAAAAATAATGGAATTTCTTTATAAAGACATAACAGAAACAATTTTAAAAAGTTTTTTTGAAGTATATAAAACATTGGGATATGGTTTTCTCGAAAAAGTTTATCATAATGCATTGTTATTTGAGCTTCAAAAGAACGGACTATTTGTTGAAAAAGAATGTAAAATTGATGTAACGTATAAAGGAATAAGTGTCGGTGAATATTACGCCGATTTGATTGTTGAAAAAAAAATTATTCTTGAAATAAAAGCTGCCGAAACAATTGCCAAGCAGTTTGAATATCAGTTAATGAATTATTTAAGAGCTACCGAATATGAATTAGGTATGATTTTAAATTTTGGTAAGAAACCTGAGTTCTCAAGAAAAATTTACAGTAATAATCCGGAACAGTGAAAATCTGCGTTAAGTCTGTGTCTTTTGCGTATCTTGTTTTTTTAAGTAAACAAAAATTAAAATGAATAAATTATTAGAAAGGTTTTTGAGATATATCGCCATAGATACAATGTCTGACGAAAACTCGGAGACCTGCCCCAGCACAGAAAAGCAGTACAACCTGCTTAATCTGTTAAAAAAAGAACTTGAGGAAATGGGAATGAAAGAAGTTGCAATTGACGAAAACGGCTACGTCTATGCAACATTACCCGCTAATACGGATAAGAAAGTGCCTGTGATTGGATTTATATCACACGTTGACACAAGTCCGGATATGTCAGGCGAAAATGTTAAACCTCAAATCCACAAGGACTATAACGGAGAAGATATAATTCTTGATAAAGCGAACAATATTATTCTCGCAACAAGTCTCTTCCCGGAATTAAAAAAGTTAAAAGGTCATACCGTTATTACAACTGACGGAAGTACACTCCTCGGAGCGGACGATAAAGCAGGTATAGCGGAAATTATGACAGCGATGGATTATCTGATAAACCATCCTGAAATAAAACACGGAACAGTGAAAGTGGCATTTACACCTGATGAAGAAATTGGAAGAGGCGTAGATAAATTCAATGTTAAAAAATTCGGTGCCGAATACGCCTATACAATGGATGGCGGCTCGGAAGGCGAACTTGAATACGAAAATTTCAATGCCGCAAAATTGACCGTAAAGATTCAGGGAAGGAATGTTCATCCCGGATATGCAAAAGACAAAATGCTGAATTCAATGCTTATTGCGATGGAGTATAATCAGTTGTTACCCGTAAATATGAGACCTGAATTTACAAAGGATTATGACGGATTTTTCCATTTAATAAAGATGGAAGGAACAGTAGAAAATTCAACGATTGTATATATTGTGAGAGATCACGACAGAGAAAAATTCGAAGCAAAAAAGGAAATGGCAAAAAAAGTCGGAGATTTCCTGAGTGAAAGATATGGTAAAGATGTAGTAAAAGTAGAGTTAGTTGACCAGTATTATAATATGCGTGAGAAAGTTGAACCTGTAATGCATATAGTAGAAAACGCAAAAAAAGCTATGGAGCTTGCAGGAGTAAAACCAAGAGTGATGCCGATAAGAGGCGGAACAGACGGTTCAAAGCTTTCATATATGGGAATACCATGTCCGAATATCTTTGCAGGCGGAATGAATTTCCATGGACGTTATGAATACGTTTCATTAAATACGATGCAAAAAGCAGTTGAAGTTATTGTAAAAATTACCGAAATTTACGCTAAATAAGTATATCCCGCCGGTTTGTGCCGCCGGCGGGTAATTTACTGTTGTTATAAATAAGTTTTTGTTAAGTTGTTTAAAAGAATAATTAATTTGAAACCTAATTACAACAATTATGGGGATATTCTGGGATAGCAAGGTTAGAAGCAGCGCATCGGAATTGCATACTGCAATTCTGGATTCATTGGCTGAAGTGGTTATTGCTGTTGATATAAATTTAAATATCATATTCTGGAATAAATATGCTGAGACTATATTCGGCTGGAAAACCGAAGAAACTATCGGCAAAAAAATTTCATTGCAGTTAAATCTTGATGCATTTGAAGGTAAAACAAGGGATGAAATCAGAAAGGATTTATTAACCGGAAATAATTTTTTTGGCGAATATAATGTGGTTTGCAAGGGCGGAGAAAAGAAAGTAATGCTATTTTCGTTTTCTCCATTTATTAATCCGAAAAGTGAATTAGAAGCAATAATATGTGTTGCATCGGATTATACAGAGCAAAAAAATTTCAAAGAAATCCTTAAATCACATGAGAGTCAATACAGAAAGTTATTCGAGCTGTCTCCAAGTTGTATTTTAGTTCTTAATAACAAAGGCGTGATTATTGATGTCAATGAAACTTTCTGCAGGATTCTCGGATATGAAAAGGAAGACTTATTCATCAGGGACTTAAAATCATTGGTTAGCGAAGATACCAATTGTGATTTAGATGAAAGTATCCGGAAAGTATTAATTGGGGAAGATTTCTTCAGGGAATTACCAACAAAAATGAAAAACGGCAGTTATGCAACTCTTGAATATAGAATTACAAAATTATCCGATAAGACAATACTTGTAGTTGCAAATGATATTTCGGAAAAAAAGGATGCGGAAAATAACCTTAGTCAATACAGGGATTTTCTTGAAGCAGTTCTATCAAGCATTGATGTCGGAGTTTTGGTTACAATTCCCGAATCAAGAGTGATAGTTGAAGTAAATAAAACAGCTGAGGAAATTTTCGGATATACAAGACAAGAATTCATTGGAAAGACAACCGGATTTATATATCCTGATGAAACAGCATTCCGTAAATCTTACGATATCGGATTAGAGCAGTTGAAAAAAAACGGGCATATGAATTTTGAAAATGTTTACAGAAAAAAAGACGGGACACATTTTATTTCCGAAATATATTCAAAGCCGATTAAAAAAGACGAGAAACTAAAGTATTTTGTAACGGTAATACGTGATATTTCGAAGCAAAAAGAATCGGAACTTGAATTGATTAATGCCAAAGAAAAAGCGGTTGAGATGAGCAGGCTTAAATCAAATTTTCTCGCAAATATGAGCCACGAGTTAAGGACTCCAATGAACGGAATTCTTGGATTCTCTTATTTAATATCACAGGAGGTGGAAAATAAAGAAATAAAAGAAATGGCTGAGCTGATAAATCAGAACGGGAAAAGATTGATGGAGACTTTGAATCTGATACTGGATTTATCAAGAATTGAAGCCAATAAACTTGATTTGAATCTATCAAATACTGATTTAGTCAGAGTTATAAAAGATATAATAAAGTTTTTTGAACTTGCCGCAAAAAATAAAAATATTACAATTGATTTTTCCTATTCGAATATAACCTGCGAAATCAGAACAGATGAGAGGATATTCACGGAAATAATTAACAATCTGATAAATAATGCGATTAAATATACAAGCGTTGGCGGGGTTTCCGTTAAGCTGTATGATGATATCATTGACGGCAGGAAGTATATTTTTATTAAGGTAATAGATACAGGTATTGGTATTCCACAGGAAGCTCAAAGTTATATTTTTGATGAATTCAGACAGGTTAGTGAAGGTTACAGCAGAAGCTTTGAAGGAAGCGGGCTTGGCTTAACCATTACAAAAAACTTTATAAAAAAACTTGGAGGAGATATTTTGGTTAAGAGTGAATTAGGAAAAGGTTCTGAATTTACCGTGAGACTGCCCTATAGTGAAATAAATACAATGGAAAAAAAGACAGTGGAAAATCAAACAGTCGGAGTGATTGCAGGAGGAATCCAAAAGAACAAAGACAAAAAGAGAGTCCTCTTTGTAGATGACGATAACACAAGCAGGAAATTAGTCGGAGTATTATTGAGAGGAATATGTAATCTTGATTCGGTTTCTTCCGGTGAAGAGGCATTGGTTAAGACAAAGGATATTAAATACGATCTTGTATTAATGGATATTAATCTCGGGAGAGGTTTGACAGGACTTCAAACAATTAAAGAAATTAAAAAAGACACAAGGTATGACGATGTTCCGTTTATCGCGGTTACTGCTTTTGCGATGAAAGGCGACAGTGAAGAATTTTTATCAAACGGATGTGACTACTATATATCAAAACCATTTGATAAAGATATATTCATTTTGACCGTTAAAAAAGCATTGAATATGTAAAATCCGGCAATTGAGTTTTTATTCTTTTTAAAATTACTTATTTTGCGTCAAATTAAAAGTTATTGCAAAGAAAAGAAATTTATTACACACCCGGCAATATACAAGCAGAATCCCTGAAAATTCTCGAAAGTGCAAATTTATTTGACAAATCAAAAAGATTTCCTTTTTCGTTTGAGGATTGTGCTTTGCTTGTACTTGATATGCAGAATTATTTTCTGATTGAGGAGTCAAATGCATTTATCCCTTCTGCTCCTGCGATAATACCTTTTATCAATTCCGCAATCAAGAAATTTAAGAGCTACGATTTACCCGTGATTTATACAAAACATATTGATGTCCCGGATTCTTCAATGTTAAGATGGTGGAAAAATTCAATTTCCGGTGATGATATTTATTCCGGAATAATTTTTGAAGGAGATGTAATTGTTAAAACTTATTATGATGCATTTTCGGGGACAAACCTTGAATCATTTTTAAAATCAAAAAATATAAAACGTATTTTGATTTGCGGTGTGATGGGAAATCTATGCTGTGAGCATACTGCCCGCTCTGCTTTTCTAAAGGGTTATGAGGTTTTTTTCTCTGTTGATGGAACAGCTTGTTATAACAGAGAATTTCACAAGGCAACAGTTCTGAATTTATCGTTTGGATATGCTGTTCCTGTATTATTAAATAAAATTGCAGATAACCGTTGAAAAAAACCCGCGACATAATAATTATCGGATGCGGACCGGCAGGCGCATCATCGGCAATTCAGTTGAAAAGGATGGGCTTTCAGCCGCTTGTATTTGAAAGGAATGAAATAGGCGGACTTGCGGTAAATGCAAATCTTATAGAAAATTATTTAGGCTATCCAAACGGAATCAGCGGAGTGAAATTTTGTTCTCTGCTTAGAAAGCAGTTTTTAAATCATAAAATTGATATCAGGTTTGAAGAAATTGAATCGGCTGAATATAAACAGGATAATTTTTTAGTCCGGAGTGAAAAAGGAATATATTCCTCAAAATATCTTATTGATGCAACAGGAACCGAACCTGTAAAACCGTCGGAAATTTTTATAGATGAAAAAGCAGTTAGTAAAGTATTCTACGAAGTTAAAAATCTTTTTAGCGTTAAAAACAAAGAAATAGCAGTACTTGGCGGAGGAGACGCGGCATTTGATTATTCGTTGAATTTGTCAAAGAATAATAATGTTTCGATATATAACAGAAGCGGCAATTTCAGATGTCTTGATTTGTTATTGCAGAGAGCAAAGAAAAATAAAAATATTGAAATATTTAAAAATTACATTATATATAATATTACAGGGCAAGATAAAAAATTGAAATTGAATTTTAATACAATCCGGGGAAAAGAAAAGTCAGTTATTGCAGATTACGTACTGATTGCTTTTGGAAGAAAACCTGCGAGAGATTATAAAATAAAAAACAAAAAGTTTTTTTGTATAGGAGATAAAATTAACGGAAATTTCAGGCAGATTTCCCTTTCGGTTGGAGACGGAGTTGAAACGGCAATGAGAATTTATAAATCAGAGAATGAGTAAAATGAAAATTATAAAAACTTCTGCTATGGATAATCTTTCAAAGGTTATCATAGCGGAATTGGAAGAGGGAAGATTGATTGAATTTGTGGAGTCTGTTCAACCGCCGCGTAAAATCAGCGAAAAATGGGTGTTAATAATATCTACGCTTGCGGGCTGTCCCGTAAAGTGCCTTATGTGCGATGCAGGCTATTACTTCAAGGGAAAACTTTCGAAGGAAGAGATGATTGCTCAGATTGAATATTTAGTTAAGGATAAATTTCCTTCAGGTGAGATAAAAACAGATATGCTAAAAATTCAATTTGCAAGACTTGGTGAGCCGGCAATGAATATTAACGTAATTGATGTATTGAAATGGCTTCCCATCAGGTATAAAGATATAAATATTCTTCCTTCAATTTCAAGCATTGCACCCAAGGGTTTCGATTTATTTTTTGAAAAACTAATTGAAGTCAGACAAAATCTATATTCAGATAAAGATTTTCAGATGCAGTTTTCCATTCATACAACAGATGTTGAAAAAAGAAATAAAATAATTCCGGTCAGGAAAATGTCCTTTGAAGAGATGGCGGTTATCGGAAAAAAGATGTATAAAAACGGGTTCAGAAAAATTGCACTCAATTTTGCACTTATGAAAGATTCTCCGCTTGAGGTAAGTGTTTTAAAAAAATATTTCAGTCCTGAATTATTTATGCTAAAGCTTACCCCGGTAAATCCTACTTATAGCAAGTTAAGAAACGAAGTCGAATCATTCTTCAATGCTTATGAAGAAGATAAGAATTACCTTTTAGATGAAATTAAATCGGCAGGTTACGACGTAATACTCAGCATAGGTGAAAAAGACGAAAATCTTGTGGGAAGCAATTGCGGTCAGTTTATTGTGTCGCACTTGAATAACGATTATAAACTATGTGACGGTTATACAAATGTATAAAAAAAAAGGATGTATTCAAACCGGAATACATCCTTTTTAAAAAATTATAATAATTATAAGCCCTGTTCAAAAACTATATCAACAGGTATATTTGCATCATTAATTCTTTTCAAATCAGCTTTTAATTCTTCTTTAATGTAACCGTCTTTTTCGATAATTGATTTTGCAAGTTCATAATCG